>JANNJV010000358.1:0-8932 GCA_031395945.1 Gemmatimonadota bacterium | reverse complement strand
GTTGCTGGCGGCCGGACGACGTTTACCGCGGGCTAACCAAGCGCTTTCGTGGGATCGAACAGCACATCCGAATAAGACCGAATAGATCCGAATGGTTCCGGTGTGGAGGGTGAGACTTGACGCGCGGGGCCGTGATGTTTGGTTGAAAACCCCACATTCCATTCCTACCAGCCCACGCCAAGTCCTACCCGTGCATCGGAACTATTCGGATTCATTCGGTCCTATTCGGATCAACGCTGTTGGAAATGCGCGGAAGCCTTAAGAGGTAAGTGACGCGATCAGTACCGCGATCGCCGAGCGCAGCGCGGTGGCGTCAGCCGCATCGAGACGCCGCGAACGCGCCATCGCGTCCACTTCGTTGAGGAATGCCTCGAGCTGGTTGATCGCAGTGTTGTTGTTGCCAAGCTCGATGGACCTTGCTGCGTGCTCGAGCTTGACTGTGAGTGAATTGCCGTTGCCCGCGTTGATCTTGCCGTCGGCAACGAGCTGGCCGACCAGCGCCAGTTCGTCCTGCATGCCCGTCTCGACCACGCGCTCAACCTCGTCGGACAGCAATGCCAGCACGTCGTAGCCGCTGGCCGCCTCGACCGCGTTCACCGTCGTGACGTACGTGCGCCAGTCAACGTTTCTGATGCCCGCCACATTGGGCATGATCACGGCGATGACCTCGACGTCGTCGTAGCTGTCCACGTTCGCCAGCCCCTGATCGCGCGGCATAATCACCGCCACCTTCCACGTGATCGCCGGAATCGTGATCACGCCCTCGCCCTTCACCGTGCCCAGCGGGTGCGTGCCGGACGCACCGGTGATGATGTAAACCTCCTTGTTCTCATTCTGCGCCAGCCCACCCAGGTAATTCTCGAAGTTCGCCCACGGACCCTGGTTGTTGTCCGCCGCCTGCGGAATGATGTTCGAGAAATAGAATGTGCGCGCATTGTCCAACGCGCCGGACGTTCGATCGAACGAGCGCGCCAGATGGCCGCGATCGATGCCGAAGCCCGCGGCCGCGCCGGCGCCGGTGTAGTCCGCCGTTGTGTAGCGCTGGAAGTCTGCGGGAAGCGTGGGATCGTACGTGAAGCAATCGCAGCGATCCTGGCCAGGCGTGATGTGCGTGGCTTCCAGGTTGTAGCTCACCCAGTTCGGGATGTTGCGGTTTTTGTTTAATGACGACGTGAACTCCGTGCGACGCAGGACGTAGTCGTCGCTCGCGTCGCCGTCCGCCGGCTCCCCAAACTCCGCATGGTTGCCGTACAGCGCCGTTGTGCTCGCGGTGGCGACGACCATCGGCAGCGAATACGTCGCCGTGGTTCCATCCTCGGCCGTGGCGCGGAACGTCGCGGTGCCGGCGGCAAGCGCGTGCATCACGCCATCGGCGTCGATCGTCGCGATACCCGGCGTGAGCGCCGTCCACGCGAACGTGGTCGAGACCGTCGCGTCATTAGGCGCCCGCAGGGTTCCGAAGATCTGGTCCTCGAAGCCAACCGGCAGCGGCGAGTCGGTCACCAGTCGTCCGCTGAAGCTGATCTGATTCGTCGGCGTCACCGGCGTGCTGCCGTAGCAACCGCCGAGCGTCGATGCCTTCGGGCCCTCCCATCTGCCGGCGGGCCGGCGCTGCAGCGTCTGGAAGTGGGCGGCCGACGACTGCGCCACTCCGATGTCGGTGGACGCTCGTCCCGAGGCGGGGCCATTGGTGGCGGTGAAAACGCCTTCGTACGACAAAAACTCCACCACTTCACCGCTCGCATTCACGAGCGCAAACCCATCCGGCGATCCGTTCTGCACGCCGTCCTGCCCATAGCGAATGACAACAACACCGCGGCCGGCGCAAAGAGATGGAATACCCTCACTCAGCACGCGTGTGTCGTACGACGTTCCGCCGTTGCCGTTATACAACACGACACTCCATCCGGTCAGATCCGTACCGGCGGGGCCCTCGATCTCCAGCGCCTCGCCCATGTCGGTGCCAACGTTGTCGTAATGCACTTCGCTGAAGCGCACCGCGGGCAGATCCGGCAGCGGCGCTTCGTCCACATGCAGCGCGGCTGTCCCTGTCCGTCCACCGGCCGTCGCGCGAATCTCGACGTCGCCAACAGCCACTCCCGTCGCCAGGCCGGCGCCATTCACGATCGCAATCGCGTTCGATGACGTCGACCAGCCGAAGGTCACGCCGGTGAGTACGACGTTCGCGGCGTCGAATGCCGTCGCCGTGAACGGCTGCGTGGCCCCCTCGATCACCGAGGCCGTTGCCGGCGACACCGTGATGCGATCCACCACCACCGGCGGCTGCTCGTCGGCGTCGTTGCACGCGCCAAAGGTGTTCGTGCCAAGCGGCGTGGTGACGCGCCAGATGCCATCACCCGTTCGGTGAATGGACGAGTTCTGGGCTTCGGTGCCCCCCTGCGCGACACCGATGTCCGTCGACGTCATGCCACTGGCCGGTCCGTTCGACGCGGTGAACGTGCCCTCGTACGAGAGGAGCTCGATCACGGCTCCGCTGGGATTGATGAGCGTGAAGCCATCCCGCGGTCCGTTCTGGATTCCGTCCACCGGCAGGCTGACTACGACCACGCCACGCGAGCCGCACGTGGCCGGAATCGTTCCGCTCAGCGCGGTGGTGCGGTAGGTGACGCCCGCGGTTGCTGTAGCGCCGTTGTAGAACACGACACTCCAGTTGGTGAGATCGGTGCCCGTCGGTCCCGAGATCTCGACGCGCTCACCGGCGTCGGTTCCAGTGTTGTCATAGTGGAACTCGCTGACGCGCACCGAGGGCAACGTTGCCTTGGCAATCGTTGGCGCGCCGACAGCCACGAGACTGGCGAGGGAAGGCGCGGTTGAACGATCAGCGCAGGACGTTGCGGTAAGCGCGAGGGCGACGAACGCACCAAGGCCTACGCCGAGTGGGCGAAGGAAACGACGCATGGGGAGAGGGGAGGGCGGAGTGAGGGTCCAGTATCAGGCGGCTGCGGCCTAACGCCGCGCTACTTCAATTTACCGCCCTGCGCACGGACCAAGCCAGAGCATTATCTGCCAAATTTGTGTATCGCGTACATGATGGATTGCGCTCGGCCGTTCTGATCTGTCCATCGTAACGTCGCGTTCCACTGTGTTGGTGTTTCCTGCGCCCACGTAAAGTGGTTCACTGCGCCGCGCTGTGGCGCAAAGTCCACACTTGTCGAGTCCAGGCGGGTCGCGACCCAGCGAGCGCTGCCGCTTTCGTTGGACACCACGCCCCCGCGGAGCAGGATGCGCGAGCTGTCCGACGGCGTGCCAAAGGTCGAGTCCGGGAACGCGTGCATCACCATGGTCGAGTCATCGAGGACGCGGTAGCGCTCGTAAAATGTCTTGCCGTCCGGCATGAAGCCGCGCCACATGCCGTTCATCCAGCGCAGACGTTGAAAATCCAGCACGGCGTATGTGCCCGCGGTGGGAGGAGTCTGAGGCATGATCGCCACGGAGTCCGCATTTCTCGCGTCAGGCTTGCCGCAGGCAAGAAGAAACGACGTGGCGAGCGCGACGCTAGCGACCAATGTCCTCATTCCACAACTCCGGATGCCCTTGAATGAACTCCTGCATCATGCGAACGCAGGTGTCGTCATCCACGATGTCGAGATGGACGCCGCGTGATCGAAGATAATCCTCGGGCCCACGGAACGTGCGGTTCTCGCCGATGACCACGCGTGGAATGCCGTAGAGCAGCGCCGTGCCGCTGCACATGTCACAGGGCGACAGGGTGGAGTACAGCGTCGCGCGACGATACTCCTCCGCGCGCAACCGGCCTGCGTTCTCCATGCAATCCATCTCGGCGTGCAGAATGGCGCTGCCTCGCTGCACGCGCCGGTTGTGTCCGCGTCCCACGATTCTATCGTCGATCACCAGCACGGACCCGATCGGAATGCCGCCCTCGCGCAAACCCGTTCGCGCTTCCTCGATGGCCGCCTGGAGAAACGGATCGATCACGGTTTGCCGGTGCGGCTGTCGACGGAACGGAAGAACGCAAGCATCGCGTCGTTGAACTGCTGTGGTTGCGCAAAGTGCGCGCCGTGTCCGCCGTTGGTGATCACGACTTTCCTGGCGTCCGGGATGCGACGAAGCAGTGTGTCCGCAACCAACTGGAACAAGGGCATCTCGTGGTCGCCGTGGATGATCAATGTCGGAACCCGGATGCCGTTCACTTGCTCCAATCGCGCTCGATGGTATTCCGCTCGCCGAGACTGGCTTGCAGGCGACTGCGGAGGTCGTGGGCCATTCGGCAGACGGGCGGGGAATGAGGACACCCGAATGTACGGGCTATGGCGAAACGCGCCTAGAACCACGATGACGCGACACCTCCTCGACAACCCGTGCGACGCGATGCACGATTCCTGGGCGTCATCAATCCACAGAGGAGCACATGCATCGCGTTCGCATTGCAATCGCACTCATGCTCGCGAGCTCGGCGCTCGCCGGGCAGCAGCAGCAGTCACAGGTCCAGTATCCCGCCACGCGCAAGGTGGATACGGTCACGAACTATCACGGCGCGCGCGTCCCCGATCCGTACCGCTGGATGGAGGCGCTCGACCATCCTGAGGTGATCGCCTGGTCGAAGGCACAGAACGGCATCACGATGCCCTACCTGGCGTCGCTCCAGGGCCGCGACGCGTTTCAGGCGCGCATCACCTCGCTGTACAACTACGCCCGCAGCGGTATGCCCTTCTATGAAGGGGGGCGCTGGTTCTACTCCAAGAACTCAGGCCTCCAGCGCCAGAGCGTGTTCTATTCGCGTCGAACATTGGACGGGGCGGAGCAATTGGTGCTCGACCCCAACCAGCTGTCGCCCGACGGGTCGGTGGCGCTCTCAGGGTTCTCTCCGTCACCCGACGGGAAGTATCTGGTGTACGGCCAGAGCGAAGGTGGATCCGACTGGATCACCTATCATGTGCGCGATCTCGCGACGGGGAAGAACACGGCGGACACCGTTCGCTTCGTGAAGTTCAGCGGCGCGTCGTGGACCAACGACGGCAAAGGCTTCTTCTACTCGCGTTACCCGGAGCCGCCAAAGGGTGAGCAGATCCAGGTGAAGCTCGCAGGCCACTCGGTCTACTACCATCGCGTGGGCACCGAACAATCGCAGGACATGAAGATCTATGCGCGCCCCGACAATCCCACGTGGTACGTCTACGGCGGCGTGGATGAAACAGGGCGCTATCTGTTCGTGAACACGTCCGCCGGCACCGACAAGAATGAGGTGTACATCGCGGACCTGGGCGATCCGATGAAGCCGAACCTCGCGGCGCGCATCCGTCCGATCGTCACCGGTCACGACGCGAACTACGGCGTCCTGGGCGTGGCGAACGGAAAGATTTATCTGCAGATCGACAAGCAGGCTCCGAATCGCAAGATCGTCTCGGCGCCCGTGGCGACGCCCGAGCCGCAGCATTGGGTAACGGTGATCCCGGAAGGCACCATGCCGGTGGAAGGCTCATCGCTGGTGGCGGGTCGGATCGGGGTGCTCTCGCTGCAGGACGTCGCGTCGGTCGTCCGGTTGTACAGTCTGGACGGAAAGCTCGAGCGCGAGGTGCCCATGCCGGGGCTGGGGTCAGCCAGCGGTCTGGTGGGTCGCTTCGATCGCCCGGAACTGTTCTACGCGTTCTCGTCGCCCACGTCGCCAAGCACCGTGTACGTGTACGATGCCGCGACGAACACGGGCCGGCCCTACAACGCGCCGAAGCTGACCTTCGACCCCACGCAGTTCGTGACTGAACGGGTGTTCTACACCAGCAAGGACGGCACGCGCGTCCCGATGTTCATCACTCGGAGGAAGGACGTTACGAAGAACGGCGCCAATCCCACGATGCTCTACGCATACGGCGGGTTTGCCATCAGCTCATTGCCGAGCTTCAGCACGAGCGTGATCGCGTGGATCGAGCAGGGCGGCGTCTACGCGCTGGCCAACCTGCGTGGGGGCGGCGAGTACGGCGAGAAGTGGCACGAGTCGGGGATGCTGGAGAAGAAGCAGAACGTGTTCGACGATTTCATCGGCGCCGCCGAGTATCTCATCAAGGAGAAGTACACGTCGCCGGCGAACCTCGCGATCCGCGGTGGCTCCAACGGCGGGCTGCTGGTGGGCGCCGTGATGACGCAGCGTCCGGAGCTGTACGCCGCCGCGATTCCTCAGGTGGGCGTAATGGACATGCTACGCTACGACGAATTCAGCGCCGGCCACGGGTGGGCGGTGGAGTACGGATCGTCGAAGGATCCAAAGGCATTCGAGTACCTGCGCCGCTATTCGCCGCTGCACAACATCAGGACGGGAGTGTGCTATCCCGCAACGCTGGTGACCACAGCGGATCACGACGATCGCGTCGTGCCCAGCCACTCGTTCAAGTTCACGGCGACCATGCAGCCGGCGCAGTCCGCGGCACCGAACTGCAAGAACCCTGTTCTGATTCGTGTGGAAATGCAGGGCAGCCACGGCTACCGGCCGCTGGATCGAACGATCGCCGAGCAGGCGGACATCTGGGCGTTCGCTGCGCAGCACACGGGGATGACGGTCAAGCCGCAACCGGTGACGCCTTAGGGCTTTCTGATGCTGATGCGCGCGAGCAACTGAAGCTCGGGGTCTGCCTCGACCGCGCGCACCGGCCCCGAGATGGGCAGCTCCATGCGTGTAGTGTCCTGCGCCGGGATGCCGACTTCCACGCGGCGCATGGTACCAGCGGAGTCAGACAGCGCCAGTCGCAACGGAAACTGAAACAGGCCGAACCGGCCGGACTGGTTCACCGAGAGCGAAATGGTCCTGGCCAGTGAGTCGGTGCTCCACACGACATCGATCTCCGGATAGCCAGGGCGGCGCAGCCACTGGTCGAAGAAAACACCGAGTTTTCGACCGGACGACTTCTCCAGCGCGTCCTGCAGGTCGGCGGTGAGGGCAGTGGCGTGCCTGTGCGCGGCGTAGTAGTCACGCACGCCACGGAAAAATGCGCTGTCGCCGAGTTCGGATCGCAGCATGTGGAGCACGAAGCCGCCCTTCTGGTAGCTGTTGACGTTCAGCAGGTTGAGCAGCGTTTGCTCAGCGGTGTCGATGACTGGACGTTTGGCGACGGCGTTCGTGTCCGACAGGATCGTGCTCCGGATGCGCGCGAGCTCGGCATGAAAGGCGCTGTCCCCCGCTGACCGTTGCGTCCAGAGCGCTGCCCAGTAGGTCGCGAAGCCTTCGGAGAGCCAGAGGTGCGCCCACTCCTGCTCCGTCACCGAATTGCCGAACCACTGATGCGCGGCCTCGTGCGCGATGAGTCCTTCGCTCACGCCGCCGCGCCGGAACGCGGCGTCCGAGTAGAAGATCGCGCTGGCGTTCTCCATGCCGCCGAAACGCGTGGACGATTGTACGTGCGCCAGCTTCTCGTAGGGATACGGTCCCACCAGGGATCCGAACAGACGCACGATCTCTCCGGCTTTGGCGAAGTTGCCGGGCATGTCGCGCCGCTGCTCGGGCGCCGTGTACACCTGCTGCGGAACGCAGCGTTGTATCTCGCCGAGTCCGCAGGCCGTGTTCCCCAGGTCGTGTCGCACCAGCGGCGCGGCCGCGACTACCATCAGGTAAGTGGGGATCGGCTTCGATTCGCGCCAGCGCGTAGTGACGCGCGCGCGCCGTCCCGCGCCGGTTGTCCTCCGCTCCACCTGCAAGCCGTTGGCAATGACGACGCGGCCAACCGGTCCCGTGACGCTCCACGTCACCGTGGCCTTATCGCTGGGATGGTCCACTGACGGCAACCAGTACCGCGCACGATTGGGCCAGTTGTCGCCAAAATACGTCCAGCGTCTCGCGCTATCTCGGCGCACGATCAATCCATCGGTGACGCGCCCGCCGTACGCGACACTGACACGGAAGTGACCGGTGTCGCCGCGGGGCAACGGAATGTGAATCGTCGAGTCCGTGCGACGGAACCGTCTTGCGCGGTCGTCTACGAGCACGCGCGCGACCCGCAGATCGCGCAGATCGAGCACCAGGGTGTCAACGCGCGCGGTGCGGCGCAGTGTGAGCATCGCCTGGCCGCGAATGACCGCACCAGTGTCCGGCAGGTCGATGTGGAACGCGTAGTCCAGGACGTCGATTCCGAAGCGATATGGCTGCGGCCCCTGCGACATCGCTATTCCGGGGAGCAGTGCGCTGGCAATCGCGGGGATGAGTAGGAGCGTGCGTCGCATGGCCATCAACATGCCGTCTCCCTTGAAGATGCGGTAGGCGAGGGACAAGTTCTCCGTTCACTCCGAGGAGCAAGAAATGGCGAAGAAGAAAGCGGCGGCGCGAAAGCCGGCCAGGAAATCACCACGGCGTGGCAAGGTGTTGGCAGCCAAACCGCCGAGGGGGAAGGCGACCTCCAGAAAGCGGGTAGCGAAGACAGCGGCGCGGTCCGCAAGTGCCGGACGGCCCTCCGAGAAGCAGCAATTCCTGGATGTGTTCAGCCGAGAGCACGCGTGCACGATGAAGGTGCTGCGCGCCTTCCCGGCGGAGCAGGCGGAGTTCAAGGCGCATCCGCGCTCGCAGTCCGCGCGCGACCTCGCGTTCACCTTCGTGATGGAGCAGAAGCTCATCTCATTGGCGCTGCAGGACCTGCTGAAGCTGGGCGGCGGCATGCCCAAGCCGCCCGAAGACTTCAAGGCGATCGTCGATCAATTCGACAGGGAATACCACGAGTTGGTGGCGCTCATCGAACGCACGCCGGAGGGAATGCTCTACAACACGAAGACGGCGTTTCCCGTGGGTCCGAGGCAGATGGGAGAGTTCACCAAGATCGCGTTCGCCTGGTTCATGCTATTCGACCAGGTCCACCACCGCGGCCAGTACAGCGTGCTGCTGCGATTGGCGGGTGGCAAGGTGCCTTCGATCTACGGGCCGTCGGCTGACGAACCCTGGACCTAAACGAGTGGGATCCTGCTGCCTTTGGCTGAATAC
>JANNJV010000351.1:0-7675 GCA_031395945.1 Gemmatimonadota bacterium | reverse complement strand
CGGCAACGTTCGAGCGCATGGACCGGAGCGGCGAACCGGAAACGGCGCCTCGCGTTCGGCTCGCGTAGCCAGCCCGCCTCGCCTCCAAATCCCTGGGCCCGGGCTTGCTCCTTGCCTGTTTCGTAGCGAACGTCCCGCGTAAGCGGGCACAGCAACGAGAACAGAATGCGACTTCGCTCCATCGCCATCACTGCGGCAATGCTCACGCTCACTATCACGCGCGTCGCCGCCGCGCAGTCCGTCGGGAAAATGCTCGTGGACGATTGGAAGAACGTGGGCAAGGATGTGTTGGCAATCTGGGGATCGCCATTCGACGCATCCGGGCGCGACTGGCTCATGACCGGAGCCGCCTTTGGCGCATTCGGCGTATCCATGCTCGCCGATCAGAGCGTGAGCGACTGGGCCATCAAGAACAAGAACTCGTCGGGCTTCCGCGCCATCGATCCGGTGCGGCGTGGCGGCGTTCTCTTTTCCGGGAAGTATGTCGTCCCACCGATCGCGGCGGCCTACATCGCCGGGGTCGTGCTCAAAAACCAGGACCTCCGTGACTTCGTGACCGGATGTGCCTCGAGTTGGGCGGCGCAGTCGTTCCTCCGCAAGGGCCTGTATGCGCTCGTTGGTCGCGCGAGACCCGACACCATGCCCAACGATCCGCAGCACTGGACGTTCCCGGGGAAGAGCGACGAGTGGCAGCTGCATTCCTTTCCTGCCGGCCATTTCGCCAACGCCATGGCATGCGCGACATACTGGAATAGTCGCTTCAAGATGGGCGCCGTGGAGCCCGCGCTCTACCTGCTTGCGGGTGCGGTTGGTGTCGGCCGTCTTGCGGACGAGGCCCACTGGACCTCCGACACGGTCATCGGCGGCATTCTCGGATACGCCGTGGGTCGCGAGGTAGCTCGTCGCAGCCTGAAACGTCATGCGGCTGGTGGAGTCAATGCCGTCCGTACGTCTTCGCTCTACATGACGCCCGAGCTGGGGGGCGTCACTATGGGGCTGCGCTGGAGCTTCTAACGCGCGTCTAGGACTTGGGGCGTCGGCCCCTGACGCTCGCGAATCCGGCCTGCAGGATGCCGAGATCGCCGTCGGCGTCGCCCGTAGTCGTGAACGGCGCGCCTATCTGGATGGCACGCCGTTCCCAGTTCAGCGCCACTGGCACGATGGGGACAGCAGCGCCATGCGCAATGTGGTAGAAGCCCGTGCGCCATCGCTCCACACGCTTGCGTGTTCCCTCCGGTGCCAGCGCCAGCAGCATGCGGTCGCGCCGAGCGAACTCCTGAACCATCGCACTGACGACATCGTTGGAGTTCGATCGATCCACCGGTACGCCGCCCAGCGTACGCATGAGCGGCCCCAGTGGAAACCGGAACAAGGAATCCTTGCCAAGAAACTGGACGTGCAGGCGGAGAGCGAGTTTCGCCGCGATACCGACGATGAAGTCCCAGTTGGACGTGTGTGGCGCGGCGATGAGCACGAACTTGGGCAGGTTCGGAAAATCGCCATCGACGCGCCACCCCATGACCCGGAGCGCCCAGTGACCTAGCGCACTGGAAATTGCCCCGCCGGAGCGGGGTATTTCATGGCCGATGACAGGAAGCCTTGCGGATGTCACGACAGGAACGTATGAAGGCGTAGGGCGGAAGCAGGCATTCTCCCGACACAGATTCTACCTCTGATCGTGGTGATGAGCGATGAGCGCCAGTTCCCCGAAGCTTCGTGTCATGGACGTGCTCGAACGTACCGTGAGATCTCACGGGCCCAAGCCGGCCCTACGTGTGAAGCGCAATGGTGGCTGGAAGACGTTCACGTGGAACGAATACCGACAGCAGGTGCGACAGGTAGCTCGCGCGCACCTTTCGCTGGGAACCCGCCCCGGCCAGGGCGTGTGCGTCATCGGGTACAACTGCCCGGAGTGGTTCTTCGCCAACGTTGGCTCGATTTACGCGGGTGCCGTGCCTGCCGGCATTTATACGACCAACTCCCCTGAGCAGTGCGAATACATCGCGAGCCACTGTGAAGCATCGGTGGTGTTCGTCGAGAATCAGACGCAACTCGCGAAGTTTCTGACCGTGCGCGGCAATCTGCCTCACCTCAAGGCCATCGTGTTGATGCAGGGCGAGGCGGGTCAGCCGGGCGTATACACGTGGACCAGATTCCTGGAGCTCGGCCTTAATAGCACCGAGGCTGATCTCGACAAGCGGATGGCGGCGCAGTCGCCGGACGCCATGGCAACGTTGATCTACACGTCCGGCACCACGGGCACGCCGAAAGGCGTGATGCTGTCCCACGACAATCTCACCTGGACCGCGCAGGCAGCGGCCGGACTCGTGGGCGGCCGCGCCGACGACCATGTGCTGAGCTATCTGCCCCTGAGCCATATTGCCGAGCAAATCACGTCTCTGCATGGCCCGATGAATTTTGGAGCGTGCGTGACGTTCGCCGAAAGCATGGAGAAGCTCGGCGAAAATCTGCGCGAGGTTCGTCCTCACTATTTCCTCGGTGTGCCACGCGTCTGGGAAAAGATCCAGGAGAAGATCGCGGCGGTCGGGGCGAAGAATCCCCCGATAAAAAAGAAGATCTCCGCGTGGGCCCGCCGCCAGGGGCTGGCAGGCGGATACGCGGAGCAGCAGCACGTGGCAAAGTCTCCGATGTATGCCATTGCCAACGCGCTGGTGTTCAAGAAGGTTCGCAAGCAGCTGGGACTCGATCGTGCACGCATCGCAGTGACGTCTGCCGCGCCCATCTCGCGGGATACGCTGGAATTCTTCCTGAGCCTCGGTGTGCCGATCTGCGAGGTATACGGGATGAGCGAGTGCACCGGTCCGGCGACGGTGTCACTGCCGGACAGCTATCACACGGGAAAGGCAGGTTTCTGTTTGCCGGGAGCGGAACTCAGAATCGCGGACGACGGCGAAGTGTGCATGCGGGGCCGCCACGTGTTCATGGGCTATTTCAAGGACGCTGAGGCGACCGCGGAGGCCGTCGACAAGGACGGATGGCTTCATTCCGGAGACATCGGCACGATCGACGAGAAGGGGTTCCTGCAGATCACCGACCGCAAAAAGGACCTGATTATCACGGCGGGCGGCGAGAACATCGCCCCGGCCCTGGTCGAGGGGTACCTCAAGGGCATCCCGGTGGTCAGCCAAGCCGTGGTGATCGGCGACCGCCAGCGGTATCTCTCAGTCCTGCTCACCCTGAACGCCGAGCGCATCAAGCAGGACGCCGAGTCGTGCGGCAGTGGCGCGTGCGATCCGGAATCAGCCGCCCGTGACGAGCGATTCCTGGGCTTCCTGCAGCGTCAGATCGAAGCGGTGAACTCGCGCCTGGCGCGCGTGCAGGCGGTGAAGAAGTTCAAAGTCATTCCGCAGGAATTCTCCATTGAGGGCGGCGAGCTCACGCCCACGATGAAAGTCAAGCGCAAAGTGGTGACCGAGAAGTACAAGCGCGAGATCGATCAGCTGTACTCCTGACCATTGGGGAATGGGGAGTGGGGAAGTTTCCCCTTCCCACGTCTTTGCCCTTCCGTGTCGTTCGGCGAGTGCGCAGCGTACTATAGCGCGAATGCTTGAGCCCGGCACGGCGGCGAGGTCTGCATTTCTGGCACGGACCACGCATGGGTGACTCGAGTTCAATGACTAGTCACGAGTGGCTAGTCACTAGTCACTCATTCGGAGGCCAGACACATGGCGGACGTACAGGTCAATTCGTCGCCGGGCGGCGGGACGCCGGTCCAGAGCGGCGGCGGGTCCAGCGCGGCGTGGGCGATCGTCGTGATCGTGCTGCTCGCGATCGTCGCATGGTTCGTGTTCGGACGCGGCATGAATCGCGGCGATGGAGACAAGGATATCAACATCAACGCGAAGGTCGAGACGCCAGCAGCTCCGGCGCCAGCAGCGCCCGCGAAGAGCCCGTAACAGCCAACTTCAAGCTTCACACGTCCAACTTCCGACCTCGAACGCCGTGCGAACTGCGTTTGATGTGGGAGGTTGGACGTTTGACGTTTGAGGTCATTTCAGCATCAGCTTGGCGATCGTCTGGAGCTGCATGTTCGAGGTGCCCTCGTAGATCGTCCCGATCTTGGCATCGCGATAGAACTTCTCCACGGGGAAATCCTTCGTGTAGCCGTAGCCCCCGTACAGCTCCACGCAGAGCGACGTCACGCGCTCGGCCACTTGCGAGGAGTAGAGTTTTGCCATCGCCCCCTCGAGCGCGATGTCCTGACCCGCGTCCTTGAGGCGCGCGGCGTTATAGACCATCAGGCGCGCCGCCTCTACCTCCGCGCGTGCCTGGGCCAGCTGAAACTGGACCGCCTGAAAGTCCGCGATCGGCTTGCCGAACTGCTGCCGCTCCTTCACGTAGTCCACCGTGGCGCGCAGTGCGCCCTGCGCGACGCCGATCATCTGCGCGCCAATGCCGATGCGTCCCTCGTTCAGAGTCTCGATGGCAATCTTGTATCCCTGTCCCACCGGACCCAGCACATTCGCGGCGGGCACCTGTACGTTCTCTAAGATCAGCTCCGTGGTGCTGGATGCGCGGATGCCCAGCTTGTCTTCTTTCTTGCCGACGCTGAATCCCGCGAAGCCGCGCTCCACGATGAACGCCGTGATGCCCTTGTAGCCAGCGCCCGGGTTCGCGTTTGCGAACACCACGTAGATCTGAGCTTCCGCGCCATTGGTGATCCACATTTTCCGGCCGTTGAGCACCCACGCGTCACCTTTCTGCTCGGCGCGGGTGGACATGCCGAACGCGTCCGAGCCGGAACCCGTTTCCGAGAGCGCGTAGGCGCCCACCGTGCTGCTGGTGAGCCTCGGTAGATAGGTGGACTTGATGTGGTCCGAGCCGTATCGGTTGACCGGATAATTCACCAGGGTGTTCTGCACATCGACCAGGATGGCGGACGACGCGTCCACCTTGCTGATTTCCTCGACCGCGAGAGCGACCATGAATAGCGACCCGGCGGATCCGCCGAGGCTTTCAGGGACCTCGATGCCCATGAGTCCGAGCTCGAAGCAGGCATCGATCAGTGCCTTGTCGAGCTTTCCCTCGGCTTCCATGTCCCGGACGCGCGGCCGCACCTCGTCCTCGGCGAACGCCGCGACAGCGTCCCGGAACATGAGCTCCTCGTCGCTCAGCAAGGTCAGCGGAGCACGACCAGTCTCAGTGTGCATGCGCGGAATATACGTCCACAGAAAGTTCAACCTCCAACGTCAAACCTCCAACGTCAAACCTCAAACGCCGGTCGAAACAACGCTGGAAGTCGAAAGTCGAGGTAGAAAGTTGGAGGTAATGGATCAGGCGTTGGATCGGGCCTGGACCTCTGGGGCGCTGAGCCGGCCCTCGAACACCTGGAGTGCGAGTTCCACTTTCCCGAACGGTGCCGAGACCTGAACGCCCTGAACTTCGGAGCGAACCTGTGCAAGCATTTCGCGCGCGATTGCGATGCCCTCTGCGACGGCATGCTCCTTGGATTTCTCGTTCGCGCGACGCATGCGCGAGATGATCTCGTCCGGTACGGTGACGCCTGGAACCTCGTTCGCCAGGAACTCGGCGTTGCGCACCGAGACCAGCGGCCAGATTCCCGCGATTACCGGGATGCGTACGTGCGATACGGTCTTGAGGAACCGCTCGAGCTGTTTCGGATCGAAGACAGGCTGTGTGATTGCGTATTCGGCGCCCGCGTCCACTTTCCACTCGAAGCGCTTGAGCTCGTGTGCCGGGTCGATCGCGGCGGGGTTCACCCCGACGCCCACGACGAAGCTTGTCGGTTTACCGATGGCATTTCCGCCCGGATCGAGTCCGCGATTCAGGTTGGCCACGAGATTCGTGAGGCCGATGGCGTCGATATCAAATACGGCTGTCGCGTCCGGGTACGGGCCCATCTTCGGCGGATCGCCGGTGATGAGAAGCATGTTGCGCAGTCCCACGGCCGCCGCGCCAAGCAGGTCGCTGAGCATCCCCAGCAGATTGCGATCGCGACAGGCGTAGTGGGTGACGGTCTCGATGCCCACCTGCTGTTCGATAATCACGCTGGTGAGCAGCGCGCCCATGCGACTCTGCGCGCGCGGGCCGTCGGGGACGTTCACCGCATCGACACCCGCGTCCTTGAGTTTCTTGACGTCGGTGAGCATGCGCGATGCATCCACTCCGCGCGGGGGGACGATCTCGACGGACGTGACGAAGTCGCCGCGGGCGATCTTGCCACCCCAGCGCGATCGGTCGGCGAGGGGCATCGTCGCAACTGCGTTTGAGGTCCGATGCTCGACGTTCGAGGCTTGACGTCCAGCCTCCAACTTCGAACGTCCAACATCCAGCGCAGTTGCTTCAGCCGACATGACCCGCGGGGCAAGCGGGCGGACCCCCTCCGCAATCGCCTTGATGTGCTCTGGCGTGGTCCCACAGCAGCCGCCCACGACGCGCGCGCCCGCCTGCACCAGGTGCCGGGCGTAGGTGGCCATGTACTCCGGACTCGCCATATACATGCTGCGGCCACCGATATCGCGTGGCATGCCTGCGTTCGGTTGCGCGCTCAGCTTTTTCTTGGTGAGGGGCGCCATCTTTTCGACGGCTTCGAGAATGATCTGCGGTCCCACCGAGCAGTTGAGACCGATGATGTCGGCGCCCCACGCGTCCAGGGAGCGAACCACGTCTTCCGGCGTCGCGCCGAACGGGGTCAGACCGTCCGCCCCTATCGTCATTTGCGCGATCACCGGTTTGTCGGGCGCCACTTCGCGTGCCGCAAGGATGGCCTGCCCGATTTCGTGGAGGTCGCCGAAGGTCTCGAACAGGAACAGATCGGCGCCACCGTCGCGCAATCCCTCGAGTTGTTCGCGAAAGAACCCGCGTGCTTCGTCGAGGCTCGTGGGCCCATAGGGCTCGATGCGAACGCCCAATGGACCGACGGCGCCGGCTACCAGCACCGGCCGGCCCGCATCGTCGGCCACTTCGCGCGCCAGGGACGCCGCGGCCCGATTGATCTCTCGGACCTGGGTCTCGAGCCCGTGCTGAACAAGCTTCAGACGGTTCGCGCCAAAGCTGTTGGTCTCGATGATCTCCGCGCCGGCTTTCACGTACGCGCGATGGATCTTCCTGATCAGGTCGGGCGATCGCAGGTTGAGCTCATCGTAGCACTGATTGATGAACACTCCCTCGTTGTACAGCATCGTGCCCATCGCGCCGTCGAAGATCGTGATGCGCGACGGATCCAGCAGCCGGTCGAGCGCTGCGTTGCTCACGCCGCGCTCACCGCGGTGGCCGGCTCGCCCGTCGGGTTGGTGGCGCGTACGGCGTAATACTTCGCTTCCGGGTGATGCACGATGATCGCCGCGGTGCTCTGCTCGGGGATGAGCTGGTACGCCGACGTCAGTTCCATACCCAGTCCGAGCTCGACGGGAAGGATCTTGAACAGTGTGCCGTGGTCCTCCAGATCGGGACACGCGCCGTAGCCCCAGGAGTAGCGCTTGCCGCGCCCGGGCGGGATGGCCATGTCGTGCCTGATTTTACGATGCAGCCATTCGGCGACGGCCTCCGCGGTTTCCACGGCGAGCCCGTGCGCGTAGTACGCCTCACTGTATTCGCCTTCGGCCTGGAGCTTGTCGAAGCGCCGAGTGGCTTCGTCACCGACGGTCACCACTTGGAAAGCGACGACGTCCACGTCGGTGGACGCCTGCGATCG
>JANNJV010000329.1:0-7484 GCA_031395945.1 Gemmatimonadota bacterium | reverse complement strand
CTTCGTCGGCGCCCAGGTATCGGTAGAGGGGGCTCATGTTGCTCTGTTGCAGCCCGAAACTGTACTGAATGCCGAAGAACCCGAAGTTCATGCTCAGGATCTGGCTGAAGGAGAGTTGGGGCTTCACGGCCGTCGGAAGTGGGGAGGAGTGGGGAGTGGGGAGTAGTAAGTGGGGAGTAGTAAGTGGGGAAGTGGGGCAACGAGGCGCGCGGGCATGTCAGGGTTTGCTTCGCGCGCGGGGCTGCGTCGCTCTATCTTGGTGCCCGTGCAACAGACCCGCGTGATGCTGTGCGCCAGCCAGCCAGATGTCCATAGCGGCGCCAGGCTGTGAGCGACGCAGATGCACTTCACGGCCAGGCCGTGTCGCTATTGCGGGCGCTCAGCGGTCCGGATGGCATCCGCGCGTCCCAGTCCCGCACCACAAATTATGAGGCCGTGTTCGCGCGCGACGCGGTCATGGCCGGCATCGCGGGACTGTTGCTCGACGATCGCGCGATCATCTCCGCGCTGACGAGCACACTCGAGCGGTTGCGCGAGCTCCAGGGAGGCGCCGGACAGATTGCGTCGAATTATCGCGCCGTCAACGGTGAGACGCAGGTGAGCTTTGGCACGCTCGCGCCGCGAATCGATTCGGCCACGTGGTACGTGATCGGCGTGGCCATCGCCGCGCGCGCCGGCACGCTCGATCCGCGTCCGTTTCGTGATTCCATTCGCGCTGTCGTGAGGTTGCTCGATGGCCTCGAGTACAACGGACGACACCTGATCTACATCCCGCCCGGCGGCAACTGGGCTGATGAGTACGTGTACGAAGGCTACATCCTGTATGACCAGGTCTTGCGCGCGTGGGCGCTGCGACTCGCGGGCGGTGTATTCGTGGAGCCGTCGTGGACCGAGAAGGCCGCCGCGATCGAGCAGACTATCGAGTCGCGGTTCTGGCCGCACGACGCCGGGCGGACGCACCCCATCGCCGCGTTCTCGCCGACCTCCAGCCGTGACATTTTCGATCTCGCCGCGTGCAGTCTCCTGGCGGTGTCCGGCGTCGCGCCGACGCTGGCTTCCGCGGCGCTGGCGGGGATCTCGAATCGCTACCTTGGCCGGTCGCGTTTGCCGCCCGCGTTCGATCCCGTCATTGACGAGTCGCATCCGGATTGGCCTGCGCTCCGGCGATACCACCTGCACGACTTCAGGAATAAACCGCACGAGTTTCACAACGGCGGCATCTGGCCGGTGTGGCTCGGCTGGTTGTCGCTTGGCCTGGGGCGCGCTGGGCGCCCCTCCGATCTCGAGCGGCTACGTCAGATGGCGGCCGATAAACTTGACACGCAACGGTATGACTTCGAGGAGTTTCTCCACGGCGTGACGTATGCACCCGGTGGCGTGGCCCGGATGGCGTACAGCGCGACCGGCGTCGTCTTTCTTCGGGCCGCAGGATCGGAGCGGCAGCGCCAGCTGCTCGATCTATGACCTCGCCAATCACGCGGGTGCCGCCAGCCGGCGTTACGCTCGAGCCGGAGTACTTCGGCCTGGCGGCCTCGCTCGGCGCGGTTCTCTCGTCGCGGCTCCAGGCGCTAGCCGGCCGCCGAATCGTGATCGGAATCGCGGGGGAATCCGGCAGTGGTAAATCCGTGACCGCGCTGTGTCTCGCGCGAGAGCTGGAGTCCGCCGGCATTGCTACCGGCGTGCTGCACCAGGACGATTACTTCCATCTGCCGCCGCGCACGAACCACGAGGCGCGATGCCGGGACCTGGCGAACGTCGGCACGCACGAAGTCGACATGGAAGCACTGGCGCGCGTCGTCGCCGCGTTTCGGATGCGTCAGGACGGTGTCACGTCGCCAGTGGTGGACTACCCGAATAATCAGTTCCAGACGCAGCGGCTGGACTTTTCGGGGTGGGACGCCCTGATCGTCGAGGGCACCTACGTGTTGGCGATGGGCGACATGGATGTGCGCATCTTTCTCGAGGCCACGCACGAGTCTACCCGCGAGCGGCGGCGGGCGCGCAATCGTGACATTGACTCGCCGATCATCGAGGACATTCTGAGGATCGAGCACGAGATCATTGCGCGACAGGCTGCGGTTGCGGATGTGGTGATAGCGCCGGACTTCACAATCAGTCGCGCGAAATGACGGCCGGATTCCAGAACTCGTTTAGCGCCGTTAGCTTACGACGCTCCTGGATGGGTGGCCGAGTGGCTTAAGGCGCACGCCTGGAAAGCGTGTGGTGGGGTTAAACCCACTCGAGAGTTCGAATCTCTCCCCATCCGCCTGCAGCAACGACTTAGCCCACTCCACCGAGTGGGCTTTTTCGTTTGGTAGCGCGGTCCTCCGAATCAGGGCGAGGCCTAGCGCATCCCCGTCCCCTCCTACGTACCGCGTCGCCACAGCGCCGCGGCGAGCGAAGTACGAAGGCGACCCGACAACCGCGAGGCGCAGGATGCCCGCATCATAGCCGTCCGCGACGATGTCCACCGGCACCCTGCTCACGACGAGATCGTCTGCGACGGCCGCGCGCAACCTATCCGGTAAACAGCCCAGCGCCGAGTTGCGCCGCATCCGACCCGGCGACAGGGTGAAGGTACTCACGCTTCGCGGCGTCCATCTCCAGTCGGACCGCCGCATCCGTCACTTGTGTGCCGACCAACTCGAGAAACGATGGATCGATGTCCTGGTACTCGAGTCGGGCGCCGGTGCCGCTGCCAGTGAGTCGTCGGTTGTTGGCGAAGTAACTCCGAACGACCCGGTAACGACTGCGCGCCCGCTGCTGCGTCGCGGCCGCGCGGCCGCCGCCTGCGTCCGCCCGTGCGGAGCTCGCGTCCTGGTGCGTCCAGGCATAGTTGCAGTTCGCGACGACGTTGTTGCGGTAATCGAAATCGTCAGCGATACCCGCGGTCCACACCGCGCTTCCATAGAGGCCTTCGTTGACGCAATGCCGCATGGCGTGTCCAGTGCTTCCACCGCTCCAATAGACGGCCGAGATCTTCAGGCCGCGGAAGACGCAGTGGTCCACGACAAGGCCATTGCCACGTGCGATGATGCCGACGTGGTTGGGCGCGATCACTTCGTCACCAACAAACAGGCACTGCGTGATCACCAAATCGTTCAGACTTTCCCGAAGTCGGCTGACCGCGTATAGGCGCCGGATCAGTCCTGCTCGCGGACTCTCGACCACTGGCATGCCGAGGATGCGCAATCCCTGCACCGTGACGTGACTCGTGTCGATCAGCATTCCGTCCGCGGCACCACCGAGCGGATCAGGCCGGCCATTCCACGTTGCCTGGAGTGGCATCGTGTGGATCAAGGTCGGCATTCGACCGTAGTGCCATTCGGGATCGTCGGGCAGCACTTCTGCGCGGACCGTCAGCCGGTCCGCACTGGAGAAGGAGCGGCGTTCGGGGCGAAACAACGCCGTCTCGCCGACGACGTGGATTCCCTCGGCGAGGATGACCGTTAACGGCCCGCTCGCGTCACTCCGACTAACCCGGCGCGCTGCTTCCGGCAGAGTGCGCAACGGGGCCACCCGAGAGCCGGGATTGGCATCGCTGCCGCTCGCCGGATTCACATGAATCGTATTCTCTTCCCGGAGCTGACGTTCGCGCGACGAAGCCAGTGAGCGACGCGGAATGGCGAGCGACGCAGCGCCGACTGCGGCATTACGGATGAAGTCTCTCCGGTCCATCGACATGTCCTGAGTGATGACCGTGTCGCCGGGGGTTTGCAGTATCATGGTATTCTCGGGGTGTGGGACATGCTGGCGGAGTCCATGATCGATCGGTAGTGCTTGATGACCCAATGGTCGAGCGACTCCACGGCCTCCGCCAGAGATGCGCCGATGCGCGTCAGCGAATACTCCACGCGCGGCGGTACCTCGGCGTAGTTGTGCCGCGTCACGATTCCGTAGTGCTCGAGGTCGCGCAGCGTTTGCGTGAGCATTTTCTGCGACACGCCCTCGATCGCGCGCATCAGATCGCCGTTCCGCATCGGTCCCCCGCGCAGCATGGGGAGAAGCAGCAGCACCCACTTGCTGGCGAGGATGTCGATGATGGCGCGCGACGGACAGGCCGCGCTCCACGGGTCGGCCTTCTGGAGCGATTGCATACGTGGTGCGGGTAGTCCCTTCATGGTTACCAGAAGGTACGTACTAGTCCGTTGGTAGTCCACACCCTACCATCATACACAGCCGCCCCCACCTATCAGCGCGGGCGACAAACACCGCCACTTGGGGAGCACTGTCATGCGCACACGGAATCACACGCTCGGGCTCGCCGTCGCTGCCATCACCTTCGTCGCCGCGAACGGGGCCGGCGCACAGTCCACATGGGAGAAGCCGCTCACACCGGCGCCGAAGCCCGAGGTGCAGGCGCCCGCGGTCGAGAAGAATCTCAGGACATTCGACGCGCTCGACTTCGATGTCTTCAGCAACCAGAAATGGGCCAGGCTGGGCGAGAGTCACGCGAAGGACATTGTCGTCACGTGGCCTGATGGACACGAGACCACGGGCATTGAGAAACACATCGAAGACCTGAAGGCGATGTTTGTCTATGCGCCGGACATCACCATCAAGGCGCATCCGATCCGCTTCGGCTCAGGAAGCTGGACGACTGCGACCGGCGTCATGACGGGAACGTTTACGAAGCCAATGCCGATTGGCGATGGCAAGACCATTCCACCCACCGGAAAGCGCTTCGCCATCGGAATGGCGACCATCGCGCACTGGAACGCAAATGGTCAGATGGATCACGAATGGTTGTTCTGGGACAGCCAGGACTTCATGAAGCAACTCGGGCTTGCGAAGTAACGCCCTGGCACGGGGTGTTGCCATAAAAATCGGCGCCCGGTCTTTCGACCGGACGCCGATTCGTCCTGCTACTGCAACTGCTACGCGGCCTTCACTGGCGTGATGTCCGCCTCGACGACGCCGACACTTGCGCCACCACCAACCTCGGTCGGGCGCTTCACGCTGTTCCACGCAGCCAGCAGCTCCGGCTGATCCGTCAGCCTCGGCTTCACGATCGCGTCGAGCACGTCCACCGCGGCAATGCCGGTCTTGCGCAGCTCCATCAGGGCATTGCGCGACGTGGCCTTCCGGCGGTGACCTTCCACCTTGATCGCCAGCGCGGCCAGCGCGTCGATCGCGGTCCGGAACTGCTGCAGAAACTTCGCGGGCAGTCCTTCGCGCTGCACGAAAACGGCCTCGTGTCGCCCTCCACTGTTGCGTCGGTTAGCTTCACTGTGATGATCCGTCTGTGGCCTGTACGGCTTCTGGCTCTGGCTGCCGGTCTGAGTGCCTCGCTCACGGGACCGGCGGTCGCGCTTGCGCACGGGCATGCCCATCTCGAGGCCGCCGAGCACGCGGCGCACCACGCATCGAGCGTCCGCGCCGAGACAGATCATCCGGCGATCGGCGCTGAAGATCACGACCGGGATCACGGCCATCCGCGCCTGGAGCCATCGGCGTTGACGCGCGTGGTCAAGGATTTCCCTGCGGCGGTTGCCACAGCGCCAATACCGATCGCGCTTGCCGACATTGTGGCCGTCGCAGCCAAGGCCGCACCGGTGCCGAACGAGTCGCCTCCCGACCGTCCGGGCGCCCCACCCGCACAGTCTCGAGCGCCTCCGACCCTCTGATCGCCGACACCACGTCGGCGAGCGCTTCGCGCGCGTTCATGTCAGAGATAAGCAGCCCGTCCAGGCGAAATAACGTTCGCGATTGACGACGTGGCTGCTCCGACTCGGAGAGCCATGTACTACCATAGATACGCCCTGTTGTCGTTCCTCGCGGTTGCCGCGCCGCGGGAGCGCGCTACCGCGCAAGAGCCGCCAATTACACTTGCGATCGCGCGCGCTCGGGCGCAGCAGACGAGCGCCGAGGTCATCGCCGCGCGTGAGGCGGTCTCCGCGGCGCGTGGACTGGAGCGCCAAGCCGGCGCTTTTGCCAATCCCCTGATTTCGTACGGCCGCGAACAGACCGGCGATGGATCTCAATCCACGGCGCAGGACGTCATCGCAGTCGACCAGCAAATCGAGTGGCCGGCTGCACGATCGGCACGTCGCGACGCGGCACGTGCGAGGAGAACCGCTGCGGAAGCGAGACTTTCGTACGTCGAGTCGCAGGTAGCACTCGAAGTCACGCGGGCGTTCGTGCTGGCGCTGGCCGCCGAGCGCCGGGCTCGGTTGGCTGATACGGTGGCAACCGCATTCGCCGCTGCCGCCACGATCAGCGAGCGACGGCTTCGCGAGGGTGACATTTCAGGATTCGC
The DNA here is from genome assembly GCA_031395945.1 of Gemmatimonadota bacterium. GTDB lineage: Bacteria > Gemmatimonadota > Gemmatimonadetes > Gemmatimonadales > Gemmatimonadaceae > DASPMP01. Next base: position 1,225 of record JANNJV010000329.1, on the reverse strand, counting down.
CGCGCGCCGCATTCGCCTGGAAGCGGCTCGCTACTCGGCGCTTCGGGCGGACGCCTTGCTGCAGCAGCGAATGGCGCGCATCGCGCTGGCCGCCGCGTTGGGCGACTCGGTTGGCGGAAGCCGGAGCATTTCCTTAGCTGACGCGCCGGCTGCGTTCGTGCTGCCGACATCGTCCGACTCTCTGGTCACGCTCGCGCTGAGCACGCGCGGCGATCTCGGAGCGACGGCATTCGATGTCGAGGCTGCTCGCGCCGAGGCTCGCCGGACGTCGCGAGAGAGAATCCCCTCGATCACGCTGACAGCCGGCACGAAGCGCGAAGAGCTACCGGGCGGCGCCGCGTTGAGCGGGTTCGTCGCAGGGATCGCGCTGCCGTTGCCGCTGTGGGACCGGCGAGCGGGCGCGTTGTCCGCCGCCGACGCGGAGACGCGACGCAGGGCCGCCGATCTCGCCGCGACGCGCCGTCGGATCACGCGCGAGGTGCTCGAAGCCACGGAGGCGCTCCTCGCTGCGCAGGAACAACTGCGCACGATCGGTCCGTCGGTTCAGGCGGATGCTGCCGCCGCACTCCGTTCTGCGGAGACGGCGTATACGGAAGGGGAGATCACGTTGCTCGAATGGCTCGACACGGTGCGCGCCTATCAGGAGACGGAAGCAACCATCGCGTACCTTCGCGCGGACCTCGTGATCCGTGCAGCCGCGCTCGAGCGGGCCGTCGGGGCGCCGCTCTTTCAGGAGTTGAGATGACCGGACACATCATGCGGAGTTTCCTGGTCGCGGCATCAATCGCTGGCCTTGGATGCAACCGCGACGGCGAGCCGGCACCAGCGGAACCGGCCGGCGGAGCCATCACGCTCTGGACGGACTCCACCGAACTGTTCATGGAGCATCCTGCGCTGATCGTGGGCGCACCTGACAAGTTCGCGGTCCATCTCACAGACATCACCGACTTTACCCCGCTTCGGTCGGGGCGCGTCACGCTGCGCTTCCAGCCGCGCGACGGCGGCGCGCCCGTGATCGTGGTGCAGGACACGCCGAGGGCCCCGGGGATCTACGGTCCGTCGCCGACGTTCACGCGCGCGGGCATCTACGACCTGACGCTGCTCGTCCAGAGTCCCCAGGCGAAGGACAGCCTCTCCGTCCCGGCGTTGCGGGTGTATGCGCCGACCTGGCTCGACTTCCTCGATCCCGCGATCGTGCGAGGGTATGGCCACGATGACTGGATCA
>JANNJV010000324.1:0-2386 GCA_031395945.1 Gemmatimonadota bacterium | reverse complement strand
ACCAACCAGGACACGGCCATCAACCAGCGGCCCCTGGTCAAGCTGGGACAGAAGGTGAAAGCCGGCGACATCCTCGCGGACGGCGCGGGCACCGAAAAGGGACAGCTGGCTCTCGGCTCCAACGTCACGGTGGCGTTCATGCCCTGGTACGGCCACAACTTTGAAGATGCGATTGTTCTTTCAGAGAGACTCGTAAAAGAAGACGTCTACTCGTCCATTCATATCCAGGAATTGGAACTCCACGTTCGGGATACCAAACGTGGGCAGGAAGAAATCACGCGCGAAATTCCGAACGTGTCGGAAGAAGCGCTGCTGGATCTCGACGAGCGCGGGATTGTGCGCATCGGCGCGCACGTGAAGCCCGGCGATATTCTCGTTGGGAAGATTACGCCCAAGGGAGAGACTGAACTTTCTCCGGAAGAAAAGCTCCTCACCGCGATCTTCGGTGAGAAGGCGAAGGACGTGAAGGACTCATCGCTGAAGGTGTCGCCGGGAATGGAAGGCGTCGTGATCGACGTCAAGATCTTCTCGCGCGTCGAGGACCAGGTGGTGGAGAAGGATCGCGGCGAACGGATTGGCGAAGTGCGCCGACTGGAAGGGGAAGAGAAGCAGCGGGTCAACGAAGTCCGCGACTCGGAGCTGCTCGAGATCCTCGATGGTCAGGTGGTGGCGCTGGCGCTGAAGTCGGGCACGGTCGAAGAGGCCATTCCCGCCGGCACCAAGCTCTCCACGGCCATGCTGCGCGAGATGAAGTTATCGCAGGTTGACCTGAAGACGTTCCGCGTCGAGAACAAGCGCGTGAACGAGCGCGTTCGCACCATCATCGATTCGTCCACCGAGGAAAAGGCGCGCATCGAGGAGAAGGCGGAAGAGCGTATCGATCGCATTCTCCAGCCGGATGAGCTGCCCCCGGGCGTCATCCAGCTGGTAAAGGTGTACCTCGCCGAGAAGCGCAAGATTTCCGTCGGCGACAAGATGGCCGGACGCCACGGCAACAAGGGTATCGTTGCCCGCATCGTCCCCGAAGAAGACATGCCGTTCCTGCCGGATGGGCGGCCTGTTGACATCGTGCTCAACCCGCTCGGCGTTCCGAGCCGCATGAACGTTGGCCAGATTCTCGAGACACATCTCGGGTGGGCGGCGCGTATCCTGGGCTTCTACGCCAAGACGCCGGTGTTCGCTGGCACGAGCGAGCGCGAGATCGGTCTGCTGCTCAAGCTGGCCGGTGTCGCGTGGTCGCGCGACGCGCTGGCCCTGCACGCGCCCGTGCCGAAGATCTCGACCGCCGACGTCCGCACGATCATGGCGGATTTCCGTCCCGATCGTGACAAGGAAGACGTCTTCGAGAAGTTGGAAGAGGCGTCGCTGAACGAGCTGGCGGCGCGCGGCATGTCACAACCCACCCGCGACATTCACCACCAGGTGCGCGACTTCCTGGCGGCGGCGGCCAAGGAGCTGTCGGATCGCGAGATGACCGAGCTGGATCATCAGCTTGCGTTCCATGGCGAGGTCCAGGAAGACCTGAGCGCGTCACGGAAGACCGAGTTCAAGCAGGCGGTGAAGCAACTCGAGAAGCGGCGCGCCATGGATGCAGGCGAGCGCCTCCAGGAGCAGGAGCTCTCCGCGCTGAGCGGCATGATGGGCAAGAAGTCCGAAGGCGATGTGGACGCGGCGGCCGCGGAGCTGATGCGGCTGGCCGGCCTCACGCCCTGGGGCAAGGTGTGGCTGCGCGATGGCCGCAGCGGCGAGCGGTTCTCGTCGCCGGTGACCGTGGGCGAGATCTACATGCTCAAGCTCTCGCATCTCGTGGACGACAAGATCCACGCGCGCAGCATCGGACCGTACTCCCTGGTCACGCAGCAGCCGCTGGCGGGCAAGGCGCAGTTCGGCGGCCAGCGCTTCGGAGAAATGGAAGTGTGGGCGCTGGAGGCGTATGGCGCCGCGCACGTGCTGCAGGAAATTCTGACGGTCAAGTCGGACGACGTGAACGGCAGAAGCCGCGTCTACGAAGCGATCGTGAAGGGACAGAACCTGCCGGATCCGGGCATTCCCGAGTCGTTCAACGTGCTCGTGAAGGAGCTGCAGGCGCTGGGACTGAAGGTCACGATGGGACAGACGACAGACGAATTCTCCGGCGACGGCGCGGGCACTCCGCGCCTTGGCGCGGGCGGTTCGACCGGTACGGGGGGCGAGGAATAATCCATGATTGATTTCCGTAGCGTACGCGAAAACCGCGCATCGGCGTTCGACTTCATCCAGGTCCGGATCGCGTCGCCAGAAGAGATCCGTGGGCCCAAAGACGCGAAGGAACGCGAACGGGTGGAGTTGCAGGGCCTTCGCACGTGGTGGTCGTGGGGTGAGGTCACCAAGCCCGAGACCATCAACT
>JANNJV010000101.1:0-3707 GCA_031395945.1 Gemmatimonadota bacterium | reverse complement strand
CAATCACTCGGGCACCATGCTGCACGGTTTTCTGGCCTATCTGGCCAAGTGCGCGGTGACAGGGCGCGAGTACACGGTGTTCGGCTACAAGGCGAAGCAGGTGCGCGACAACATCCATTCGGCGGATCTGCTTTCGGCGTTCAACGCTTTTTTCGATTCGCCTCGCTCGGCAGAGGTCTACAATATCGGCGGGGGGAGGCCGAGCAATTGCTCGATGTTGGAGGCCATCGCGATGTGTGAGCGGATCGCCGGCAAGAAGATGAACTGGAAGTACGACGAGAAGAATCGCGTGGGCGATCACATCTGGTACGTCTCCGACCTGGCGCGCTTTCAGTCACAGTATCCGCACTGGAAGATCACGTACGACTGCGACCGCATCCTCACGGAGATCATCGAGGAGAACCGCGAGCGGTGGCTCAAAGGCCAGTAGAGAAGCTCACGGTGCTGATCCCCGCCCACAACGAGGGTGGGTCGATCGTGCCGACGGTGCACGCCATTTACGGGACGCTGCGTGGCTCGGCCATCGCACACGAAATTCTCGTGGTGCTGGACCACTGCACGGACGATACGGCGACCATTCTCGACGGCGTGAAGAAGGACGTGCCGGTGTTGCGCACCACGACGAATCCCGCCGCCGGCGGATTCGGCTTCGCCATCCGTCGCGGGTTGGACGAGATGAAAGGCGACGCGGTCGTCATCGTCATGGCGGACGCGAGTGACGACCCGCGCGACATCGTGCAGTACTATCGCAAGCTCGAGGAAGGGTATGACTGTGTCTTCGGGTCGCGCTTTGTCTCAGGCGCGTCCGTTCGCGGCTACCCGTTCCACAAGCTGTGGCTCAACCGATTTGGCAACTGGGTCATCAAGACGCTGTTCCGTATCAAGTACAACGACACGACGAACGCGTTCAAGAGTTTTCGCAAGGAAGTGATCGACGGCCTGCGCCCGTTCCTGTCGAACCACTTCAACCTCACCGTGGAACTGCCGCTCAAGGCCATCGTGCGCGGCTATTCCTGGGCAGTGGTGCCGACGAACTGGTACGGGCGCAACACGGGCGAGTCGAAGTTCGTCATCAAGGAGATGGGGAGCCGGTACCTCTTCATCATCTTCTACTGCCTGATCGAGAAGTACTTCTCGCGCGGCGATTACGTCCGCCTCGACCAAGCTCCCGCGCCTGCGGCTTCTCCTGGTCCGGGCGTCGACTAAGGGGAATCCCGGGCGCGACCCTGGCCAATACTGCCATGAAGCTCGCATGGCAGTATTGCCATGGGCTCCGCGCCCGCGATCCCCTCAGTCGAGCCCTGACGTTCGCGAACAGGGGCGACGGAGGATCGTTGCCCGACGAACTGCTCGCGACAAGCGCCGATCAGTGGGTCGGTCGGCGATTCGCCTAGGCATCGCGTCCGCCGTCGAGCCACGCACCGTTCGGTCCGTCCGAGAACCGGCAGGCGGCGGGGCGAGGAGGTCCCGGGGCGCGAAGCCCAAGGCAAAACGGGCATGCGTTCTTCATGCCCCGTTTTGGCCAGGGTGCGCCCCGGGACCTCCTCCCCGACGCCGACAAACCCGAAATCCCAGCGACCTAGCCGAGCAGCGACTCGACAACGGACGCGATGCCAGGCACCGACAAGCCCTGATCGGCGCGCAACGCGTCCTGGGTGCCGGAAACGGTCACGGGACCGCCCTGCAGCCGGATCGCTCGAAATCGGGGGCGTGCTGCACACTCCGCGAGCACCTCGGCCACTGCGCTCCCAAGCCCTCCGATACCATGCTCCTCGACGGTCACGATGGCGCGCGTCGATCCAGCCACCTGCTCGATGAGCGCACGGTCGATGGGATGCACGGTGGGCATGCTCACGACGGAGACCGTGCGCCCACTTTTCTCGAGTTCGTCGGCGGCGGCGAGCGCTGTGCCAAGCATGCCCCCCGCGGAGATGATGGCGGCATCGCCGCCCTCGCGCATGACGATGCCCTTACCGATCGCAAAATGCGGCACGGTCTTGTGCAGCAACGGCTCGCCCGCCTTGCCCAGTCGGATATAGCATGGACCGGCGTGTTCAATGGCGGCGCGCGTCACCAGCGCCGCTTCGATGGGGTCCCCCGGCGCGAAGACCACCATGTTCGGCAATGCGCGCATCACCGCCAGGTCCTCAACGGCGTGATGGCTGTAGCCCGCGGACCCGTACGCCAGGCCGCCACCCACCGAAACGACCTTCACATTGAGATTGTGATAGCAGACGTCGTTGCGCACCTGCTCCAGGCAACGGAAGACGGGAAAGTTCGCGATGGAGTAGGTGAACGCGATCTTGCCGCTCAGCGCCAAGCCGGCGGCGATACCGGTCATGTTCTGCTCGGCGACGCCGGCGTTGAGATAGCGCGCGGGAAATTTCTCCGAGAATGCTTCCAGCACTGAGTAGCCCAGGTCTCCGGCCACGAGCCACACCTTGTCGTTCTGGCCAGCGATCTCGATGAGCGTCTTGATGAAGGTCGTCCTCACGTGACCCCCAGCTCATCAAGCGCTTTCGCGAGCTGGCCCGCGTTCGGGGACTTGTAATGCCAGGCGAGGTCGTTCTCCATGAACCCGACGCCCTTGCCTTTCACGGTGTGCGCCAGGACGACGACGGGTATGCCGGCACGCGAGGGAGGGCGCAGCGCATTGGCGATGGCGTCGTGATCGTGGCCGTCCGCCTCGCGTACTTCCCAGCCGAATGCCGCCCATTTATCCACCAACGGCTCCAGCCCCAGCACCTCGGCGACGGTGCCGAAGCTCTGGATCTTGTTGTAGTCCACCAGCGCGACGAGGTTGTCCAGCTTGTGGTGCGGCGCGAAGAGGATGGCTTCCCAGTTGGAGCCCTCGTCCAGTTCGCCGTCGCTGAGCAGGACGAAGACACGATGCGGCTTGCCGTCGCGTTTGGCCGCGAGCGCCACGCCGCATGCCACCGGAAACGCATGGCCCAGCGATCCGGTGGACAGCTCCACGCCGGGAACGTGATGGCTGGCGTGTCCCAGCAGCGTCGAGCCCGCGTCGCCATACCCGCCAAGGTCATCGACGGGGAAGTACCCGCGCTCGGCGAGTACCGCGTACAGCGCTGCGGCGCCGTGGCCCTTGCTGAGCAGGAACCAGTCACGCTCGTCCCACGCCGGACGCGCCGCATCGTGCTTGAGCACACGACCGTACAGAACCGCCAGCAGGTCAGCCATGCTGAGACACGTGCCGATGTGCGACGATCCCGCATGGTTGCACATACGGAGCGCGTGCGCGCGAATGGCGGTTGCCAGCGCGAACGTGCTCATTCGCCCATGCTGACTGGATTCTCGCCGGTGATGACCGGATTTTCGCCGGTGGCGGTATTCATCCTGTTCAGCAAGTCGTCCAGCTGCTTCAGAATGACCGAGTCGCCGTGCACAAACAGGAAGTTGGTGCATTGGATCTCGTCGTCGATCTCGGAGATCCGCTCGATACGCCGCTCACCAATGGCGTAGGATGCGTATCCTTCGCGCTTCAGCAGGGTGATGGCGTCGTTGGGATGGTAGCCATACACCTTGCTCCATTTGCGCAGTAGTTCCAGGAACAACACAGGGCGGAAACGGCGCAGGGTGTCGAGCCCGCCCTTGAGCATGAGCAGTTCGCCGCCCTCGATGTCGCACTTGAGCAGGTCGAGACGTTTCAACGCCCGCTCGGCGACGAAGTCGTCGAGGCGAACGATCTT
>JANNJV010000235.1:0-10623 GCA_031395945.1 Gemmatimonadota bacterium | reverse complement strand
ACGTCGCCGACGATGCCGACGATCTCGCCTTGCACTTGCGCCTGGCCCCCGGTGGCCGCGGTGTCGTGTATGATCCCGTACTTGACGCGTTTGCCGATCGGGTCCTCGTTGGGAAAATGCAACCGCACAAACTCCTGGGTTACAACCACAACATGAGGAGCCTCGGCCCGGTTCTCGGCGTCAGTATAGTAGCGGCCCCGTATGAGCGGGATTCCCATCGCCTTGAAGTAGCCCGGCGATGTCATGTGCACCTGGCTGACATGCCGTTTCTGCGGCGTTGACGGCGTCCAGCCATCAACCTCGAACGTGGTTCGTATCAACCCGCTGTTCTCCATCGGTCGCCCCAGGGTGACACCAACCTCGCGCGTTCCCGGCATCTGGCGCATGCGCTCCTCGATGGTCGCCGCCAGCGCGCGTATGTGCCGCTCGTACTGATACTTCGTCGATGGCGCTGACAGATTGAACGCGACGACGCGCTCGGGATTGAATCCGGGATCTACGTTGATGAGCCGGACAAAGCTGCGAATCAGCAGCCCCGCCCCCACGAGCAGCACGACGGCGAGCGTCATCTCCGCGATGACCAGCGCGCTCCGGGTGCGGTGCGTGCCCCCCTTGCTGGAGCCACGAACGCTCTCCCGCAACATTTGCGCGATGTCGGGACGCGCCAGATGCAGTGCCGGCACGATCCCAAAAAACATGGCGGTCAGCACCGCAAGGCCGCCCGTGAACGCCAGTACCTTGCCATCAATCACCACTTCGGAGAGTCGCGGAAGACCGCTGGGCCCGAAGGCCACCACCGCCGCCACCGCCCACGCTGCCAGCGCCGCGCCCGCCACCGCGCCCGCGACCGATAGCAATGCGCTTTCCGTCACCAGCTGACGAAAAATGCGTCTTCGGCCCGCGCCGAGCGCGGTGCGTACCGCCATTTCCGATTCACGGCCCGACGCCCGCACCAGCAACAAGTTGGCGACATTCGCGCATGCGATGAGCAGCACCAGGACGACCGCGCCGAACATCGCGTACAGCGGCTTGTCCGACTTGCCGATGATGCGCTCCTGCAGCGGCGTGGCCTTTCCCCCGAATCCTGTGTTGCTCTCGGGATACTGCTGGGCGAGCCGCTTCGCGATCGTCGCCAGCTCGTTGCTGGCACTCGCCACCGTCACCCCTTCTTTCACACGCGCGATGGCGTAGTGGCTGTGGGCACCGCGGTTCTGCGGATCCAGCTGCCACGGCTCGAACACAAAGGGGATGTAGAGATCGACGTCGGCTGGGAACGTGAGCGACGCCGGCGCGACACCAGCCACGGTATAGATCTGCCCATCGAGATTGATACTCCGCCCCACGATTCGCTGATCGGCGCCGTACTGGTTGCGCCACACGTGATCGGTGAGCACCACGACTCGTGGTGCTCCCGGTTTGTCCTCGCCGGCGACAAAGGTCCGGCCGAACTGCGCAGTCACACCCAGCAGATCGAAGAACGGCGCACCCACCTGCGCGGCCTGCACGCGAGCGGGCTCTGAGCCTGCGCTCGTCACATTCATCGTCTGCGTGCTCGTCGCCGCCATCCCGACGAAGCTCTTGCTCTGATCCCGGTAGTCGAGGAAATCCGTCGTCGACAACGGGTTCGTCAGTCCGTCGCTTTTGGCGGACGAGACAAAGACCAGCTGCTCCGGACTCCTGAAAGGGATGGGCTTGAGCAGCACGCCGTTGATGATGCTGAAGATCGCAGTGGTCGCTCCGATTGCGAGCGCGAGCGTGGTGACGGCGACGAAAGTGAAGCCTGGCGCGTGGAATAATTTGCGCGCGGCGTATCGAAGATCCTGAAGAAGTGTGTCCATGTGTGGGATGAGGGCGCGGCCCCTATGAGGAAGTTGCGTGCCCTCCACAGACATGTGGAAATCGTTGTGGCGCAACAGCTTAGCGCGAGCATGCGACACAGTCAAACGTGGAGGAGTGTCCGTTTGTGGGATTGTTGTTCCGCCAGCGAACGCCGTCCGACTGTAGCGCTGATCGCCGTTTCACTCGGGGACGGTAGTCGTCTGACTACTGGTATCCGCTATGAAACGCACCGGCGTTTCAGTGGTTTTCCAACCGAAACAGCCCCATATGACTGACCCGAACGCGCCCGCTCCCGAGCCGCTGCAGTTCGATCGAGCGATCGACGCTGCCGCTGATGATGCCGCCCCAAATGCGGACGTCGCGGCGGCCGCGGCCGATGCGACGGCTGCACCCGCGATTGAGTGCTCCGCCTGCAACGCTTCCATTAAGACGTACTACTATCACGTTGACGGTCTCACGGTTTGCGCCAAGTGCAAGCAGACCGCCGAGCGTTCCGGTGCGGCCCAACGTGGAGGCGGCGCGCTGATCAAGGCGTTTCTCCTTGGCGGCGTGGCGGCCGTATTGGGCGCCGCCATCTACTACGGCGTCATTGCGATTACGAATTTCGAGATCGGGCTGGTCGCCATCCTCATCGGATTCATGGTGGGTTTCGGAGTGCGCATGGGCGCGGCGGGCGGCGGCGGACGGCGCTACCAGGTGATGGCGTTGGTGCTTACCTACTTCGCCGTCGGACTCGCCTATACCCCGCTCGCGTTCAAGGGAGCGATGGATGCCCGGACGCCGTCGGCCGATTCGCTGAGCGCTGTAGACAGCATCGAAGCTGATAGCATCGACGCGGTTCTCGCAGCGGAGGCAGCCGAGGAAGATTCGGCAGATGTTGCCCTGGCGGGCGACACAGACTCAGATAGTGCAGCCGCGAAGCCAACGGGCGCGATAAAGATCGGCCTGGGTCGCGCATTGCTCGGCGCGGGAATGATCGCGGTGGGCGGGTTTCTCATGGTGTTCGCGCTGCCGGTGATCGCCGTGCTGGGATCGCTACCGTCGGGACTGATCAGCGCATTCATCATCGGACTGGGCATGCACCAGGCGTGGAAGATGACAGCCGGCCACAACGTGTCGATCACCGGGCCGTACAAGGTGGGCGGTGACGTTCCAGCGATTGCGACACCCGAGCCCGAGCCCGCGCCCGCCGCGTAACGTGTCAACCGGAGTAGGCGAAGTTGCGCAGCTCGCGGCCCGCTGCGTCAGTTGTGGTACCGAGCTGGCGCCAGCGATGCTGAGCTGTCCCGCATGCGACACGTTGGTGCATGCCGGGCGCCTGAAGGAGCTCGCGGCAAGCGCCGAGGCGGCCAAGGCCGCGGGGCAGCTGCCCGAGGAAAGCCATGCGTGGCAAGAGGCACTCGATCTGCTGCCACCGACTTCGCGTCAGTACGTCACCATTAACGAGCGCGTCGCGGAGATCACCCGAAGACTCGCCGACGCGCCAGGTGCTCTCGCATCGCAGGCCCCGCCGTCGGCGCCGTGGTACAAGCGCGGAAGCACTGCCATCGTCGCGGTGCTCGTGCTCGCGGTGACCAAGGGCAAGTTCCTGCTGCTCGGGCTGACGAAAGCGAAAACGTTTCTGTCCATGTTCGCGTTCTTCGGCGTGTACTGGTCGTTGTACGGCTGGGCGTTCGCGCTCGGGCTCGTGCTCACCATCTACATCCACGAGATGGGACACGTCTATGTGTTGCGAAAGCTCGGCATCCGGAGCGGCGCGCCATTGTTCATCCCCGGGCTGGGTGCGATGATCCTCATCAAGCAGCGCATCACCGATCCATCCGTCGATGCGAAGGTAGGACTCGCTGGTCCCATCTGGGGTTTGGGTGCGGGCGTTGGCGCGTACATCGTGTACCTGGTGACAGGCGCGGGGATCTGGGGCGCCATCGCGGCGGTCACTGGCTTCATCAACCTCTTCAACCTGATTCCGGTCTGGCAATTGGACGGCGCGCGCGGATTTCACGCGCTCTCGTCCTGGCAGCGTTGGAGCGCGGTCGCGGCACTCGCTGTCGCGTATGGGCTCACCGGCCAGAAAATGCTGCTCATCGTCGGTGCCGTAGCGATTTTTCGCGCCTTCCAGCGTGTCCAGGTGGAAGGTGACAACACCGCGCTGGGCACCTACGTCATTCTCGTCTTTGCGCTGGCGTGGTTGTCGGGCGTGCACACCGTTTAGCCCACGTCAATCACGGATGGCGGCGGGCGCAGCCAGCGCTTCGGCCGCGGCTTCTCGCAATGTCAGCGCGACGGCTGGATCGATGACGATCACCTGGGCGCCCCGTGTTCGCACGCCATTGGGCAATCCGAGCGGCGATTTGCCAAGCAGCGCGCCGTATACGACCAGCGCGGAGAGATAGGCTCCCTCCGCTGAAGGATGCAAGCCGTCGGCGTACAGGTTCAGGGACGGATCGCGTCGCCATGCCGCCAGCCACGCACCCGCAACGGGGATGAGCGCGCCGTTCACGTCGGTGGTCGCCAGACGATACGACTCGATGGCGCGATCAAAGTCCTGCGGCCGCTGCTGCGATGGCCAAGCGGAAAACAATGCCGGCGTTCCACCCGTCATGGCATCGGCAAAGAGTTTGGCGGCCAGACGCAGGGTGTCGCGGTTGAGGTCCGTGGACGATGGGCCCTGCTGCATGACCACCCACTCCCAGCCGCCCTTACCGATCTCCCGCCGCGCGGTGCCCTCGAACCAATGATCGATGAGCGCCATATCGGGTCCGGCAACGGTTTCGACCGCGATCTGATCGCCTTTCGCAGAATCCGCGAGTGCCTGTACGATTCCGGGAATGTCCATCGTGTACAGGTAGCTGTTCCCGACGAACAGCGCGCGACGGCCCTCGCCGATCAGGCGCGGTCCCGTGGCGGTCGAGCCGGGACATCCCGCCAGTGCCAGGAGCGTCAGGGGTACCACAATGGCGCGCGCGCACTGTGCAGCCAACCGCGGGAATGGCCTCGTCATTGTCGTGTCGGTTCCCATTCCTTTCGAACCCACACTCCGCGCGTCCGGTCACACCGTTGGCGGCTTTCCCCGAGGGGGGTCGGTAGCTCGCTTCTCCTTGAGCCCCGTCGTTCGGCCTCCTTGCACCAGCGTGACGCTCGTGACCTCGCCGCTGGCGTCGCGCCCGAATTCCAGCTGCGCCTCGACGTCCTTGAGGAAGAATTTGTCGGGAGCCTCCGCGAACAATCGGAATTTTGGCTGGTCCGTGGCCTGGACGATCAGCGACCCGCCCTCCAGCCTCACGTTGAGCGCGAACTGCGGTGCAAGACGGTAGGTCCCCTCGTAGGCGCGCAGCGCGTCCGTGGAGATCGTGATCTCCTTACGTGCCACGAAGGTGGCAAGCGGAAAATTCCTGATCAGGATATGCCGGCTAATGTCGTCGTTGTCCTGGCCGGAGTTTCCGAGCAGCACGACAGCCGTGCGCGTCCGGGGATTCACTCCCGCGAACGTCCGAAAGCCCGCCGTCCCACCATTGTGCCACACCATGGTATCTCCGTCGACCACGCTGCGGTGCCAGTTGAGTCCCAGCGCCAGCGCCTGATTGACGTTGAAGCGGGTCTCCTGCGACAGCGCAATCGCCCGTCCGATGGCGTTGTCGGGTGGATCGAGCACGGCGGACACGAATCGCATCATGTCGTCCAGAGACGAGCGCAGCGCGCCGGCGCCCGCGAGCGTGGGCAGGTCCCACAACGGCACCACCTGGCCGGCGCGGTCATGTCCCTCTGACATGTGGGCGCGCATCTCTGCGCTGAGCGCAATCCCGGTGCGCGTCATGCCAAGTGGCCCGAGAATCCGCTCGCGCACCAATTCTTCGTACGACTTGCCGGCCCGCAGCGCCAGCGCGTGCCCCAGCAAACCGACCCCGAGGTTGGAATACTCGTACTGGGCGCCGGGATCGCGCGGCAGCTCATACCCTGAGAGAAACTCGTACAGCTGCGCGACGCTGTAATCGGCGTACGGATTCGTGGGGTCCTGCGGCTTCAGGTTGGACGGCAGCCGCGGCAGGCCGGACGTCTGCGTCGAGAGATCCAACAGCGTGATCTCGCGTCCTCCGCGCGACGGGACTTTCGTTCCCGGTGGCAACAGGTCGGTGACACGCTGCCGCGGCTGAACCTCGCCGCGATTCACCATCTCAGCGAGCAGTATGCCTGTGAAGACTTTTGTAATCGAGCCGATCTCGAAGATGCTGTGAATGTCCAGCGGTTTTCCCTTGCGCTCGTTCCCGGCAGTGACGACGTATCGCGCCCCGGTAGGCGTGAGCACCCCCACGATCAGGCCGGTGGAACGTCCGCCCTGCACTCGCTCGCTCACAATGCGTTGCAGCGAATCGCGCGGCATCGTGACCGCTGCGACCGCGGGTGAGGCACCGGGCTGTTGCGCCACGGTGGTCGCGCTGCACACCAACAACGCGACCGCGATGAATCCAAGGTGACCAGTCATGGCTTTAAGATGGAGCCTGGCGAGCGCTCCCGGAACGCCCGGGAGATGCGCGCCCACCATTCAGACCTCGAACCGTCACCGGCGTACCGAGAGACTCGCTGTACGCACGCGCGGACGCGGCGACTCGCTGTCGTTCGACGGGCGTGAGCCGGGAGACCAGCGTGAGGTCCACGACGACACGTTGCTTCTCGATCAGTCGTTTCCATCCGCCGACAAGCTGACCGTCGACAAAAACCACGTTCGCGAGAAACGCGTTACCGCCCGTGACCGCCGTCAGATCGGCGATTCGTTGGCCAATAGCGCTACGATCCCGGTAGCCGATGAAATACTCGTCATAGTTGGGAAGCAGGTGCGCCGATGAGACCCGCTTCGGAGGCACGCCGGAGTTGATGCTCAGCCAGTACGCGCGCCCTGCGACGTCCACCTGCTCCAGCAAGGCACCGGCGATCTGGATTCCGCGCTTGACGTCGGCCATGGTGAGCCCGGACCACCACCCGAAATCCTGAGCCGACGCGGGACCGCGCGTGACGAAGTAGCGGCGCGTGAGTTCCAATAGCGCCTCGTCACGCTCCACGGCCGGCGTCGAGGGTACACGCTCGTCCAGCAGACCATACGTGAACTGCTTCCCGCGACGCGCACCGCTGCAGATGACCGCGTCGAGTTCCGCCTGCATCATCAGATGGCCCAGCCGCTGGCCAGTGCCAGGTTTCACCCCGGACCGCTCGAGGGCCTGGCGCAACTCAGTGCGCGTCAGGTGCTTGCCACCTGACAACGCTTTGGCGATCACGGCGTTGCTCCGCCGGAAAACGTCAGTGGTCAACTCGAGCTTTCTATTGTAGGACGACATTGCCTGGCTCACGCGTGGTCCGGTGAGCGCCAGCATCCAGCGAATATCCTCCGGTGCCACAAAGTGCCAGGTGGGACGAAGCACGTGCGTGCGCAGGATGTGCCCCTCGATCACCTCGCGTTCTATGTCCGTGTCGGTGGCGGCACGCATGCGCTGTGCGAGCGCCCATTTCGCACCTGCGTAGTCCTGTGCCTGGACCGCGCCGAGGGTGCGGACCACGTCACTGCCACGCTCAGGGCCGCGCGAGGTGAGGAATTGGCTGGCCAGACGTCGTTGGCAGACTTCACGCGCATTCATCTTTGGCATCCTGCTGACCGTCCGAACGCCGACCGCGGCGGATCAGCGAGGAGACAGCTTTCGAACGACCACGGGCGTCTTCCGCTCGATCCCGTATGCGGAAGCAAAGTTCCCCTGGTTGATCGAGAACGACAGCAACGCACGCTCGTGCATCACGGCCAATGACCGTCCGACGGCGACGTCGCTGAAGGTGTTGCGCCACGGAAGGTGAAACGACCGCGTGCCGATACGAACGTCCAGCGAATCCCCTACCCGCAAGCCCGCGGAATCCAGCAGCGCGGGAGCGACGTTGGTCACGACGTTGCCGTACGGATCCTCGATGTAGCGAACCAACCCTTCGATACGATCTTCGACCATGCGCGCTGGACGCACGTCGAGGCGGACTGGCGTGACTGGTGGCCCAAGCGAGTCGATGGGTACGCCCGCCGCCAGATGCGCGCCCACCGGCGAGAAGATGTCTCGACCGTGGAACGTATATGATGCGTCCCCGGGCCTCTGGTATTTCCGGTTCGTGAGCTCGACCGCACGATCGAAGCCTTCGGCAGCCATGACCAGAGTGAAGATGCCGTTGTCGGGGCCCACCAGCAGATGGCCCTTCCTGGTCAGTATGGCAATGCTCTTTCGGGCTCCGCCGACGCCCGGATCCACCACGGCAACCACGACTGCGCCAGGCGGATAGAACGCCAGCGCCTGCTCCAGCACCTCGCCCGCCGTTTCGACGTCGTACGGCGGTGTCTCGTGTGTGATGTCAACGATACGGAGCGATGGCTCGATGCTCCACATGACGCCTTTGCAGACCGCCACCGCGCCGTCGCGGACGCCGAAGTCCGTGAGAAACAGGAGTGGTGGTCGATCAGGCGGTTGATTTGACGCGCACGCCGCAGCGACGGCGAGCGTCATCACGACGACGAATCGGCGCACTATTGGCCTGGAGCCGCGGACAGCTGGAAATGTGGGTTCTCGATCAGTCCGATGACATTCCCGAAGGGATCCTCGATCGACGCAACGAGAATCCCGCCACCGACGTCTTGCAACTGCGAGCGAACGCGAATCTTCTGTGCGGTGAGCGCCGCCAACGTCAGGGCGAGATCCTTGACGCCCCAATATGCGACGCTGCCACCCGGGCCCGGCTTCTGGCCGGATACGTCCGGATCGAGCCCGAGCTCGTAGTCGCCGATGTTGAATCCGACGTAAAATGCCTCGTCGAAATATGGCGGCGTCTCGAACACGCGGGCGTACCACGCTTTGGCCTTCGCGATGTCAGGGACCTTGTAGATGACTGTTCGCAGACCGAGCATGCTCGAAATACACAGCGCCAGGGCACCAGCGTCAAGGAATTCCTCGCTCTCGTCGTGTATTCATGACGACGGCACCTTGCGAGCATTGACCACCTTATAGATGGCGTAGACGCATCCACCGGAGATCGTCCGGTTCTCGATCAGATTCAGTTTGATCCGCCCGGCATCCCGGAAAAACGGAATGCCCGAGCCCAGCAACACGGGATGGATGTTGAGTCCCACTTCGTCGATGACGCCGGCGTGAAAGAGCGAGCGCGCGAATTCTCCCCCTCCCAACACGCAGATTTCCTTCCCCTTCGCCCGCTTGAGCGCGCTCACGAACTCGCCGGCGTCGTCCGAGACCAGGGTCGCGCCCGGAGCCGGAAGTTGTGAGAGCGTGCGCGAGAATACGTACGATGTGACGGCCGACGCCGCGGCGACTCCCCCTCCCCCTCCCCCTCCCATCTCGTTCCCGACTTCCCACGTCTTGCGTCCCATGACGAGGGTGTCGACGCGCGCCCAATACTCCGTGATGACCGCCTGAACGTCCTTGCTGAAGTGCAGCCAGTCGATGTTGCCATCGGGTCCGGCGATAAAGCCATCGAGACTGCAAGCGGCGCCATACGTGACCTTGCGCATATGCCCTCCTGGTGAGCAAACTAAATGCAGATGTAGTAACGAAACTATATGGCCGTTTAGAAACGTCAAGCCCGGAGTTGGCGACGCATGGCTCGTCCCCGAAAAGTGAGCGACGACGACGTATACGCAGCGGCGCTGCGCGTCATGGCGCGTGTGGGACCCGGCCAACTCACACTGGCCGAGATCGCCGAGGAAGCAGGGGTCACCGCTGGCGCGCTGGTGCAGCGCTTCGGCTCAAAGCGCCAGCTCCTGGTGACCATGGCGGGCCTGCTGGGGTCGGGCATGGGAGAGTTCTTCGCGCAGCTCCGGCTGCAGCACGAGGCGCCGCTGGACGTGGTGCGGGCGTACGCCGAATGCATGGCGGAGATGGCCAAGACGCCGGGCGCGCTGCTGCGGAACTTTGCCTACCTGCAGGTGGACCTGGCCGATCCCGATCTGCGGGCGCAGCTAGTGGCGCAGTCGAAAGTCGTGCACAAGGAGCTGGCGGCGCTGTTCCGGGAAGCCGTGTCGCGGCGAGAGCTCACGCGCGACACCGACGTGCAGGCTCTCGTGCGTAACGTCGAGGCGCTGATCAGCGGCGCCCTGCTCACATGGGCCTTCCATCAACAGGGAACAGCCACGACGTGGCTTCGGAAACACGTGGCCGCGCTGCTCGATCCGCATCTCACCCGCCGCGCGGCCCGCCTGACCGGATGACGATACATCGCTGTCGATGGAGCGCTCATGAGACGCGGGCCTGGCGCTTACTGCGCCAGATATCCACCATCCACGGCGTAATAGGCGCCAGTGACAAATGAGGCTTTCTCTGAGCAAAGCCAGAGCGCCAGTTCCGCCACTTCATTCGGCTCGCCAATCCGGCCGACGGCATGCAATCCCGCGAGTGTCTTGAGCACATCCGGGGTGAGATTCTTTTCGAGGAGCGGCGTATTGATGAACCCGGGCCCTACGGCGTTGACGCGCAGTTTCTGCTGCCCGTACTCGAGCGCAGCACTCTGGGTGAGACCGACCACACCGTGCTTGGCCGCGACATACGCCGACGACCCGCGAATCCCGACCTGTCCTAGTATTGAGGCCATGTTCAGTATGGTGCCGCCTCCCGACGCAAGAATCGCGGGAATCTGGTAGCGCATACCGTAAAACACGCCCGACAGGTTGACGGCAATGACGTTGTCCCAGCCGTCGACGGGATACTCACCCACCGGTGACACCGGCCCGCCAATCCCGGCGTTGTTGACGGCGATGTG
>JANNJV010000230.1:0-5381 GCA_031395945.1 Gemmatimonadota bacterium | reverse complement strand
CCCATGGCAACGACAAGACCCCGATGCGGGTACACCGCAACCGGGGTCAAGCACTACCATGGGAGTGGGCCTGGGAGGAGTTGAACCTCCGACCTCACGCTTATCAGGCGTGCGCTCTAACCACCTGAGCTACAGGCCCTTACGGGAATACAGAAGCTAACCTGTGGCTAAGGCGCATTCAACGGACATGGCGTTGACATCGGCCAGCGCCGAGCGAACGTTCGGACTGCACAC
This sequence comes from Gemmatimonadota bacterium, assembly GCA_031395945.1. GTDB lineage: Bacteria > Gemmatimonadota > Gemmatimonadetes > Gemmatimonadales > Gemmatimonadaceae > DASPMP01. The sequence goes on along the minus strand of JANNJV010000230.1, from coordinate 5,147 downwards.
TTCACAGGAACCCATGCTTCGCTTCCTCGCCCTTCTCGCCTTCCAGCAGCAGCCGGCACAGCCGACGGAGTTCCATGTCGTCGTCACCCCTGCGGCACCCGTCGTCATCGTGCGCGATACGTTGCGCCTGCATGCCCATGCCGTCGACGCCCAGGGACGACCGGTGCCAAACGCGCGCATTTCGTTCGTCGCCGCGGGATTCAGCTTCGAAGCACGCGTGGATACCACGGGACTCGTGCATTCCGGCGCCGTGGGCACATTCCCCGTGACCGCCGTGGCGTTCGTCCCCGGCGGGCGTATGGTCACGAAGCGCGTGGAAGTGCGCATCGTCCCCGGCCCCGCGACGCGGATCGTCGCGCATCCCTCGTCGGTAAAGTTGCTGGCAGGCCAACGCATCCAGGTGAAAGCGACGACCTACGCGGCCACCGATGACAAGCGTGAGGATCGGGTGGCTTGGACGTCGTCGGCCCCTCGTGTGGCGCAGGTGAACGGCGTTGGCGTGGTCACAGCCATGGCAGCGGGACGCGCCACGCTCACCGCCCGCGCCGGCACGGTCAGCCAGGCAATCCCGGTGGAAGTGATCGCCGCGGACATCAGCGCGATACGGGTGGCCCCCAACAATCCCACCGCGCGAACGGGCGACGTAATCCGCTTCCGGGCGATGGTACGCGATCGGGGCGGCCGTGAGATCACAGGGCTCACGCCAACCTGGTTGCTCTCTCCGGGCCATGGCGCGATCGACGAGGACGGCGCCTTCGTGGGTTACCGGTCGGGCACATACCAGGTGACCGCGAGCTTCGGATCGCGCACGGCAGACGCCACGGTCACCCTCGACCAGCGCAACGTGGCGCGCAGCACGAAGCTGGTTGGAAAGCTCCTGCGCACCGCCTTTCCGACGTCAGAGGTGTGGATTCACCCGAATGGCCGAGTTGCGTATCTCGGCACAACGATGGGCGGCGACCGGGTGTATGCCATCGACATCACGAATCCGGCCAGCCCGACCATCGTGGATTCGCTGATGGTCAATGCCCGCAGCATCAATGACATCATGACGACGCCGGACGGCGACTACATGGTGGTCACCCGCGAAGGGGCGTCCGACCGGCGCAACGGCATCGTCATCGTTGACACACGCGATCCGCTGCATCCGAAGCAGCTGGCCGAGTTCACCGAGGACGTGACGGCAGGGGTGCACTCCGCCTTCGTGCACCGGCAGCAGAAATACGGGACGCACGTCTACCTCACGAACGACGGCACAGGCGCGCTGCACATCGTCGACATCACCGACCCGTCGAAGCCCGCCGAAGTGGCACGCTGGAAGCCGAAGCAGACCACGTCCGGGATGATGATCCACGACATCGACGTGCAGGACGGACTGGCCTACGCGTCCTGGTGGAATGACGGTCTGGTGATCCTGGACGTCGGCAACGGCGTCAAGGGCGGAACGCCGTCCAAGCCAGTGCTGGTGTCGCAGCTCAAGTACGACCTGGATTCGCTATACCAGCGGGTAACGCTGGAGGGCGGCGCCGGATTCATTCGCGGCACGCACACGGCGTGGCGCCACAAGAACTATGTCTTCATCGCCGACGAGGTCTTCGGGAACAGCGCCGCGCAAAGCTTGTTCAGCTGGCAGCCGTCGCGCGCGTATGGGCGGCTGCAGGTAATCGACGTCTCGGACGTCACGAAGCCGCGGTCCGTCGCATGGTACGAGCCCGAGTACGGCGGCGTGCACAACATTTGGGTTACGGGGGACACGCTGTACGTCGGCGCGTACAACGCAGGCTTCAAGGCGTTCGACGTCTCGGGCGAGCTGCGCGGCGATCTGTTCGAGCAGGGCCGTCAGATCGCCGAGTTCATGCCCATGGACGCCGCGGCGAAGTTGCCGAACGCGCCGATGACCTGGGGGGTGGTCGTGAACCCGAGGGACGGACTGGCATACGTGAACGACTTCAATTCGGGGCTGTGGATCCTACGGCTCGAGCCCAGGCAGCGAGTAGTGCCTTAAGGCAAGCTTCCGTGTTTGTCATTCAAAGGACCGCCCGCGCGCGCGATCCAACCATTCGAGGACGTCGAACTGCCACGAGGAACGAGAGAATGGAGACGAGCGGGGGCGAGCGATGCATCGGTGGGGTAGGCTGGGGGCAGAAACGCCGTGCCATATAGTGGACGAATACAATGAAGTCTCGTCTCGGTATCGGGAAACAGAAAACGCCCTCCAGGATGAGCCTGGAGGGCGTTGAGAGGAGATCGCAGGAGTGACGTGCGCCGGCGCGACTTACGAGCTGTTTTCAGCGGTCTCGGTCTCTTGAGTCCGTCTACCGCGATCCGTTAAGGAGGTGATCCAGCCGCAGGTTCACCTACGGCTACCGTGTTACGACTTTCGCCCCCTCCTCACTCGTCGTAGCGGCCCGGGCGCAACGGCTTGTCTTCGTCCTCGCCAACCTCGTCGTACTCGTCGTCGAGATCTATGAGCTCGTCGTCGAAATCATCATCCTCGTCGTCTTCGTCGTCCTCGTCGTCATCCTCATCGTCGTCGAGGTCGTCGTCATCATCATCATCCTCATCGTCATCGAGGTCGACCACGTCGTCGTCATCGTCGTCGTCATCGAGGCCATCGTCATCCTCGCCGGCGTCGTCATCCAGGTCGTCCTCATCTCGCGAGGTTAGCGACAGGTCCGACGACTCGAACCGCTCCAACATTGCTCGGATCTCCTAGGGGGCTATGGGCCAGGTGCTGTGGGCTGTCGGCTTCGGACTATTGAGCGTAAGCGCTCGGCCACACGTGCAAAGCTTACAGCCCCAAGCCCAAAGCACAAAGCCCAAAACCGGACAATCCGGCCCTGAGCCTACATGGTCGCCTGGTCGCGCTCCCTCTTGGCCGTGCGCGACAACCGCTTGCGGTCCGACGTGGCGAGATATCGCTTGCGCAGCCGGATGGCTTTTGGCGTCACTTCGATCAGCTCGTCGTCCTCGATGTACTCAAGCGCCGCTTCCAACGTCAACTCCCTCGGCGGCTCGAGCTGAATGTTCTCGTCACTGCTCTTGCTGCGCATGTTGGTGAGCTTTTTCTCGCGCGTGGGGTTCACGTCCATGTCACCCGGCCGCGCGTTTTCACCGATGATCATCCCCTCGTACACCGGCTCTCCCGGGGCAACGAAGAGCGTCGAGCGGTCCTGCAACGTGAAGAGCGCAAACCCCACGACGACTCCGTTTTCCATCGACACCAGTGTGCCGCGCAACCGCCCGCTGAGGGGACCCGCCCAAGGGCCGTACTCGAGAAACCGGTGATGAATGATGCCGGTGCCCCGGGTGTCCGTCAGGAACTCCGACCGGTAGCCGAAGAGGCCTCGCGACGGAATGCGAAACATGATGCGCACCATGCCCTGGCCGGGATTGCGCATATCGAGCATCTCGCCGCGTCGCGGTCCGACCTTCTCGATCGCGATCCCCAGAAACTCCTCGGGGACATCGAGCATTAGCTCCTCGTACGGCTCGAATCGTTCGCCGTTGACGCCAACCTTGGTGATCACCCGCGGACGGGATACCTGGAACTCGAACCCTTCGCGCCGCATCGTTTCCATGAGGATGGAAAGGTGCAGCTCGCCGCGTCCGGACACCGTCCACGAGTCCGTGGCGTCCGTGTCCTCAACGCGGAGCGCGACATTGCGCTCCAGCTCCTTGTACAGCCGCTCGCGAACCTGACGCGACGTCACGTACTTCCCGTCCTTGCCGGCGAACGGTGAGTTGTTGACGAGGAAGTCCACCGAGATCGTGGGCTCCTCGACCGCGATGCCCTCGAGGCGGTCGAGATGCTCCGGATCCGTGACGGTAAGCCCGATTTCGACGTTCTCCAACCCGGCCAAGGCGACGATCTCGCCGGCGGAGGCGCTCTGGATTTCGGCGCGATCGAGCCCCTCGTACGCGTAGAGCTTCGTTACGCGGGCGCGCTCGACCCCTTGCTCCGAGGCGCTGTCCATCGCGAGCCCCATGGGCAGCAGTGCCACAGTGTCGCCGACGTGGACTTCGCCACGCTCGACGCGTCCGATGCCAAGGCGGCCGAGGTACGGCGAATAGTCGATCGTGGAGATCAGCATCTGGAACGAGCCGGCGATATCGTGCGGCGGCGCCGGCACGTGCTCGATAATGGCGTCGAACAGGGGCGCCAGATCAACCGGTTTCGTTTCGAGATCCATCGTCGCGACGCCCTCGCGCGCCGACGCGTACACGACCGGTGCGTCGAGCTGGGCCTCATCGGCTTCGAGCTCGATGAAGAGATCCAACACCTGGTCGTGCGCCTTCACCGGATCCGCGCCGGGCCGATCGATCTTGTTGATGACGACGATCGGCGTTCGCCCCAACGCCAGCGCCTTGCGCAGCACGAAGCGCGTTTGCGGCATCGGCCCGTCGAAGGCATCCACGACCAGCAGGACACCGTCCACCATGCGCAGAATGCGCTCGACCTCGCCGCCGAAATCCGAGTGGCCGGGCGTGTCGACGATGTTGATCTTGGTGTTCTTCCAGTGGACCGAGGTGTTCTTTGCCAGAATGGTGATGCCCCGCTCACGTTCGAGCGGATTTGAATCCATCACGCGCTCCTCGACGACCTGATTCTCGCGGAATGCCCCAGCCTGCCTGAGCATCTTGTCCACAAGGGTGGTCTTGCCGTGATCGACGTGCGCGATAATCGCGATATTCCTGATTTCCATAGCCTGAGAAATCTAATCGCCTGCCGCGTCTATGCTTACGGGCCGCCTTCAGATTCTGAAGATCGGATTCTACTGACTCTGAGCCCTGGCTAGCCTGAGGCCGGCATCGAAGCCTCAATCACATATTTTCGGCCACTCAGAACGAGGGACTGGTCCGGTCCCTCGAAAAACGCTTGACCGATTCAAATGTGTACTTTCCCAAGGGTCGCGTTCGGTTTTTTTCCCCTTGCATGGATCGCGACAGGCACACACAATGCGGCTAGTGGCAAAAGACCCTTAGCAGGAGTGTCGGCCCATGAATCATTCTCACGACCCCGCGCTTGAGGAATACCCCCACGGTCGCGGCTACGGCCACGACTACATGCGAGGCGGCGAAGTACTCGGCGGGTATGGATACGCCGACCGGTCGGACTACGAAAAGCCACGCGGCGAAACCGGCTC
>JANNJV010000220.1:0-17272 GCA_031395945.1 Gemmatimonadota bacterium | reverse complement strand
AGCTCACGGGCACCCTCGGCGAAGTCATGAAGGAATCCGCGAGCGCCGCACTGAGCTACGCGCGTTCGCGCGCCGACGCGCTGCGGCTGGAGCGCGACTTCCACAAGACACGCGACTTGCACGTGCACATCCCCACAGGCGCGACCCCGAAGGACGGCCCGTCCGCCGGCATCGCGATTGCCGCGGCGATCGTGAGTGCGCTGACTGGGGTGCCACTACGCGGCGACGTCGCCATGACTGGCGAGATCACGTTGCGCGGCCGCGTCCTGCCCATCGGTGGGCTCAAGGAAAAGGCCGTCGCGGCGTTCCGGTCTGGCGTGCGACACGTCGTCATTCCCTGGCAGAACGCGCGCGACTTGTCCGAGATTCCCGTCGAAGTGCGAGAGGGCCTCACGTTCCATCCTGCGCGCACCATGGACGAAGTGTTGACGATCGCGTTGGCCACCAGCCGGGGGTCTCATCCGTATGCCGGCGACGCCCCGACGGCGGCGGCATTGGCACAATAAGTTTCCGCGATGCCGGGTGACACCAAGGACCCGCTCGTCGTCAAGAGCATCGAGTTTCTGGGCGGTATGGCTGGGGTGGATGGATGGCGCCCCGAGTCGAAGCTTCCGGAAGTCGCCTTCGCCGGGCGATCGAATGTCGGCAAGTCGTCGCTCATCAACAAACTGCTGCGACGAAAGAAGATTGCCCGGGTCAGCAACACCCCGGGCCGCACGCGCGAGATCAATTTTTTTGAGGTCAACGCGCAGTTCGTGCTCGCGGACCTACCCGGCTACGGATACGCACGCGTGTCCAAGGAGAGGAAAGCCGCATGGCGACCCCTCATCGAGGGGTACCTGAAGCGAAGCGCCGCGCTTCGAGGGGTGGTGTTGCTGCTGGACGTCCGGCACCAGCCCACCGGGGACGATCTGCTGATGCTGGAATTCCTGTCGTCGCTGGGCACACCGACCGTCATCATTGCCACGAAGATCGACAAGTTGCCGCGCGCGCAGCGTTCGGATCGCATCGCGCACCTCGCGCTCGAAGCGGGGGTCGAGCTCGAGCAAGTCATTCCCTTCAGCGCCGTTGACGGGGATGGTCGGGACGAGCTGGCGGAGGCCCTCGTACAACTGGTGGGTAGTGGGTAGTGGGAAGTGCGGAGTAAGTTCTTCCCACCAGCACTCCCCACTTCTCACTTGTCACGCATATGGCGCTGCTTCCCCTGAGAAAGATTCGGGAGCCGGATGTCGCCGCCGTCGCTAGCGACTGGCTCGAACAATTGACCTCGGCGCTCGCGGATCCCGACTGTGATCGGGCGCTGTTGTGCCGCCGCGTTCTGACCGAATTGACCTTCCCGCAATTCTCCGCGAATTGGGAGACGGCCATCGCCGATAAGGGGCTTCCCTATGCGACCCGTCTGGCGCTCGCCGCCACGGACCCGCGCAACGTGACGCTGGAGCCCGAGTACTACGCCGAGTGCGACGACACACGCTTCCAGCGAGTGAAGCCGTTGCTCTGGCTGTGGTATTCGTTCGATCGCACGGTGCCGGGCGCACAGAATGTGTGGCTGGGCGTGCTCCTCCGCCGGCTTCTGGCGAAGCACATTTTCCTGAAGTGCGGCGAGAACTTCAAGTGCTTCCAGCATGCCGAATTCTCGTTCGGCTACAACATGGAAGTCGGAAATGACGTGGTGGTACATCGGCACGTCCTGCTCGACGACCGCGGCGGGATTTCGTTGGGGAACAAGGTCTCGATCTCGGACTACGCGAACATTTACAGCCACACACATTCCATCGTCGAGCAGAAAGACGTAACCAACGCCAGGACGGTCATCGAGGACAACGTGCGCATCACGTACCACGCCACAGTCCTGGCGGGCGTGCACGTGGGCGAAAACGGGATGGTGGGCGCGATGGCGCTGGCGACCAAGGACGTCAGACCGTACCACGTGTATGTCGGCATTCCGGCGAAAAGCGTCCGCGTCAAGCCGAACGCGCCTGAACTGCAGCAGGAGCACACCCTCAAGACGGCTCGCGACAGGCGCGAGTAGTCAGAGCACCCGCAGCACGTCCTCCATGGGACCGGCGTCGCCGGTCCCGAGCAGGGCGACGATGTCTTTCAGGACCGCCCTGGAACGCGGCCAGGCAAACCGCGCCTCGGCGTCGTGTGGCGATAGCCACTCGAACTCTTCGTGTTCGTCAGCCAAGTGAGCGTCGGCCGGCTCGGCGACAAAGGCCGCGAACACCACCGCCGCCGTCACGATACCTGCCTGGTGCATGTAGAACGGCTGCACCGTGACGCTGTACAGGCGCTCGATGTCGAGCCCGGTCTCCTCACGCATCTCCCGGACAGCGGCATGCTCTGGCCGCTCCCCGGTTTCGATGCGGCCGTGGACGGCCTCCCATGCCCCGGGACAGCGTGTGTTCTTAGCGCGGCGTAGTGTCAGGACGCGCCACCCGTCGGCCAAGGGGCGAATGACGTACACGTCGACTGTTGCCACCTGGATTTCCACTGAAGCGTGCATGTCGCCGGCACCCGAGAGAGTCGCCGGTAGATAGTTCGTCGCACCGCTCCCGTCCACTTGCGACGGTGGCGCGGCAACGCGCAGCAACTCCGAGTGCGACGTATGCCCCGCCGTGACGTGTGCCACGCCCGACTCCCACAGCGACCGCATCCCGCTCAGGCGCGCCGCCGCGCTGAGCCGTTCGGCGCCCTCGCCCGCAGCGACGGCGCGCTCGAATTCTGGAGAGGCCAGGAGTACCTCGACGATGGCGAGACGGCCACGATACCCCTCTCCGCCGCAGTCCCGGCAGTGTGCGGATGGGCGCTCGGCTACCAGAAGGTGGTCGTGGCGCCGCCCAACCGCGCCGCCACACGCACACGCCCGGCGCAGGAGCCGCTGCGCCAGGACGCCCTTCAGCGCCGTCGCGATCTTATACGGAGCGACCCCCACGTCCACCAGCCGGGTCACGGCACTGGCCGCGTCGTTGGTGTGCAACGTCGAAAAAACAAGATGGCCGGTGAGCGACGCCTGGATCGCGATGTCCGCGGTTTCGCGATCACGGATCTCGCCGATGAGCAATACGTCGGGATCCTGCCGCATGATGGACCGCAGCGCGGATGCGAAAGTCAACCCCGCCTTCTCATTCACCTGCACCTGGACGATGCCTGGAATCCGGTACTCGATTGGATCTTCCACGGTCACGATATTGACGCCGCGCTGCTGCAGACGCCGAAGCGCAGAATAAAGCGTCGTGGTTTTGCCGGAGCCGGTGGGGCCGGTCACGAGAATCAATCCCTCGCGTGCGTCGATGAGCCGCTCGATTCGTGCCAGCTCATCGGGCATGAATCCCATGGACTCCAGCGACAGAACTGCCCCGCGCGCGTCCAGAACACGAATGGCGACCTTCTCGCCGTGCGACGCGGGGAGCGTGGAAACGCGCAGGTCCACGGCGACGCCGTTCACCGCCACACGCGCCCGACCATCCTGCGGACGCAGTCGGTCCGCGATGTCCAGGCCACAGATGATCTTCAGCCGTGAGACGAGCGAAGGCGTCACGCTTCGCGGCAGAGTGCGCACCTTCCGCAGCACACCGTCCACCCGGTGGCGAACAATGATTCCCTGCTCTTCCGGCTCGATGTGGATGTCGCTGGCGCGCCCCGCGATGCCCTCACCCAGCAGATCATCCACGAGGCGCGTGGTGGACGCCGTCTCGTCCCCGTCGTCCGGTCCGGAGGGTGCAGCCTCGACGTCCGCAGACATGTGTTGCACGTCCATCCGTGCCGGTGGAGCCTCGCGGTACGCGCCATCGAGGGCGTGCGACAGGCACAGTGGGCTCGCCAACGCGAGCCGGACCGGTCGGCCCGTGGCGAACGAGAGCGCCCGCTCGCAGTCGAGGTTGAGCGGGTCTGCCGTCGCCACTTCCAGCACGCCGTTCTGCGCGCGCAACGGCAGCACGCGATACCGACGCGCCCAGCGCTCCGGCAGCAGGCCGCGCGCGTGCACGGTGGCAACCTGCAAATCCGCGATCGCCGTCCCCAGGTGCTCGGACGCCATGGCAAGCAGACGCTCGTCGCTGAGGATCCCGGCGGCCACTACCGCCTCCCACAACGGACGTCCATCTGCCGCCAGTGACGCCACTGGCTCCTGTCCCAGGACCCCGGTCAACAGAGGCCGCAACCAGGTCTCACAGGACCATGCGGAATCGACCATACGCCGCATGATGCGAACAGCCGATCACGGGTGCGTCGTCTTTTCAGCGCAAGGCGGATGGAATTCTACAGAATGCTCCAGAACGCACGCGTGACGTCGAAGGAGAACACCCACACGCCATCGCGCAGGCCGCGCGAGATGTCGAAGCGGAGCAAGTCGAACGCTGTCGTGACTCCGAGCCCCGCCGAGGGATAGAAACCAGACGCGCGGGGGCGGAGCGGATCAGGAGGCGAGAAGGGGATGGCCGCGCGCAGTACCTCAATGGTCGGCGGTACCTGCCGCAGCGCCACGCCCGTCAGGTGCGCAGCCAACATCGCGCGCGCGGGTGACCGCCCGAACCTGCCGAGCCGGATGGCCGGAAAGGGCACAGGCAGTTGAACCTCCACGTGCTGCGACACCGCTCGATCTCCCACGAGTTCGTGGTACTTGTACCCGGGCGCACTCATGGGACCGCCAAAAAACACGAGGTCCTGCGCGATGAGACGGGTTCCGCCCGCAACGCCAGACGCCAGGCTGCGCGCGATGAAACGCGCATCTCCAAGGGGCCGTTCGATGTCGAACCCCAGCGCACCGCGAACGACCTGGGCCGCAAAGCACGGACCTGCCCCGCAGGCTTTCAGCGGTTCGTCGTCGGAGCGGCTGATCCGAATCTCGGCTCGGCCCCGGAATTCCGTGCCGAACCAACCCGGCGCGGTGGGCTGCTCCAACCGCGCGGTAACACGCCAGAGGCGCAATGGCGCGGCGGAAACCGGCTGCTGGAACGCGCCCTGTGCCGGCGTCGCGTGGACCTCGAGCGCCCCGTGCGTCTCGCGCGTGACGTCCAGCAGCCAGCGAGCGCCTGCGATGGGCCCCACGATGCCAGCGCCGAACAGCGTCCGGTGAAATGGGTCAGTGTAGTCGCTGCCGAGCTCCTGAGCTGCCAGGCTGTTGACCAGCCCGGATCGCTCGACCACATCGCCCGCGTTCGCGAAGTCGCTCGCGTAGTACGTCTGCAGAGACAGACCGGCGGCGTTCTGCCAGTTGAGCGCGACTTGTCCCTTGCCTTTCCGGTCCTCGAGCCCGTAACGAGCACGCGCGGTGGCGCCAATTCCACTCCCCATCCGCCACGCCACACCGGCGCCAAAGGCGGCACCCTCGACGCGGTTGAAGCGAATGAAGTCGGTCACACCGCGGGCGGAGAGCGCCGATCCACGGGCACGCCGAAGCGCTTGGTCGCGCACGAGGGCCCGGACCTCGGCCTGCACCCGTTGAACTTCGGCCGCGGTGACCGCGCGCACCTCAGGTGGGAGCGAATCGAGAATGCGCGCACTGGGCCAGCTGTGCGCGCTGCGGACTTCCTGCGGCGCCAACACAATCTCGGCGCCGGCAAACACCGACAGCGGCAGCCCCGTGTTCAACTGGTAGTCGCCGATCTCCCAACGACCACGAATGATGCCGCGCGCCGGATAGTCCAGCCACGTCGCGGTCCGCCTGATCTCGATCTCTTGCCGGTGTGGCAGCCAGAACTGCGAACCGACGATGCCGTTCTCGAGGACGACGAACAGATCTTCGAGCTGCTTGTCCAGGAACGCGGCGCGCGTGAAGCTCAACGCCATGCGGACCACTTGTCCGTTGTCGCGGTCCAGGTACACGGCCCCAATGACCCTCGGTTGCCGGTCGTCCCGCGGCCGCACCTTGATCTCGAACACGCCGATCACGCGGCCCGGAATCGCTATCCGCAGTGAATCGGTCAGGGCAAAGTCGTAGTCTCCGATGCCCGTTGCCGACAACGGATGGGGAACGTCCTGGACCTCGTCGCCGTCGCCCAGGCGAATGATCGCCGGAAAGTTGTTCTGGACAATGCCCAGATGGTCGCGGTGGTACTGGATGTCCGTGGGCAGCAGTGTCGTGTCACGCCGCCCGACAATGCGCTGCTTGCTTAGATTCGGCGACCGCCAGTACACTTGCAGCGCAAGCTCGTCGGCCTTTACCACTCGCGGTGGCTCACGGAAACCCTCGCCTAGCTGCGCTAGAAACGTCAGATACCCATGCGCAGTAGCCTGGTAGTCCACGAGACCGCTGTCCGCGAGCTGGCGCGCGCGCCGCTCCGTGGCCTGGCGAACGAGCGCGATGACCCGCGCGTCGTTCCATTGCTGGGCCTCCACATATCCAGGCACTGCCAAGGCCAGGGCCAACCGCGCGAGGATCACGACGCGCACCCAGACACAACGCGTGACTCGCGCTGATTCAGAACGCATGACGTCGCCGCTCCACATGGACAAAAAGTATCAATGCTGATCCCAGTTTGGCGTGAGATTCCCTTCGACCTCGACACGCCGGTTGCCGCGTTCGCTAAGCTGCGCCGCGGGCTGTTCTCGTTTCTGCTGGAATCGGCACCCGCGGGAAGCGAGACCTGGTCGCGGTTCACGTACTTCGGCACTGAGCCACGCGGCGCCTGGCGCTTGAGCGACGGGGTGGTCCAGGAGTGGTCGCCAGCGCGCGGCTGGCACGCCGACCGGGCCCCGGCCGACCCCTTGGCGGACCTCGAGGCGGTGCTGGCGCGCCACAGTGCGAAGCCACATCCCGAGCTCAGCCTGCTGTGCGGTGGATTCTGGGGCGGCGCCGTTGGGTATTTCGGCTACGACGTGGTCCGACATATCGAGCGACTGCCCGCTGGTCCCCAAAAGGTCCTGGAGGTGCCGGACGCGCTCTTTGTCCTCACCCGCGTGCTGGTGGTCGTGGACAATCTTCGGTCGCGCGCGATTCTGGTCGCGGCCGTGCCAGTGGCTGGTGACGCCTCCGAAGGCGCGGTTGCCGCGTTGCGCGACGAGGCCGAGCGCGATCTCGACGACGCCGTGGCGCGGCTACATTCGCCGTCCCTCCTCCAGCCGCTGGCCGCCGCCGGAGCCGCCGCGCCAGCGACAGGGACGTCCAACTACGCCCGCGTGGATTTCGAGCGCGACGTCGACCGCATCAAGGAGTACATCGTTGCGGGCGACGCCTTTCAGGTCCTCCTCGCTCGGCGCATCACGATGGCCCACAACTTTGACAGCACGGAGTTGTACCGGACGCTGCGCACGCTCAATCCCTCGCCGTACATGTTCCATCTCGCGCTCGATGGGACGGAGCTGGTAGGTAGTTCGCCGGAGTTGCTGGTGCGCATGCAGGAGGGACGGATCATCGTTCGCCCGATTGCCGGGACGCGGCGTCGCGTGGGCACGCCCGACGCGGACCAGCGTCTGGCCGCGGAGCTGCTGGCGGACGAGAAGGAGCGCGCCGAGCATCTGATGCTCGTGGACCTCGGCCGCAATGATGTCGGCAGGGTGGCGCAGTTCGGCAGCGTCCGGGTGACAGAACTGATGGCCGTCGAGCGCTACTCCCACGTCCTGCATCTCGTGAGCGAGGTGCAGGGCGACGTGCGCGATGGCGTCTCCATCATGGACGCGCTGCGCGCCACGTTTCCCGCCGGCACGATGACGGGCGCGCCCAAGGTCAGAGCGATGCAGATCATCGATGCGCTCGAGCCCGAGCGACGGGGCCCCTACGCGGGCGCCGTCGGCTACATCGCCGCCGACGGTGGCCGGATGGACCTGGCCATTACTATTCGAACGTGCGTGATCGCCAACGGCATCGCGTCGGTGCAGGCGGGCGCCGGGATTGTGCACGATTCCGTTCCCTCCCGTGAATGGGACGAAACGGAAAGCAAGGCAGGCGCACTCCTGGCAGCGATCGGACGGGTCCGTGGCCTCCCGCGCTGACTAGGCAGAACGCGCGCGCGGTTTCATATTCCTCCACCCATGCGCTTCAAGCTCACCAGCGCGGATAATCTGCAGACGTTCGAGCTCAAGATGGGCGTGACCCAGGTGGTGGGTCGCGCCCCGACGAGCGACGTCCCGGTGTTCGATCCCACGATCTCGCGGCGCCACGCCGAGCTGGTCGCGAACGACAAGGGTGTCGACGTCAAAGACCTGGGTTCCAGCAACGGTACGTTCCTGAACGGGTCTCGCGTGGAGACGTGCACCGTCTCAGCAGGCGACACGATCACCTTCGGCAAGGTTGCCTTCAAGCTGCAGCCCATCAACGCGTCGCCGCCGCCGGCGATCGGGGAAAAGGGGCAGTCCGGCGCCACGATTATTCGCCAGTTGCCCGTCCGGAATACGCCGGGCACCGCGTTCGCGGCCATCAAGTCCGGCGAGCAGGCCGCTATCAGTGCGGCGGACGATCAGATCCGCCAGAAGCTCGCCATGTTGCTGGACGTTTCTACCGAGTTGGGACGCGCCTTCGATACCGACGCCATCCTGGCCAAGATCGTGGAAAAGGCCTACGAGATCCTCACCGTGGATCGCGTCGCGATTCAGTTGATGGACGACACTGGAGCGCTGGTCACCAAGATCGCGCGCGACAAGCGGGGTGGCGACCAGCCTCGCGCGGTGCCACAGTCGATCGCGCGGAAAGTGGTGGAGGACAAGGTCGCGGTCATCGCGAACGATGCGGGAGAAGACCAGCGGTTCGGCGGCCAATCCATCCTGATGCAGCAGATTCGCTCGGCGATCTGTTCTCCCCTCATGGGCAGCGAGAACCGGGTCCTTGGGGTGATTTACGTGGACAACGTCTCAGCCTCCCACAAATTCAACGAGGACGACCTGGACTTCGTGGTGGCGTTCGCCGGCATTGCCGCGGTGGCCATCGAAAACAGCCAGCTTGTGGACCGCGTTCAGCGGGCGGCGCTGGTCCGCAGCAACTTCGAACGGTATTTCACGCCAAAGCTCGCGGAACGCATCGCCAGTCAGCAGGGCGCCACGCAACTGGGCGGCGAGAAGCGCGAGGTCACCGTGCTGTTCTCGGATATTCGCGGGTTCACGGCGCTGTCGGAAACCATGCCGCCGAACGAGATGGCCACCTTGCTCACCGATTACTTCACGGAAATGGTGGAGTGCGTGTTCAGTCACGAAGGCACGCTGGACAAGTTCATCGGTGACGCCGTCATGGCGCAGTGGGGGGCTCCGCTGGGCAGTAAGGAAGACCCCGATAGGGCCATGCAAGCCGCGATCGACATGATGCGGGAGTTGGACAAGCTCAACAAGAAATGGAAGGCGGAGGGCCGGCCCCAGCTGCAGATCGGCATCGGCTTGAATCACGGCGAGGCGTTCGCAGGCAACATCGGCTCCGAACGCCGGTTGGAATACACCGTGATCGGCGACACCGTGAACACCGCGAGCCGACTCTGCTCGGCGGCGGGACCCGGCGAGATTCTCATCTCGGAGGACATGAAGAACGCGCTCGCCAAGAAGCCGAAACTGAAAGAGGTGCCCCCGATGGAGCTGAAGAACAAGACGCAGCCGGTCAAGGTTTTTCGAGTCATCATCTGATGATTCCGGCGGGCTTCGAACGGCTGCTTCTGGGTCACGCCGTCGCCATCGCCCGCTCCGACGTCGCACGTGGGATTCGGAGCTCGCTCGTGAGCGCCGATGGCACGCACCACACGTTGCACGAGTACGCCGCGCGACATCCCGGGGCGCGCCTGCTGCAGGGACGCGGCGCCGCCTATGCGGTGTCGCTCCCCCACACTGATTTCCGTGTCGTAGTCCGGCACAACCGGCACGGGGGCATGTTCGCGAGATTGACCGGTGACCGATTTTTCTCCCCCACCCGTGCGCCCCACGAGCTCGACGTGTCGATCGCCCTGGCACGCCTCGGCGTTCCCACACCGCAAATCGTGGCTTACGCCCTGTATCCGCCCGGACAACTCCTGCAGCGCAGCGACGTCTGTTCGCGCGAAATCGCTGGCGGCAGGGACCTGGCGCAAATCCTGACCGGAACGGGCGAGTCCGAGCGCGTGGCGGCACTGGTGGCGACCGCCACGCTGGTTGCTGCGTTGGCGAACGCCGGCGCATGGCATCGGGATCTCAACGCCAAGAATGTCCTGCTTGCCGGCGATCGCGCTTACGTGCTGGACGTCGACCGGATGACACTCGGGCGGCCCGCATCCGCCGCGCTCGATGGCAACCTGGCGCGCCTGACCCGCTCGCTGCGCAAATGGCGCGACGAATTCGGCGCCAGGGTGACAGACCGCGATATTTCCGAACTCGAGACCAACGCCCGCAAGGCCCTCGAAGTCCGCTAGCTACCGGAGATGTCGTGGACCTGTCCGCCGTGAATCGGTTTCGCCGCAAGCTGAAAGCGGATCTCTGGAAGCGGCAAGGCAGAATTCCAGGCGCCGCCGGCTCCAATGCAGCGAAATGGATTGCGATCGAGCACGCCGCCGTCGCGACAGCGAGCGACCGGTACGGGTGGGACGACGCCGGCCTGGATGAGCGGGTGGTCGAGTATGCGTGGCTGTTCGATCGCATGCGGTCGCTGGACAGGCCGCGCGGACGCGTCCTCGACGCGGGCTCGGTGCTCAATCATCAGAACGTGCTCGAGAGCTGGCGTCGGTCGGGTCGGTCCCCCGTTTCCATCGTCACGCTTGGCTATGAAGGGCACGCGACGGTGTCGAACGACGTTCGTTACGAGTTTGCGGACCTCCGACTGCTTCCCTATCGCGACGAATGGTTCTCCAATGTGGTATCGCTTTCCACCGTCGAACACATCGGCCTCGACAACGCCATCTACGGTCCCGCGGCAGGCGCAGCCGCGAAGACCAGCAACCCATCCGCCGAAGCGGAGCAGGCCGTCCAGGAACTGCAACGCGTCACGGCCAGCGGCGGAACGCTACTGCTCTCGGTACCGTTCGGCGCGCGATCGAACCGAGGCTGGTTCAGGATCTTCGACGAAGCGGACGTCGGTCGCCTGACCGGATTGGCGGGGTGGACAGACGTGCGCGCCCGCTATTTCCGCGCATACCGCGAAGGCTGGCGAGAGTGCGCCGCGACTGACGCCGCGACCGCCGGATACAACGAGCCGGCCGATCGGCCCGGGCAGCAAACGGCTCCGCCATTCGTCGCCGCGGCAGAAGCTGTCGCGCTCGTGGAAATGAAAAAGGCGTAGATCAGAGCCAACCTCTGGCCGGACCAAGGTCGGATATCAAGTCGTCGAGGGCTCGCACCACGCGATCGACCGGCAGGCCGGTGAGGCGACGTTCGTCGTCGGCAAAGACGTTCCGGCCCGGGGTGCGATACGGACTCCATCGACCGTTGCCCTTGCGCTGCAAGGCGAGCGTGGGCAGCTCGAACGCGGACGCGGCATGCGTCACCGCCGTTTCGGGACTGATGAGGAGATCTGCCGTCGCCAGCGCCGCAAAGACCTCCTGCAGCGATAGCGCGTGCGCCGTTCCGTCCACCGCTGCGGCCAGTTCGTCCGCCATCGCTCGTTCGGCCGGCATGCCTGCCAGCACTATCGTCGCGCGGGGCAGGCGCTCCCTGAGGCGGCGCAATACGAGAGCGAACTTTTCGCCAGGCCACGATCGCTCCGGATGGCCCACCGACACGTTGATGAGCACGCGTGGCCGTCCCCGTCCCGCTGCAATCCACATTTCCTCCGCCGCGGCGCGCTCCGCCGCGGACACGTGAAACCGCGGCCGCCAGTCTCGGCTGTCCGGCGCGATGCCGAACGCGCCCGCGAGAGCCACGACGAAAGCCGTCCAATGCGAAGTATCTGTCGTGAGGATCTTCACCGAGTACGCGTCGTCGTTGCGCCGATTGCCGATGCCGATGCGCCACCGCGCTCCAGTGGCCAGCAGCAGCATGGTCGTTTGCGTGCTGAGGCCACGCAGCACGACGCGCCCATCCACGACTGCGTCATAGCACCGGCTCCGCAGCAGTCGCCACGTTGGGAGCGCGCGCAACAGAAATCCGCGCTTGTGAACGATCACTTCGTTGACGAACGGCAATGCTCGCGCGAGTGCCGCGTTTTGCGGCGACGCCAGTACATCGAATGTGATGGTGGGTGACGACTGCGCGATGGCTCGCATCGCCTCCATGGAAACGATCAGGTCACCAATACCATCGTTGCGGATGAACAGCACGCGGTAGGGGCGCTCGCGCCAGTCCGGTAGCGGCACGTCACGCTCCGCGCCGAAGGCACGCCGCAACGCTGCCAGAAAGAGACTTCGTCCGATGTCCTCAATCCGTTGCAGAAGTGGCACGGGTCAGGACCACCCCGCCTTCGTGGATATCTCGATGAGAAGCTCGTGCAGCGCCTGCGCAACGCGTTCGGCCGGGAGTCCCACCAGCGACCGCGGGTCGTCAGAGTACACCACACGACCGCCCGTTCGGTATGGAACCCACTGGCCGGTGTTCTTGCGCATCAACGTGAGGATGGGAATCTGGAACGCTGACGCGATCACGGTGATCGCGGTGTCCGGGCTGATGACGAGATCCGCAGTCGCGGTCAAAGCAGTCACCTGAGGCAAGGACAGCGGGAGCGCCCTGGCCCCCACGGGCGTCGCGAGATTCTCCGCCTCGGCGTCCCCGCCCGGCATCGTCGGGATCACGATGGTTGCGCGCGGTACTTGCGCCCGCGCCTTCGCGAGGAGCGGTCCGAAGCGCTCCAGTGGCCACTGCCTGTCGGCGGAGGCGGAATACAGGTTCACGAGAATGCGCGGACGCCCTTGCCCCACCGCGTTCCATGCGCGTTCCGCCTCGGCGCGTTCCGCGTCCGCGAGGGGCAGACGCGGGCGCCAGTCACGGCTGCCGTGGGAAATGCCGAACGGCCTCCCGAGGGCGACGATCGCGTCGATCCAGTGTTCGATCTGTGGCAAATGAATGGGCACGCTGTAGACGCGGTCATTGTTTCTGCCGGCTACGCCAATTCTCCAGGGCGCGCGCGTGCTGAGCAGGAGACACGTGGTTTGCTTGTTCACGTTGGCGATGGCGACCCGTCCATCGATGACGACGTCGTACCTGTTGCGCCGCAGTGTTCGCCACGTCGGCACGGCCTTGAGCAGTGACTGGCGCCTGTGCACAATCACTTCGTTGACGAACGGCAGCGACCTGCCGAACGTCGCGTTCTGTGGGGAACACAGCACGTCGAGCGTGATCGTCGGCGCTACCTCGGTGATGGCGCGGAGCAGCTCCATGGAGACCATGAGGTCGCCGATGCCGTCGTCCCGAATGAAGAGGATTCGATACGGGCGCGCGCGCCAGTTCGGCGTCGGCAGTTCGCGCGCCCCGCCAAAAAGCCGCACCAGCGTCCAGGATAACGCCGAGCGAACCGCGGCCTCGATGGAGGGGATTCGCATGTGCGGAAGACGTCAGCTTTTTTCCGATGCGGCCCGGCGGTACTGCGGATCGTTGTACATCTTGAACTGGCGGTAGATCTTCGGCACCACGCGCCCGCCGGCCATGTCGGACACCAGCCGCGTGATCTCGGCGGCGAGATCGTCGCGCTGCTCGCGCATCACCGCGAGTCGCGATTCGCATCGTTCGCGGAAGTCGCCGCTCACGTCATCGCGCTGCGATTGCTCCCGCATATGATAGATCTTCAGCTCGATGATCGTGATCTTGTCCACGAGCGAGCCAATGGTCTCAGCCATGAATCACCTCGAGCGATCTCATCTCAACGCTTGCGGGTGGGCGAGCCAGTGGACTGTTTCGCGATGAGGTCGCGCACTTCTTCATCGATCCGCTCGATCAGGTCGTTCCGTTGCTGATTGAGCTTGTCCACGTTCCGCTTGGCCGCAGCGACCTGACGGTCGTCCGTCACACGGGCTTTGTCTTCCTCGTGCCACAGCTCGATGTTGGTCATCGCGAGGCGCGAGACAAGCGCTCCCAGAGTGTCTGCCATGCGGCAGAATATAAGGGCAATGTTTCCGTCTGCAGCGCTATAGTTTTCGCGTCCAATGGTCGAGCCCGCGCTGAATCGCATCGCCATCGTCATGATGAGCGCCGCCGGAGACGCCGTGCACACGCTGCCGGTGGTGAATGCGCTGAAGCGGCACAACCCCGCGTCGCGGATCACCTGGATTCTCCAGCCCGCACCCGCCACGCTGGTCCAGGGACATCCCGCCGTGGACGATATCGTCCTCTTCGATCGGTCGCGCGGATGGAAGGCATTCACGGACGTTCGCCGCACGCTGGCCACGCGCCAGTTCGATCTCGTGATCGCGCTGCAGGTGTACTTCAAGGCTGGCGTCGTGACGTCGTTCACGCGCGCGCCCGTCAAACTGGGATTCGATCGCGCGCGCGCGCGCGACGTGAACTGGTTGTTCACCAACCGGAAAATTCCGCCGCATCCCAACCAGCACGTCCAGGACCAATACTTCGAGTTCCTCACGGCGCTGCGCGTGCCGCACGAACCAGTGGAATGGCACCTTGGGCCCTGGGTTCAGGAAAAGGCCTGGCAGCGAGAGTTTTTCGCGCCATTCGAGCGACCGGCAGCGGCCATGGTGGTCGCGACCAGCAAACCCGAGAAGGACTGGATGCCGGAACGATGGGCCGAGGTCTCCGATGCACTGTGGCATGAATTCGGCCTCGATCCGATAATCGTCGGCGGGCGTAGCGAGCGTGAGCTGCACGCGGAGCGCGTGATTCTCGACCGGGCGAAGCACAAGCCCAGGTCCGCGCTGGGAAGCGGACTGCGCAAGCTGGTGTCCATTCTGGACGGGAGCGCGTTGGCGCTGGCGCCCGATACGGGACCGTTGCACATGGCGGTGGCGCTCGAGCGTCCTGTGGTGAGTCTCCTGGGGTACACGAACCCCAAACGGACCGGCCCGTACCGCCGGTACCATGACCTGATTGTGGACGCGTATGGCGATGCAGGAGAGGACTACGCGATCACGATGGAGAACCGGCCGGGCAGGATGGCGCGCATTCAGGTGCGTGATGTCCTCGACCGCGTCGAGCGCTGGAGGACGCGCTACGCGATTTCGAGCGCGCCGAAACGGTAGCGCAGCCCCAGCCGCTCACACACCCGCACCAGCCGTTGCAGCGGCAGGCCCATGACGGCGAAGTAGTCACCATCCACGCGGGCAACGATAGTCGCTCCATACCCCTGGATGCCGTACGCGCCGGCCTTGTCCAATGGCTCACGCGTCGCGATGTACTGCCGGATCTGCTCGTCGCTCAGCGCGTGGAAGGTGACGCCAACTTCCTCCACGGCCGATTCGAGACGCCCGCGCCAGGCCACTGCGACGGCGGTGATCACCGTGTGAGCGCGCCCGCTCAACCGGCGGAGCATGCGCTCGGCATCGGCGACGTCTGCCGGCTTCCCGAGCACGTCGCCGTCAACCACGACAATCGTATCGCTGCCGATCACCACGCCGTCCGCGCTGCTGATCCGCTCGGCCTTCTCCCGCGCCAGACGTTCGGCGTGCGCCCGTGGCATCTCTCCCGGCAGATAGCGTTCGTCGATGTCGGCCGGACGCACCTCGTGCTCGATGCCGATGAGCGTGAGCAGCTCACGGCGCCTGGGCGACTGAGAGGCGAGGATGACCCGGGGTCGGGTGGCCGCGTTCATCGTTCCAGCCACAAGGTGACCGGGCCATCGTTGACCAGCTCGACCTCCATCATCGCGCCGAACGTTCCCGTTTCGGTGTGTATGCCGCGCTCACGCAAGAGCGCGACGAAGCGCTCGTACAGCGTCATCGCGTGCTCCGGCCGCGCGGCATCGATGAAGCTGGGCCGGCGGCCCTTCTGGGCATCGCCATAAAGAGTGAATTGCGAGACCAACAGCACCGCCCCATTCACGTCGGCGAGCGCGAGATTCATCTTCTCGTCCGCATCGCCAAAGATCCGGAGCCCGACGATCTTGTCGGTCATCCACCCCAAGTGGTCATCGCTATCGGTGTGCGTAAAGCCCACGAGCACCACTAACCCCGCGCCGATGCGGCCCACGACATGACCGCCGACGCGCACTTCCGCGCGCGATGTCCGCTGCAGCAACGCTCTCACCGTGGGCTCCGCGAGTTTCCGAGGCCGGAAAGTAACGCCCACGGAATCAGGCGGCGCGCGGCTCGCCTTACTCCACAGTCACCGACTTGGCCAGGTTTCTGGGTTGATCCACGTCGAGCCCGCGCTTCGCCGCGATATAGTACGCCAGCAGTTGCAATGGAATCGCGGCGAGAATCGGATACAGCATGTCGATGGTTTCCGGAATGCGGAACTCAACATCGAGTTTCCCGGCCAGCGATGGCTCGGCGCGGCTGGTCAGGGCGATCACCCGCCCGCCGCGCGCTTTGACCTCCTGGATGTTCGACGTGACCTTGTCGAACACCGAGTCGTGGGGCGCGACGAATACGACGGGCATGTTCTCGTCGATCAGCGCGATGGGGCCATGTTTCATCTCCGCGGCGGGGTACCCCTCCGCGTGGATGTAACTGATCTCCTTCAACTTGAGCGCGCCCTCGAGGGCGACCGGAAAGTTGTAGCCACGGCCCAGATAGAGAAAGTTGGTCGCGTTCTTGAAACGGTCGGCGATGACCTCGATCTCGTGTGACCGGTCCAGGATCGACTGGATCTGTGCGGGCAGCTCGAGCATGGCTTGAGCAATCTCACGCCCCTTCACCACCGACATGGAACGGAGGCGACCGAGTTTCAGCGTCAGCAGCGCGAGCGCGATTACCTGACTGGTGAAGGCCTTGGTGCTGGCAACGCCGATCTCAGGCCCCGCGTGCAGATAAATGCCGCCGTCGTCCTCACGAGCGATGGTCGAGCCCACGACGTTGACCAAGCCCAATGTTTTCGCGCCGCGGCGCTTGGCTTCGCGCATGGCGGCGAGCGTGTCGGCCGTCTCACCGGACTGCGAGATCACCACGCACAGACTGCGCGGCGTCACGATCGGGTTGCGATACCGGAACTCCGAGGCGTACTCGGTCTCCGTCGGGATTCGCGCGTGTTCCTCGATCATCATTTCGCCAATCAATCCCGAGTGCCAGCTGGTGCCGCAGGCCGTGATCACAATGTGGTCGATATTGAGCAGCTCTTCCTTGGTGAGATTCAATCCGCCCAGTTTGGAGAAGCCCTCGTCGAGCACGAGGCGTCCGCGCATGGTGTTCTGGATCGTCTGCGGCTGCTCCATGATCTCCTTGATCATGAAATGTTCGTAACCGCCCTTCTCGATCTGGTCGAGATCCCAATCGATGCGGCTCACGCCCTTCCGGACGCGCCGGGCATTGAGATCCAGCACCTCGTACCCGCTGCGTCTGAGCACGCCCATCTCGCC
>JANNJV010000202.1:0-7123 GCA_031395945.1 Gemmatimonadota bacterium | reverse complement strand
GAGCACCATGCGCTGCGACGTGACGCGCAACAGCTCGCGGTGGGACTGCGGCTTACGCCGAGAGCCCCGAGCGTTGCCCCGGACGAGCCGCCGAGCGTATATCGCGAGACGCTCGGAGAAACAGAACCGGGGTCACCCTGGGATCGTGCCTACGTGGATTATGCGCTTGCCGTGCACGAGGCTGCGCTGGAAAACACCGCGCGCGCACTCGCAGCCAGCAACAGTCCAGCGACCAAGGAGTACATCCGGAAATCGGTGCCGATTCTGCAAAAGCACGTGGACAAGGCCCGGTCGCTTCAGAAGTCGCTGTCGAAATCGCAGACCGCGGCCGCCGCTAAAGCACCGTAGCAGCCTGAATCATGGAATCCCACGACGCCCGGCAGGACCGGCATCGGAACACCACTCGCGAGACCGACGTCAACGCGCCTCGCACGGACACGGAGATGAACGAGAACACGGACGATTCGGCGCGCGTGCTGGTCGATGCGTCCAACGTTGCCCACGCGACCGAAGGGGGCGAAGCCAAGTTGGCCAACCTCATGCTCGTCATGCGGAGATTGCGCGAGGATGGCTACGAACCACTCATTGTCGCGGATGCCGCGCTGCGTCACCAGATCGACAACAAAGCGGAGTACGAGAAGCTCGTCGACCAAGGTGTGGTCCATCAGGCACCCGCGGGCACCGACGCCGACTACTTCATCCTGTCGTTCGCGCGTGAGATGGACGCTCGCATACTCACGAACGACCGTTTTCGTGATCGGGCCAGCGACTTCCCGCGGGAGCGCGATCGCACCATCCGCTTCATGATCGTGGAAGGCGAGATCGTCCTGGAACATCGCAATCGCAAGCGTTGATCGAAGCGCATGCACGTCGATAGCAATGTCGAGCGCTCGCTGGTCGTACCTTCGCGTCGATCAGGTGCCGGTACGTTTTCGGTACGCCGACGAGCGTCCACCGTGTGATTCGTTCGCGATACCGGCACGATGACTGCAGACCTCGCCCGCATTCGCTGGCGTGGCTGGACAGGCGAGTACGATGCGGACCTGACCCCCTCAACGGTGCTAACCCAATGAGCTACAAGAAGCTCGTCGTCAATGCGGATGACTTGGGACTGGCGGAAAGCGTGAATCGGGGGATCGCGGATACCATAGAATCTGGGGTCGTCACGTCCACGTCGCTCATGGTCAACATGGCGGCCTGCGACGATGCCGTTCGCAAGTTGCGGTATCTGCGCGCCTTGGGGAAATCGTTCAGCGTCGGGCTCCATTTCAACATCGTAGCCGGCAGACCACTCACGCATTGCCCGTCGCTGGTCGACGAAAGGACGGGCAACTTTAAGCCGCTCTCGTCGCTGCTCTGGAAATCCCTGGCGCGCAACCTGAGCCTCGCCGATGTGCAACGCGAGCTCGAGGCCCAGCTCACGCACGCCCAGGACGTGCTCGCGAAGCTCAACATGCGCGTCACGCACATCGACTCGCATCGCCACACGCACTGCCTGCCCGGCATCTTCGACCTGGTGCTCGCAACGGCGCGCGAGCGCGGTATCTCGCATGTGCGGCATCCCCACGAAACGAACATGCTCCTGCGGCGACCACGCGCAATCATTGCGTCGAAGCTGTTGCGGACAATCCTGCACAAGCAGCGGCCCATGGACGACGTGATCTTCACGGGTGTCGGCGCCATGGCGTCACCGACGTTCCACCGGGACATCTCCACCATGCTGGACGCCCTGCCTACAGGTACCACGGAGCTCATGGTGCATCCCGGGTACGATTCCGCGGAGCTGGCGGCCATCGATGGATACCGCGAGCCGCGCGAACGCGAAGTGTATGCGCTTACGTCGCCCCGGTTGCGGGAGCGGATTCACGAGCTGGGCGTGGAGCTGACGCGGTTCGGTGCGTCCACAACGCAACCTGCGTGAGCGTCCACACCAGCAAGACCGGCAGCGTCTTCAGGCGATAGGGCTCGAAAAACCGTTGTTGTAGCGCCTCAGGCATGGCGTCGCTGGCGGAGAGCACGGTGCCCACCATCACCACGGCCAATGCGGTCCACGTCGTCGCGCCGCGGTCCGAGATGGCGAACCAGATGGCAACGCCGGCCAGCGCCACAACGAAGCTCGGGCTCTCCGCCTTGTGGTTGAACAACACGCAAAACATCAGCAGCGACGCCAGGAAGAGCAGCCGGAATCGCGGCAGCCCCCAGTGCGAGAGGCGCAGCAGCGGGGCAAGTAGAATCGCCAGGCCCACAAGCTGAATAGGCCAGTTCGGCCAGTCTGTGCCGAGCCAGAGGTGCACGTGTTCCATCACCGAATATCCGCGCGCCACTGCGTCCGCGCGGCTGATCGATGCCCACGCCTGATACTGTTCCGCCAATTGCGCCGGCGTCAGCACCAGCAGTGGAGCGGCGGCGAGCAACACGACGACGCCGACGCAGTACAGCGCGAAGCGGGGAAGCCTGTAGGGACGAAAAACGGCGAATACACCTGCCGCCAGCGGGAATACTTTGATCAAGCCGCCGACAACAACGGCCAGCGCCGCGCGCAGCTCCTTGCGCCCATCCAGCTCGGCGAAGGCGACGATCATCAGGCCCGCACTCAGCGCGTTGCTCTGCACGTTCTGCATGGAGCCGATGGCGTCGAGGAGCACGATGGCCCGCGCGGTGAATGCCTGCCGCGCATCGAGCACGCGGCCCAGCGACCAATACAGCGCGCCTGCGTTCACGGCGTTCCACAGGAACACGCCTACCCCGAATGGAACGATCGCGAAGGGCGCGAAGAGCAGCGCGAAGGCGGGCGAGTACTTGAAAAAATCCTGATGATTCGGGCTTGCGGCGTACAGATCCCTGCCCGCCAACAGATTGTACCAGGCGGTCCGAAAGATCTCGAAGTTGTTGTTGTGATGGGCCGTCGCCTGTATCGACACCACGATGACGGCCGCCAGCCAAACCCCCGCCAGCGCGCGGCACTGAATTTGAAAATGTCTGCTTGTCATGAGCCCCATGAAGCGACGAAAGCTAGAAGGCGTGTTGCTGGACGTGGATGGGACGCTCATCGACTCCAATGAGGCGCACGCGCGCTCCTGGAGCGAGGCACTGGCCGAATTCGGCCGGAGCGTGCCGCCGGAACGGGTTCGTCCCTTGATTGGAATGGGGGCGACAAGCTCCTGCCAGAGCTCCTTGGCGTCGACGCGGAGAGCGAGACGGGAAAGCGTTTCTCCGATCGCCGGGGACGGATCTTTCTCGAGCGCTACGTGCCATACCTGCGGCAGACCCGCGGTGCCCAAGCGCTGGTCGAGCGCTTTCGCCGCGAGGGGTTCCGCCTGATCATCGCGACGTCTGCTCGGGAAGAGGAGCTCTGCGCCATGCTGCGACAGGTTGGTCTGGACGACCTGATCCCGCAAAAAACGTCCGCGGAAGACGCCGACCGGTCGAAGCCGGATCCGGACATCATAAAGGCGGCGCTCGACAAGGCGTGCCTGAGACCCGAGACCGCGATCTTGTTGGGCGACACACCGTATGACGTCGAGGCAGGGATACGATCGAACGTCGATACCGTCGGCCTGCTCAGCGGCGGCTGGGACGCCGATGCGCTTCGCGATGCGGTCGCGATTTACGAGGATCCCGAGGATCTTCTCAAGCACTTCACTTCCAGCCCCTTCTCCTCCGTAGCGTAGAGTCCTGGTAAACGAGGTACGAGGCGAGCATCCGCTCCCTGAAGCGATCCTCGTAGGTGCGCTTCGCGAAGGTGGCCAGCACCTCCTTCGCCCCCGTGGTGTCCCGCATCATGATGTACGCGACGGCCGCGCCGTTGCGCAGCAGCACATCCGGAATCCAGGGCACACTATCGGTCGACGCGATCAACGCCTTCGACGCGACCGCGGTCTCGGGCCAGTTCCACGCGCCAATTCCGTGCAGGAAATCGAGACCGGCGCGCGCTTCGGCGGGGGCGCCAGAGCCCGCCGCATACTGGCGCATACGCCGGAAAAACGCCGTATCCACCACGCCGGCCGTGCCACTGTGTATGTCCGCATCCACGCGCACGACGGCGGACATGAACTCGTGCCAGTCGCTGGGCGGCGTCGGGGACGATGTCAGGCGGTCCAGTGCATCTGCGCGGTACAGGGCGCCGCGCAAGTCCGTATCCCGCGGTAGCATCACGAGGAGATGCGGGGGAAGGACCCTCATGGCGCGCAGCCGCGCGCCCAATGCGAGTCCCACTGGACGATCGATTTCCGGCGTGGCGCTCACGCCGATCGTGCCGAAACCCGCGCGGCGGCCGGTGAGCGCTGCCACGACATCGAAGCGGCCGGAGGTAAGGCCGATGTAGCCCTCGGCGCTTTCGTGCATGAAGCGCATGCGCTCGGCTCCGAGATCCAGCACCGGGAAGAAGTCGGAGTTCGCCGCGCCGTGCGCCAACACTATCGGGTGCAGCACCTGCCGACCACCCAGGCGCAAGGCTTCGAACGTCTCCGGTCCCATGGGCAGGACGCGTTGCAGGTCGGTGGCGATCCCGGGGAGCTGGGTCACGGCCCAGACCGGAGCCTGCAATGGTGCATTCGCGGCCACGATGAGAATGTCGGCGTTCGACGTATAGAAGACTTCATACGCGGGAAACTCCGCGTCGATCGCGGCGATGACCGATGTGGCCAATCCGTCACTCAGCTCGTACAGGTGCAACCACTGACCGAATACGCCGTTCGGCGCGAGCTGCGCTTTCACGCGCGCGTAGAACTCGCGCGTGAACAGGCCCGAGACTCCGCTCACCCAGGGATTGGACGGTTCTGACAGGATGAGATCGAATTGGCGGCCGGATGCGGCGAAGTAGGACTTCGCGTCGTCGATGACGAAGATGGACCGTTGATCTTCGAAGACCCGGCGGTTTGCCGGCAGGAAGAGCCGCGACGCCGCGATCATTTCCGGCTCGATCTCGATGGTGACGGCTTCCTGCACGAGCGGGTTACCCAGCAGCACGTGCGATGACATGCCGGAGCCGTGCCCGATTACGGCGACACTCTGCGCCTGCGGCGCGTGTGCCAGTGTGATGATCGGCAGGAGCAGTTGCGTGGCAATGTCGCGCCTGAGTTGCCGGTCGCCGCGGCTGAGCCGCGTGGTATCCATCCACTCCCGCTCCATGGACGCGTCGGGCTTCCCGTTCGTCGACAGCGTCACGAACCCGTCGAGGCTGCGGCGAACACTCACTGTGGCGGTGCGCCCGTCCTTGAAGAATGGGAACTCATAGCCGGCGGAACGCTCCACGACACCGTGGCGATACACGCCGCTGGTAATGCGCGCGAGATTGAACCGCGTCGTCACGGAAAGCAGGATCAGGATGGCTGTTGTCGCGACGATTGGTAGCGTCATCGACGATCTGGAGTACCACCGGCGGTTCGGCGGCGCATCGCGCCTTGAGCGCACGATCAACCAAATGCCGAGCCCGATGTCCACCAGCGCGCCGAGTATCAGGAGCCGCTTCACCCCGAGGACCGGCATCAGCACCAGCGCAGCGAGAATAACGCCCAGAATGGATCCAAGCGTGTTGACCCCGTACACCGCGCCGATGGCGCGTTCGCCGGCACCTGCGCGCATGAGCACACGGGTGATGAGCGGTAGCGTCATTCCGGCGCAAAAGGTCGCGGGCAGCATGATCAGGAGCGCGATCATGTAGCGCATGACCTGGAATACCTGATACCCGCGCTCATTCTGTTGCACGGTCTGGATCACGGCGCTCATCCAGTCGAACGACGCCACGTACAGTGGCAGCGTCGCCACCGCGAGAATCCCCATGATCCATTGCACGATGCCCAGAAAGCGCACCGGGTTCGCCAATCCGTCGGCGCGCGTCCGAATCCAGAACGCGCCGAGGGCCAGGCCAAGGATGAACGCCGACAACATCAATTCGAAGGAATGCGTGGCACTGCCCAGCACCATCGAGAGCATCCGGATCCACGCGATCTCATAGATGAACGACGCCACGGCAGTTCCGAAACTGACCACCAACAGCGGATACCAATCTGCCGGAACAGTGTCAGGCGACATGTCGCGAGGGACCGCGCCTTCCCCGGGACGGGCCGCCTCCAGTTGGGACTCGGCGGCGCGCCGGCGCTGGTGCGTCCGCGCGATGAGAAAGACTGCTCCGCCCGCGATCACGTTGATGAAGCCGGCGACCATGAGCGTGCCGGGAAGTCCCACGGCCTCGATCAGCACGAAGCCGGCGAGCAGCACCCCGAACGCGGCGCCAATACTATTGGCGAAGTACAGTAGTCCCAGGATTCGTCCCGGCGCCTCGTCGGCCCTGGCCATGCGGATCACGCCCGCGCTCATCAGCGGGAAGGTCGCGCCCAGGAGAATCGATTGCGGCAGGATCAGCCCACTCGCGATGGCCCACTTTACGACGATTAGCGGCGTGCCCGCGAGCCACGGAAAGATCGATGCGTACGCCCAGCCAGTCGTGGACAGGAAGAGATCGTGGAACAACAGCGCCACAAGTCCCACAATGCCTTCGACGGCCGCGTACCAGAGCAGCGGTGAACTCAGGCGGCTGGAGCGTTTTCCCACGATGAACGCGCCGAGCGACATGCCGCCCAGGAAGATCACGAGAACGATGATTTGCGCGTATGCGCTGTGCCCCACGAACAGTCCCAGGTAGCGGCTCCAGATGGACTCGTAAATGAGTCCGGCAACGCCACTGAGGACGAAGACGCCGACCAGGACGCCGATCAACGGGCTGTCAGTCTTCGAGTTAGGACCACTTCGGAGGCCGTCGAGGGCAGGGGCGCATGGCCTTCTATAGTAATTGGGTAAACAACAGTAGCAAGCAAGTACCTACTTGCTTGCAGGGGCTGCGAGCATTAGGCTTCGCCCCCCATGTCAGAAGAAATCAGAGTCCGCATTCTCGAAGCCGCTGCACGTGTCTATGCGCAGTACGGCTTTCGCGGTGCCACGACGCGCCTCATCGCCACCGAAGCCGGCGTCAATGAAGTGACGTTGTTCCGGACCTTCGGCTCCAAGGCGCAGTTGCTCCAGGCCATGCTCATGTCGCAGGTCGCCGCCACCGCGGCGCCGACGCTCGCGGCTGACCTTAGCGATCCACAGGGCGCCATCACCGCATGGTGTGCCACGACGCTGG
>JANNJV010000184.1:0-37166 GCA_031395945.1 Gemmatimonadota bacterium | reverse complement strand
TGAGGTGTCGCGCCCCGCACCGCTTGCCGTGGCGCCGCGACAGCAGCGGGCCGGTAGCACGGTGCCACCCGCGGCCGCGGTCTCCACCGTCGATCGCGCGGCGGAGACGACGCGCGCGGCCGAGGGCGCCGCGCAATCACTGCCCCCTCCGGTCGTGCCGCAGGCCAACCAGGCCAACACTCAGCCATCAAGTACGACGCCACCGGTCTCTGCGCTCGCACCGCCAACGGTAGCGGCACCGGCACCAGCACCGGTAGCAGTCGCAGCGATCGTGGAGAATCCGCGGCCCGCCATTTCGTCGGTCATCGACGCCTACGCCAAGGCCATCGGGACCCGCCAGATGTCTGAGATCAGGCGAGTCTATCCCGGGATGACCCCAGCCCAGCAGTCCGGCTGGGAATCGCTCTTCTCGTCCGTGCGGACCATGACGGCGTCGTTCGAGATCAACTCGCTCGAAGTGCAAGGGAACACCGGGACTGCGCGGCTGAGCGGCGCCTACGAGTACGTGACGCGCGCTGGGCGCTCGGAGCGTCAGCCGGCGTCGATCGTGGCCACCTTCGAGCGCGACGGCGACCGGTGGAGGCTGGTCACGGTTCGCTGACTAGAAACCGTACTCCAGGCCGGCCGTAAACACCATTCGTCCGCGCAACCCGCCCGAATTCAGCGGCACCAGCGCATTCACGATCCCGGTCACGCCGGTCGCATGCGTGATCTTGAAGCCCAGTGAGCCGTCCACGATATCGTCGCGCATCTCACGGATGGACGTCGGCTGGATGACGCGGTTGTACGGGTAGGTGATCTGCACCGGCTGCGGCAGGCGCAGCTTCGCCTGGCCCACCTGAAAACTGCTCAGGACATCGAAAGCCATGGTGACATTGTCCGCCATCAGGTGATCGAAGCCGAGAGTGCCCAGTACTGCGTCGCTGGCGTTCTCGGTGTTGCGAAATAAGTAGCCGGCGTTCACGTGTGGCGAGAATTTTCCGAACAGACCCGTGAGCGCCGCCATGCCGCGCGCGGAAAAGTATCCTGACCCCAGGAGATCGCTGTCGTCTCCGGTGGCAAAGCGCGCATCGCCCACCAATGCCAGGCCGGCGCGCGGCGTTTGACGCACCAGCAGCTTTGTCCGCACCGCCACGTCGCCGATGCCGAACGCCGAGCCATCCACTGAGCGCGTGGCATTGAGCACTGGATCCGTTGGGGTGCCATCGAAGAAATGCGTGGCGGACGTGCCCCCGAAAGGCATGATGCTCGCTTCGCTGCGTCCACGGAAATGCGTGGACACGAGTGGTACCACGAAGCTCACGTCCATGAAATCGAACAGGCCATAGGTCAGGTAGAACGACGTGATAGCGACGTCCATGCTCATGTCGAGCTTCACCTCGATCACTTCGTTCTCCAGCAACGGAAACCCCATCTCGGCGCACGGTCCACCCGCGGTGGTGTCACAGCCCGCGAAGTTCACGTTCTGGTGCGTGAACGTCAGCCCCAGATTGCTCAGGTCCTGCCCGCGAATGGTGGTGAACGGAACGCTCGTCCTTCCCACGCCAACGATCGCGCGGCCGCGACCCAGCGTCTGCGAGCGCTCAGCGAGAATCGGCCCTGCCGACGTGGACGTCTTGACCGGGGCGCCCCCCTCGAACCGGAAGGTCTCGCCGCTGCTCGTCGCACCGATGGGTACGTTCGAGACGCTCTGCCCCGCCGCGATGGTGAGAAAGGTGATGATCGACCCGTTCTGCGTTACCGCAGCCGGCACAAAATGATCGCCGTGATTGCGAATGCTCTGAGGATTATTGGGATCGGATGTGCCACCAAGTTGCAAGGCGTTCTCGCCGCTGCCGAAAATGAACAGATCGTTCACCTTGGACCGGAGTGATTGCGCACTAGCGACGCTCGCCGTGGCGGCACACGCGATGAGCAGAGCAGGCAGAATCAGGAGATGGGGACGACGCATGACGTGCAGTCTCAGGTGGGTACCGACCAACCGTGGGGAGGGCCGTCAAGAATGAAGGCGGCGGCGCGGGTTGGCTAGAGCCGCCGCCTGACTATTCGGCGTACAAATCATCCACGTCCAGCGACGCGAGTTCGACGAGGAACCCGGCAATTCTGGTCGCGGCGGCTTTCAGGTACGCCTCGCCCTTCGTGGCCGTGGCTTTCGACGGGTTACCGATACCCGTGTCGGCCGTGACCTGCGTCCAGCGTCTCGGTGCCCAGGCCCACCCTTCGCGCACGCCCGTGAGGCGTGAGGTCCGTGCCCGCCCGGGCCCGGCCTCAGTCAGCGGGCGAACGAGGTCAGGCGCCAGATGCAGCATCGCCGCCGTCTCGGCTTCCCCGGCATGATCACCGGCCTCCTCGACGAATTGCGTGGCGTCCACGCAGGACCACCAATTGATGGTGGCGAGAAACACCTTCGTCTTCGGTTGCAGCTCGCGAACGATCTGACGAAAGTCGTTGCCGCCATGGCCGTTGAGGATCAACAGCTTCCGGATACCCTGCCCGTCCAACGCGGACACCAGGTCAGCGAGCAGCGCCGCCTGCGTCGCGGGATTCATATTCAGGCAGAGCTTGATATCCAGTTGCGTGGTGTTGACGCCGAAGGGCACGGTTGGAAGCACCACGACACGCGCGCCGCGATTCCACGCCTGTTCCGCTGCGCGGATGGCAATCTGCTCGGCCTGGATGTTGTCCGTAGCGTACGGCAGATGATAGTTGTGCGCTTCCGTGGCGCCCCATGGCAGAATCGCCGCGGTATATGGCGTGGTGCTGACAGTCTTCCAGGTTGTCTCAGCGAGAACGTAGGGACGCGTTCCCACGGGTCATTGTCCCCGCATCGTGATCGCCGGATCGATGCGCGCCGCGCGTAACGCGGGAATCCAGCACGCGCCTACCCCCACGGCCACCATGACCAGGGCAACACCCGTGAGCGTGAGTGGATCGTGTGGAGTAACCCCAAAGAGCAGCCCACTAATGAGCCGTGTGGCCAGGAGCGCGCCGCCAACTCCCAGCACCAGCCCGATCACCAGGAGCACGCCGCCTTCCATCAGGATCATGCGCTGCACGCGTGCGCTGTTCGCCCCAAGGCTCATGCGAATGCCTATCTCGTTCGTGCGGGAGCTCACCGAGAACGCCAGCACACCAGCGATGCCAACCGCTGCGATGATCACCGCGAGCACGCCAAACGACGACACCAGCACCGCATTCAACCGGCGCGGCGCGATGCTCTGATCCTTGATCTGCGACACCGTGAGCACGTTCTCGATGGGATCAGTAGGGGTGATGCTTCGGATGAGCCGGGTGGTGGCTGGCACCAGCGCGGCGGCGTTGCTCGCGGCGCGAATCACGAACGACCCCGACCACGCCTGCTCCTGCGCGAACGGCAGAAACACCACTCCCCGAGGCTCGGCGTCCATGCCGCCGTCCTTCGTGTCGCCTACCACGCCAACGATCGTGCGCCAATCGCCGCTGATACCGATGAAACGCAGCACGTCACCGGTCCAGGCGACGCGTTGCCCCACGGGATCACGGTTGGGAAAGAATTTGTCCGCCAACGTCTTGTTGATGATCACCACCATCTGCGAACCGCTCTTGTCGGTGGTATAGAACTCTCGCCCTTTCAGCAGCGGGATTCCCGCGGCCCGGAAGTATTCCGGATTGGCTGTTCGGAATTCAGCGCGCGGCATGGCCTCGCCCACGGCCGGTGTGTGACCATCCGCCTTGATCTCCAACTGGAACTCCGTGGAGCGAAGTGGGGTCGTGGAGCCGACACCGACTTCACTGACACCGGGAATCGCGCCGATCTCGAGCTTCATGCGGTCGTAGAGGTCTTTCGCGGCCGCATCGCTCCGGCCCGGCACCAAAAGCGGCACTTCCATGGTGAGCACTTCCTCGGCGTTCAAGCCGGTCTTCACCTCTGCCAGCTGCAGCATGGTGCGCGTGAGCAAGCCCGCGCCGGCCAGCAGCATCACGGACACCGCGATCTGCGCCACCACCAAACCACGTTGGAGACGCTGGCGTTTGACGCTCGCGCTCATGCGGTTGACGCCCGCGGAGATCCATCGGCCCAGGGTCCCCTCCTTGGGGATGGACGCGACGAAAGCGAGGAGCAATGCCACGCCGAGCGTCAGCAGCAGGGTGAACCCCAACACCATCCCGTCCAGCCGAATCTCGCCGGCGCGCGGCGAGTAGCGCTCGGCGAGTGAGATCAGGAGTCGCACCCCACCGATGGCGAACACCATCCCCAGCGCCGCCCCCATCGATGCCAGCAGAAGATTCTCCACGAGCAGCAACCGCCGCAGCCGTCCGACACCGGCTCCCAGTGCCGCGCGCACCACCAGTTCGTGCTCGCGCCGAACGCCCCGCATGAGCGTGAGGTTCGCCACATTCGCGGCAGAGATGATCATCACGAAGGCAGCGGCTCCCATGAGCAGGAACAGGGTAAGCCGAGCACGCTCTCCGAGCACCTCCTGGAACGGGATCAGTGCCACCCGGTACCCGGAATTCTTGTCGTAGGCCTCAGCATGTTCCGCCTGTACGCGGCTGCGGATGGCGGCGATCTCGTTGCGCGCCTGCTGCACCGTGGCGCCGGGCGCAAGCCGGGCGATCATCTCGGTCATCCGGTGCGTGCGTCCCTGCACCATCAATGCGCTCGTGTGATGCTCACTGATGACCATGTTCATCAGCGCGTCCATGCGAGTGGGGAACGTCGGCGCCGCTTGCACCACGCCTACCACCGTCACTGCGCGACCATCGACTTTCACGGTTTTGCCGATGATGCCTGGATCGC
Source organism: Gemmatimonadota bacterium (assembly GCA_031395945.1). Lineage (GTDB taxonomy): Bacteria > Gemmatimonadota > Gemmatimonadetes > Gemmatimonadales > Gemmatimonadaceae > DASPMP01. The sequence goes on along the minus strand of JANNJV010000184.1, from coordinate 32,386 downwards.
CGCCAAATCGCTTCGTCCAGTATTCGTGAGTGAGCACCATGACCGGCGGAACACCGGTGCCGTCGTCAGCGGTGTTGGTCACGCGGCCGATGACGGGCCGCAGCCCCATCACGTCGAAGTAATTGCCCGTGACCAAGCCCACGTTGATCCGGACGGCGTCGTTTTCGCCCTGAAGCGTGTAGGTCATTTGCGAGTACTCGGCGATCCCGGCCAGCGACTTTGTGCTGTTGCGGAAGTCCAGAATCTCCGGAACGGAAAAGAGGACGTTTTCGCCTCCAGGCCCGTTGATGGACTGCCGCAGGTAGACCAGTCGGTCGCCTTCCTTGTGAGGCAACGGCTTGAGCAGCACGCCGCGGACGACGCTGAAAATGGCAGTGTTGGCGCCGATGCCGAGTCCGAGGGTCAGTACCACGGCCACCGTAAAGCCGCGGGAGCGCGACAAGCTGCGGAGTGCGTAGCGAAGGTCGGGAATCATTGGGCTCTGGGATTAGGCTTTGGGCTTTGGGCTATTGAGCTTTGCGCTTGGGCTCTAGATCCCAATGCTCAAAGCCCATAGCCTATGGCCTGCTGTATATACGTCGAACCAGGTGGACGGGAATCGACATCTCCCGTGAACTTGGGTCTGGAGCCGATAGCCCATCGCCCACAGCCCATAGCCCCGTAGGGTTTAACTGCAGGCGCGGGCACGATCCAGCAAGAAGGCCCGCTCCCGTTCGTTTCGGGTGAGGGAGGCAGCCTTGGCGAATTCAGCGCCCGCCTCTTCCAACCGCCCCAATTTGAAGAGCAGGTCCCCCCGCACGCTAGGCAGCAGGTGGTACGACTTGAGCGACGGCTCGGAAACGAGGTTATCGACCAGCTCCAGTCCGGCGTCCGGACCGAACGCCATCGCGACCGCCACGGCACGGTTCAGCTCCACGATGGGCGACGGCGAAAGTTGGGCGAGGGCGTCGTACAGCGCCGAGATGCGCACCCAGTCGGTCTGCTCGGCGGTTCGCGCGCGCGCGTGGCACGCCGCAATGGCCGCCTGCAGCGCGTAGGGCCCCAGCGCGCCACCCATCGCCTCAGCGCGATCGAGCGCCGTCAGCCCGCGACGGATGAGCAGGTGGTCCCACCTGCCGCGGTCCTGCTCGAGCAAAAGCACCGGCTCACCCGACGGACCCACGCGAGCGCGCAAACGCGACGCCTGGATCTCCATGAGCGCCACCAGCCCATGCACCTCAGGCTGGGCTGGCGCCAGTTCGGCGACGATACGGCCGAGACGCAGTGCGTCGTCACAGAGGGCGGGTCGCACCCAGTCGTCCCCGGCTGTTGCCGAGTATCCCTCATTGAACACCAGGTAAATCACCTCGAGTACGGATGAGATGCGCGATTCAAGCTCCACTCCGCGCGGCACCTCGAAGGGGATCCGCGCTTCCGACAGTGTTCGTTTGGCGCGCACGATTCGCTGCGCCACAGTGGCTTCGGAGATGAGGAAAGCCCGCGCGATCTCGTCGGTGGAGAGACCGCCCAGCAACCGGAGTGTGAGCGCGACACGCGCCTCCCGCGACAATACGGGATGGCAGGCGATGAACACCAGCCGAAGCAGATCGTCGCCGACATGGTCGTCGATCGCCGCGTCGAGGTCCGGCGCCGTTTGCTGCAGCGCCTCGAGTTCGTGCCCGATCAGTTCGTGCTTGCGCTCGATTAGCTTCCCGCGACGCATCATGTCGATGGCGCGGTGCTTCGCGGTTCCCATGAGCCACGCGCCGGGATTGTCCGGAACACCCGACTCCGGCCACCGCTCCAGTGCGGCGACCAGGGCATCCTGCGCAAGGTCCTCGGCAAGGCCGACATCGCGCACGAGCCTGGTGAGACCTGCGATCAGCTTCGCTGACTCGATCCTCCAGACCGCATCGATCGCGCGATGCGCATCGGAAGTGGCCACTACCGCCTGGCGTTCGCCTTCGCCTGCTCGAAGACGCGCTTCTCCTGCTCCCGAAGCTCCGGAGTGAATTCGGCGCCGAAGTCGTCGGCCTCGAATACCTGCCTGATCTCCACTTCCGACTCGGTGCCCGGGAACGGGTTCGGCGCGCGCTTCACCCACTCGATGGCCTCTTCCCGCGATTTCACCTGGATGAGCCAGAAGCCGGCCACCAGCTCCTTCGTCTCGGCGAAGGGGCCGTCGCTGACGGTGCGCTTGCTGCCGGCGAATCTCACCCGGGCTCCCTTCGAGCTCGGATGCAGCCCTTCGCCGGCGAGAAGGACGCCCGCTTTCACCAGGTCTTCATTGTACTTGCCCATCTCGGCAAGCAGCAGCTCGCTGGGCATGACGCCGGCTTCCGAGTCCTTGTTTGCCTTGACTATGACCATGAATCGCATCGTCGTGTCTCCTGCTGTGTTCCGGTTGACGTTCGGAGCATGGCGTCCGGTCACGTCGTCGCCGGCTCAACCTACGCTCCACACTAACGTCGAGCGAAGCCACCCGAAATCGACACCGTCCAACGACGGACTTCTTAAGGCGATCGTTGCGCGGAGAGCGCGATCGCGACGCCGTTCGTCCACCCGAATCCGTCCTGATTCGGGTACTCGCCTCCGCCCGCGGGGCGACTCAGGTCGACGACATCGTACTTTTCCGTCATCTTCCCCGTCGCCCGGTACGTTCGCCGGTTCAACGTCAGCCACCGGCGACTTGCTTCATCCGCGAGATCGGACCGGCCGTAGCGTCGCACGCCTTCCATGGTGAGCCATTGCAACGGCGGCCATCCATTCGGCGCATCCCATTGCTGGCCTGAGACGATGTTGGTGGTAACGAACCCACCTGGCTTGAGGAAATCCCGCTCGAGGCGTGCCGCAACAGCCCTCCCCTGCTCCGGGGTCGCGAGCCCGAAGTACAAAGGCGCCGCCGCTGCCAGCGTCGGACGATCGGTGACACGCTCACCGGTCCGCCATCTCACATCAAAAAAGAAACCAGCCCCAGAATCATAGGCCGCCGCCAGCAATGCCTGACGTCTGTCGTCAGCCATCACGCCAAAGCGCTGCGCGACCTCGCTATCGCCAGGGCCATTACGGAACGCGCGCAACGCCTGAATGGTGCGCTCGGCATGATAGAGCAGGCTGTTGAGGTCCACCGGCACCAGGTCGATGGTCTCCAGCGTGCGAAGATCGGACGAATCCCGCATCCATCGGCTGGAAAAATCCCAACCGCTCTCCGCGGTGGCCTTCGCGTTTCTATAGAATCGCTCGCGGTCGCCCTCGCGCATCGTCTGCGCGATCTCGTAGTCTGGCTTGTAGGCTTCCGGCCGCGGCGCGGGCCGGTCATCCCAATAGCGATTGAGCACCGCGCCGCTCGGGAGCCGTACCACGCGGCGGAACGCCTCGCCCCGGCGCAGCCCGGTGGCGCCGGTCATCCAGAACGTGTGCTCCGCCTCGAGTGCTTTCAGATAGCGCAGCGCCTGGACACTATCCGCCGCCCGCGCGTACAAGCCCACCATCGCGGCGAAGTATGGCGGCTGGCTTCTGCTCAAATAATACGTGCGGTTTCCGTTGGGAATGTGCCCCACGGTCAGGATCAGATGCGCAAAGTTGTCCAGCATGTTGCGCACCAGATCCCTGCGGCCGCTCTCCACCAAGCCAATCATCGTGAAATACGAATCCCAGTAGTACACTTCGCGGAATCGCCCACCCGGTACCACGTATGGATTGGGAAGCGGTATCAGCGAGGAGTTGGCATGCGCGGTGTCACGGGCGCGCGTGAGCACCGGCCACAGTGCCCGAATGTGATCGTCCATGCTGCGCGTGGTGTCGGCACGAAATTCACCGCCATACGGCCGCGGAAGCTCGAAGTTCTGTTCCACGAATGTCCGCAAGTCGAATCCCGCCGTCGAACGAGCGCCGCCGTACCTGGCGACGATGTCCGCGGGCGAAAAGCGCGGACGCGCGTCCGCGAACGTCTTCGAATCGGAAAACACGCCGGCCAGCTGCACGTCGTGAAACAGCGCTCCCAACGAGCGCGACGGCTCGTAGAGGTCCGCCTGCGCCGGTGCTGTCGCCGCGGGCGCGGCGACAGTACATGCGCCCAGCAGAACGGCGAAGGTCGCGGCGGTGACGTTTCGTGTCGTACGCAACACCGCCGACGATCCGCGCTCGCGTATCGGAAACAATCGATGCAACTGCCTGCTGGTTATCGGAATATGATCCACAGAATGCCGATCAAAGCGGCAAGGCCCACGGACGCGATGATGTTGCCGCGCCGCATCCCAGGCGCGTCCTCGGTTGCGGGCGACGTGGCTGCCGTCTTGTAGGTGAGGTCTGCCACTCGTTCCGCCGAAGGCGCCTTGGTCACGAGGCTGCCCACCACGAGTACCACGGTGGAAAAGACAAAGAGGTATGCGGCAAAGTGCAGGAAATTCACGGTGGCGAACCAGTGAAACACCGAGCCGGGCGTCAGGTGCGCCTTGCCCAACTCCATCCCCAGGCGCGCCGCGCCGAGTATAAGGCCGCTGATCAAGGACCACATGGCGCCGGTGCCATTCAACCGCGGGCTGAGTACACCCAGCAGGAAGCAGGCGGCGATGGGCGGTGCGATGTACGCCTGTACGCTTTGCAGGTAGATGTAGATCTGCGGCGAGACGTACTTCATGAACGGGATCCAAGCGAGCCCGAGTCCCGTCAGGACGATGGTGGAGCCCCGCCCGAACGTCACGAGTTCCGCCTCGGTGGCCTGCGGCTTAAGCTTGCGATAGACGTCCCACGTGAGCAGCGTCGAACACGAGTTGAACGCGGACGCCAATGAGCTCATGAGCGCCGCGAGCATTCCCGCGAGCACCAGGCCCTTGAAGCCAGCGGGCAGCAGGCGTGTCACCAGCGCTGGATATGCCGAATCGGCTGCGCCGCCGCGAACATCGGTGTACAGCGCTGCGGCGATCATGCCGGGCAACACAAAGATGAACACCGGGAGGATCTTCAGATAACCAGCGAGGATGGTACCGCGCCGCGCCTCGCTGATGTTCTTGGCTGCCAACACCCGTTGCACGATGTGCTGATCCGTACACCAGTACCACACACCCAGGATCGGCGCGCCGAATATCACTCCAGTCCACGGGAAATCCGGATGGTTCGATGGCTTCCACATGGAGAAGTAGTCCGCCGGCAACCTGGCCTGCAGCTGGTCCCAACCCCCGATCTCATTCAGTCCGATGAACATCAAGGCCGCCGAACCCACGATCAGTACCACGGCCTGAGCCACTTCCGTGTAGATCACGGCGCGAAGTCCGCCCACGATGGTGTACAGACCGGTGACAACGATCAACAAACCGGCGCTTGTCCAGAGATCCAGCCCGGTCACTGCGCGCATCACAATGCCCCCGGCGAACAGCGTGACGCTGATCTTCGTGAGGACATACCCGATGACGGATACCCAGGTGAAATACCAGCGCGCCGCGGAGTTGTACCGGCGCTCCAGAAACTCCGGCATGGTGTAGACGCCGCTTCTCAAATAGAACGGCACGAACAACCAGCCCAGTAGCAGCAGCATGAAGCAGGCAAGCCATTCGAAGTGCCCCACGGCCAATCCGCTCGCAGCACCCGTCCCGGCGAGCCCGACGAGGTGTTCGCTCCCGATGTTCGACGCGAAGAGACTCGCGCCCACCGCAAGCCAACCCACATCTCGGCCGGCGAGGAAGTAGTCGGAGCTTACATTCTTTTCTCGTTTTGCCGCCCAGACGCTGATCCACAGCAGCACGAGGAAGTAGCCACCGATAACGACATAGTCCCAGAAATGGATGTTGGACATGTGGTCAGTTCAGGGAGAGGAAACAGGAAGTGGATGGGATGCAGAGCGAGCGCGGAACACCAGCAGTTTGTCGTTGTTTCGCGCGACGGCAATGGAGCGGCCGCCGAGCGCACTGCGGAATGAGGCGATGCGACGGACCTGACCCTCGATGAGCAGTCCGCTTTCCTCCAATGACACCGGCATAAACTGGCCGTCGCCCTGCCCTCGCAACAGGGTACCGTAGCTGGCGTCGTAGCGACCTAGCACGGGAGGGACACCGTGAAGGTTGCCAGCCAGCAGCAGATCGACGCGGCCGTCGCCCTCAAAGTCCTCGGCAACGGCGGCGTATACCGGTGCGAACTGCGCGGTGGCCGGGAGCGGCCGCATGCGGAACTTGCCGCCTCCGTCATTGAGCGCAACCGCCGTCTCGAAGGTCTGCGCCTCGAGCACGCGTGCCCGGCTCAATTCGGAGCCGGAGAACACGTCTTCCACCCGGCTTGCGCCGAACGCTTCGTAGCTGGGATATCTGCTACGCAGCTGGGGAATCTGGCGCACCATCTCATCGCGTCCCAGAAGCGGATAGCTCACGTCCCCTTTGTAAAAAGTAAGGATCTGTTCGAGCACGCCGTTCAGGCCGAAGTCGCCCACGTACAACCGCGCCGGCCGGGTTGCCGACGCCCTGATATACGAGTTGCGACCAAGGTTGCCAAGCACCAGGTCGGGCCGGCGATCTGCGTTCATGTCCGCCACCGTGACGCTGTTCCACCACCCTCGCGAGTCGCCCAGCCCGGCCGTGCGCGTGAGATCTGTGAACCTGCCGTCGCGCTGCGCGAACAACGTCACCGGCATCCATTCGCCCACAACCACCAGGTCCAGGACACCGTCGTCATCGTGATCCAGCCACGCTGCGTCCGACACCATCCCGACTTCGGCCAGGGCGGGCGCCCGTTCCTTCGTGACGTCGACGAATCGTCCCGTGCCGTCGTTGTGGAGCAGGTAGCTGCGCGGCGCCGGTCCGTAACTGCCCGACACCACTCTGCTGCCGACGAACAGGTCCACATGGCCGTCGGCATCGAAATCTCCGGGAGCGACACAGGAGCCCGTGTGGAAGAACTCGGGCAGCGCGTCCCGATTGCGATCAAAGCTGCCGCGGCCGTTGTTGAGGTACAACCGATCGCGAAGCGCCTCGGCTGCTCCTGAGAACTCAGCACCGCCGCTCACCACATACAAATCCTGATCACCGTCGCCATCGGCGTCGAAGAAAGCCGCGTCCACGTCCTCGGCCAGACTGTCCAGCACGAACGCGCGCTGGGTGGAGTTTCGGAAGCTTCCGTCCTGTTGCTGAACGAAGAGCTGGCCCGATTGCCACTTCGCCCCCCCGACATACATGTCGTCGAGCCCGTCGCCGTTCACGTCCCCGACCGCCAACGCAGGCCCTTCCGTCGACAGCATGTGCGGCATGAGGGGCTGGCGATTGAAGTCGACGAAGTCGTCCTCCCTGTGTGTGAACGAAATTCCCGATTGATGCGTCACGTCAGCGAACAGCGCGGGCCGCCGCGTCGTGTCGCGATACCGGAAGCGACCCGCAGCGCTATCCTGCGCCAGATCCACTTGCGTGTCCGCCGCCACATTCGTGTGCACCTGGAACCGCCCGTCGGGCCAGATGACGGTGAGAGAATCCACGCGGGTGGACGCGCCGAGTCCGAAATGCAACCGGTGGTCAACCGAAGACTGAAATCCGCGGGTCGGCATCTGTTCGAGCAGCTGGGTGGTGCCACCGTGCCTGACGATGACCTTGGCTCCGATACCGGACGTGTTGCCACCCACACCGCGCAGCGCCACGCGAAGGAAGTGGTGGCTCCCCTGCTGGCGCGCGCGGTTCCGATAGATGGATGCCGGCGCGTTGATGTTGTTGACGACGAGATCCAGCGCGCCACTGTTGTTGAGATCCACATAGACCGCACCGTTCGAGAAACCTGGCCGCGCAAGTCCCCACGATTCCGCCATGTTCTCGAACGTAAGGTCACCGTTGTTCCGATACGCATAGTTTCCCAGTGGCTCGCGGGGCATCCGATTGAACACCGCCATGTTCGCCGCGGCTCCTCCCCGTTCGAGCGACGCCTGCACCGACGGTTGGCTCACGAAGGCGATGTAGTCCAGATCGTTCGGGCGCCGGTAAATACCATTGGTGATGAACAGGTCCTTGCGGCCATCATTGTCGAGATCCGCAAAGAGCGCGCTCCAGCTCCAGTCGGTGGCGAAAACGCCAGCCAGCAGCCCGATCTCGCTGAAGCGCAGTCCGCCGCGATTCAATTGCAACGTGTTGCGCGCGTATTGCGGGTGGTATCCGGCGCGCGATTTCAGGGTGAAGATCTCGAAGCTTTCCGCTGTCGCGGACCGCTTGAGGATGTCTTCGCGTTCCGGGAGCATGTCCAGCACCACGAGATCGGGCTTCAGATCGTTGTCGAAATCCGCCGCGTCAACACCCATTGAGAAGCGGCTGGTGTGGCCCATGGCCCGCGCGATCGATTCCGTGAACGTGCCGTCGCAGTTGTTGGAGTAGAGAAAGTCGTTTTCCTGAAAGTCGTTCGCGACAAAGAGATCGATGCAGCCATCGACGTCGAAGTCACTGGCCACCACGCCAAGCCCGTAGCCCTCCACCCCGCCGTAGATCCCCGCGCGCGCGCTCACGTCGGAAAAGCGGCCGCCATCATTTCTGAAGAGGCGGTCCCCCGCCCTGGGATGGCGAGGTTCGCGCTGCGGCCGCGCACTGACGCCGCGGTCCGTGTGCACCGAGGAGTTGAGGAGGTACATGTCCAGGTCGCCGTCCGCGTCATAGTCGAAGAACGCGGCTTGCGTCGAATAGCCGGCGTGCTCCAACCCGAACTGCTTCGTCGCGTCGATGAAGGTGCCGTCGCCCTGATTGAGATAGAGCACGTTACGGCCATGCATCGAGCGGTAGCTCACGCCGGACACGTAGATATCCAACCGGCCGTCGCCGTTCACATCGGCCATGGTCGCTCCGCTGGTCCATCCCTCGGTACCGCCAACGCCGGCGCGGTCCGTGACATCCTCGAACCGGTAGTTACCCTTGTTCAGGTACAGACGGTTCGTGCCGAGGTTGGAGGTGAAGTACAAGTCCGGAAGGCCGTCGTTGTTGACGTCTCCCGCGGCGACCCCGCCTCCGTTGTAGTAATAGAGATAGGTCAGGATGTTGAAGGCCGTGTCTTCGGGCAGCGCGTTCACGAAGGTGACGCCGCTGGCCGCGGGCGCCACGAGCTCGAAGAGCGGGGGAACGGCAGCCGCGCGCTGACAGCCCACGCAGGACAGCGCGCCAGCCGTGAACCACAATGCGCGCCGCAGGGTGTTGCGCACGATTTTACGTCACCACGATTTACGTCACCATCGAGACTGGCCACCTTTCCGGCGAAGGACAGCAGTATGGCAAACGGATGGTCCTTCTGCCAAGGGCCAAATCTTTCCTTGACGCGACCACGAACACCTGAGATCCACATGAGATCCGCATGAGACGTATAGCGCGTCTGACCATTTCGATGGGCGCCGCGGCATTGCTTATCGCCGCGCATGGCTGTCGCAAGGAACCCGTGGACCGCCAGGAACTTCTCACGGCACACTCGCTGGGCCTGAACGATTTGCAAATCGGCCAACTGAGCGAGGCGGAACAGCAGTTCAAGAAGGTCGTGCAGCTCGCTCCGGATGATCCGCTGGGATATGCCAACCTTGGCCTCACCTACTTGAGGGGTGCCCGCTACCGGGAGGCGGAGACGCAATTGAACCGCGCCCGTCGCATGAATTCTACGAGTCCAGAGATCGCGCTGATCGCGGCCAAGCTGTACGCGCTCACGGGACGAATGGATGATGCGCGCGAGATCCTCGAGAAACTGCGGCCGGACGCGCGAGTGGTCTATGCGCTCGGCGAACTCGAGGCAGCCGCCGCGGACAGTGGGGCCAGGGAACGGTATGAGCGCCGACTGCGCGAAGTGCTGACATTGGCTCCCGGCAACCTTGCCGTCAGGCTCAAACTGGTCGACGCCCTGATGCGACGCGGTGCGGCCGACAGCGCGATGCGGCATCTGGAGGACGTGCGCCGGCTCCGCCCCGAGCCTCCTGTGGAGGCCAGGCCACTGCTGGACTCGACGATGCAGCTACTGCGCTCGGGCAGACCAGAGTTGGCGCGACCTCCATTTGATCGTTTTCTCCATCTCATGGAGCTCACGTCGCCGTATCAGGCGGCGCTGGAAGAGGTGAAGTGGCTGGAGGGCCCGCTCGTCGGGCGCCCTGTCTTGGCCTTCAATCCGCAATCTCTGATCACGACGCGCGGACTCATGCCTCGCAGCCGCGTCGCCGACGTCCAGTTCACGGACATGACGAGCGAAGCAGGTATTGGTGCGCCTGGAAGTCGTGCGAGCGCGATGGCGTTGGGGGATTACGACGGAGATGGCACAGACAACCTGTTCGTGTCGTTGTCGGCTGGCGCCGCATCGCAACGGTCGGTGCCGCATGTCTACGCGCCGCAGGGCGGATACCTGTCTGACGTCACCTCGCGCGCGGGCATCACCCTGCCAACAGGCGCGGCGTACGCCACGTTCGCGGATTTCGACAACGATGGCTGGCTGGACCTGTACGCCATTGGCGGTGACGGGCGCGGCCATCTGTTGCGCAACGACGGACGTGGAGCCTTTGGGGACGTGACCGCCAAGGCCCGAGTCGCCGATGTCGCGGGCGCGCGCAGCGCCATTGTCGCCGACCTGGACCACGACGGCGATCTCGATCTGTTCGTGGTCGGTGCAGACAGAAGTCGTCTGTACCGCAACAATCTCGACGGCACCTTCACGGACCTGGCGACCACCGGAAATCTTGCGATCTCTGCGCGTGCGGCAGACGCCGCCATCGGCGACTTCAACGGCGACGCGCGTATCGACGTGGTGGTCGCGAACCCGCAAGGTGCTCCGGGCCTCTATTTGAACGCGGCGGGCGGCACGGCGGGATTTCGCGACGCTGCAGCCTCGAGCGGCATTGCGTTGGCGACAGGTTACGGGAGAGTCGCGGTCGGCGACTACAACAACGATGGCTGGCTCGACATCCTGCTGGCGAGCACGGATGCCGGCCCCCCGGCGCTCTGGCGCAATCGGGGCGACGGCACCTTCGCGCCCGATGCCCGATCGGCGGCGGCCTTCGCGCGGCTGGGACGCGTCGGCACGGTGGGCGCGGAGTTCGTGGACTATGACAATGACGGCTGGCTCGATTTGCTGGCCGCGGGACGGCGTGGCGTGTTTCTTCTTCGCAACAACGGCTCCGGCGTGTTCGATGACCGCTCGCGCCTGCTGCCGGCGGCTTTACAGGCCAGCGGCCGAGATCCGGAAGTGACGGCCATCGCCGTGAGCGACGTGGATGCCGACGGCGACCAGGATTTTTTTCTGGGCGACTCCGTGGGCGTGCACCTCCTGCGCAACGATGGCGGCAACACCAGCCTCGCCATGCAAGTACAGCTTCAGGGGTTGCGAACCGGCAGCGGAAAGAACAACACCTTCGGTATCGGCTCGCGCCTTGAAGTACGGGCCGGCGAGATCTATCAGACCCGCGTGGTCACGTCGCGCATCACACACTTCGGGCTGGGCACCCACCTCAAGGCGGACGTGCTCCGCGTGGAGTGGACCAACGGCGTGCCGCAGACCATCTACTTTCCCGGCACCGATCAGGACGTGCTGGAGCTCGAGCAGCTCAAGGGTTCGTGCGCATTCCTCTATACCTGGGACGGCAAACAGTTCCGGTTCGTGACGGATGTCATGTGGCGTAGCGCCCTGGGCATGCCGCTGGGCATCATGGGCGGGACGAGCAAGACCGCCTACGCTCCGGCCGGCGCGTCACAGGAGTTCCTGCGGATCCCCGGCGATGCGCTGCAACCGCGCAACGGCCGCTACGTGCTGCAGTTCACGGAAGAACTCTGGGAGACGGCATTTCTGGACGAGATCCGCCTGCTGGCGGTAGACCATCCGGATTCCGTGGAAATCTTCGTGGACGAGCGCTTCGTGCCACCGGGGCCGGTGCAGCTGCGAACGTTCCAGGCGGTACGGCGCGGCCCTCCTCTGTCGGCCGTCGATCACCGGGGCACCGACGTGCTGCCAGCACTGCGCGACCGCGATGACGTCTATGTGTCGAACTTCACGCCGACCCGCTATCAGGGAATCGTAGAGCCGCATCACGTGACGCTCGATCTCGGCAAGGACGCGGGTCGAGCCGGAACGCTTCTCTTCCTGCGGGGATGGATCTACCCCACGGATGCGAGCATCAACATCGCGCTGGGCCAGCAGCAGGATCTCCGCGCGGTCATGCCGTCGCTGGAAGTGCGGAATACGCGTGGCGAATGGGAGACTGCCATCGACAACATCGGGTTCCCATCGGGGAAAGACAAGACGATCGTCATCGATCTCGCAGGCAAGTTCCCCACCGCCGATCACCACGTCCGCATCCGCACCAACATGTACATCGCCTGGGATCAGGCATTCGTCGCCAGCAACGCTCCGCCAGATGTCGCTCGCACAACCACGATCGATCCGGTAGCGGCCGATCTGCACACGCGCGGTTTTTCCCGGATGTATCGGAAAGGCGGCAGCGGGCCACACTGGTTTGCGTACGACGATGTGCGAAAGGACTCGCCGTGGCGCACGATAAAAGGCGCGTTCACGCGCTTGGGTGACGTGCTTCCGCTCCTGCGCGATGCCGACGACCGCTATGTCATCATGGCGCCTGGCGACGAGACCACCGTGCAGTTCGACGCCACGTCGGTGGGTGCCGTCCCCCCCGGCTGGAAGCGAACGTTTCTGCTGTACACAGACGGCTGGATCAAGGACGCTGATTTGAACACGGCGTTCGGGAACACGGTAGAACCACTGCCGTTCCATGCCATCAAGTCCTATCCATACGCGCCGGGCGAGGCATACCCTGCTGACTCGGCACGCCAGCGCTATCTCCGGGAGTACAACACTCGTGTGGTGCGCCGCTGAAGCGCCGCCACGAGGAGCTCACTTGGCTTTTCCAATACGATGCGCGGTAGGATCAGCCGAGCGCCGGTTCGGGCGTCATCCCGCGTAGCGCGGGCAGCGCCGCCAGAAGATCCTCGCGGCTCAGTCCCAGTAACGCGTGTCGTTCGATGAGCGTATCCATGTCCACGGGATACAAGTGATGGCGCGCGGGTGCACCCAGGCCTACGGCGTTTCGTTCAGCGATCACCGAGTTCACCCACTGCGTGAAGCCACGACGCTGGGCCGCGGAACCGGGGCCACCGCGCCCTTTCGTGATGCGAATCAGCCGGCGGTAAGCCTCACCCGGCATGGGTTCCGCCCCAGGGTCGCCGACTCCCAGGAATCCGCTCCACACCGCCCCGGGTGAGTCGCGTTGCACGAGGCGCTGGCGAAGCTCCGCGAAGGAAACCATCGCGAAATAGATCATCGCGTGCGCCGCAAAGAGATCGAAATGCGCCATCGCCTCGTACGAGCCCGCCACCAAGTTGTCGATTTGATCGGCCTCGGCGCACAGGAGCGCGTCGTACCGCTCGAGCTCATCGACAGTTGGGAGCGTGCCGCGCGTGCCATGCTCGAAACACAGCGCCAGTCGCTCCACGGCTCTGAGACTCCACGCGATTCCTGTGGAGAACAGCGGATCGGTGAAGGCGTACGCGTGCGGCAATAGCGCCCACCGTTCGCCGACGGCACGTGTGAGACGATGTTGAATGCGGGCCCGGAATGCGACAGGCATCAACGGTGTCGCGTCGCTGAACAGCGCCTGGATGGACGGATAGCGGGCCAGGAGCGCGGTCCACAGTGCGTCTGGAGACGCGGTGGCCCTCTCGCCCATTGCCGCAACACCGCGAGGTGAGAGCGCAAAGCCCGCGCTGGTTACGCCATGATCGAAGCGCAGCGCATACATCCATCCCTCGTCGATGAGATGATGCACCGCAGCCCAATCATCGGGATACGGCCCCTCCGGCAATCCTGGCACAACGTTGCTCATGAGGTGAACATCGGCGAAGTGGCTGAACACAACCGCTGATGCGGTTTTCGCGCGTGCCAGACCAGACGGAATGGCCAGCGCGCGCGCCAGAAACCCTCCCGGCCCGGACGCATCGATGACAAAGTCGGCCTGGAGATCCAGCGCGACGCCATTGCGACTCCCGCTGAGACGCGCGCCGTGCGAATTGAATTCGGCACCCGTCAAGTCCACGCGGTCGCGATAGTCAACGCCTGCGTCGATGGCCTGTCGGACGAAATGATGGTCCACGTCAGCGCGCAGCCAATGCGAGTCGGCAATGGCGTCGTTGGGGCTGGCCGCGACGAGCAGTCGTTCCGATTCGAGCCCTGCGTTCTCGAAGGGCTGGTCAGGATGGTGACGATAGAAGGTGAATCCGCGCTTGAGACCACGCCGCACATCCGGCAGGTGGTCCAGCCAGCGCCCATGCGCCGCCAACCGATAGCAGTCTGCAAGTCCGTAGCATCGCGCCAGGCGTTCCAACGACAGATTGGCGAGCGGCGTAGTGGATTCACCGATCGCGAATCGCGGATGCGTTCCGCGCTCCAGCAACACGACGTTGTGGCCCACCACGGCCAGCACGCGTGCCAGCAACGACCCGGCGAAACCGCTGCCGACGATGGCCACCGAGCAGCGCTCGGTCATGCCGCTCCGCAGTCGTGACAGTTCACGCCTGGTGTGGGCGTGCCTGTGAGATTGATGCGACGCAGACGGTCCACGCGCGCCGAACGACAGGTGTCGCAGGGCGCGATGCGCTCCACGTCCCAGAGATCGGCGGCGACGACAACACGCTTCAGCGACAGGCAATGGTCCAGCGCGCGCTCCAACTGCGTCAGCGTCGGCGCCGTGAATTGTCCCAGCGCTTCGAGCCGTTCCATTTCACCGTTCCCTCCCCGAACCGGGATGATCGAAATGGTGGTAGCCCCACGTGTGGAGGCGTACTCCGCGGCCCGCACCGTCCACTCGACCGACTCCGCGGGGTCCACGTGCGGCACGCCCAGGAGAATGAACACGCGGAGATCGATGCCGTTGTCGGCGAGAAAGCCTGCCGCCTGGTCGAAGCGATCCAGGTCCAGCCGTTTGTTCAGATGCCTGGCGGCAATGGGATGAATGGTTTCCAGCCCGACAGCCACCTCGAGCCGTCCCCGGATCGCTCGCGCGAACTCCAACGTGCGCGGCCCGATGGTACTGGCGTGCGACTCCACAGTCACGCCCGCAAATGGTGCAGCCAACTGTGCCAGTACCGGTAGGTCCTGGGCGGGCACGGCGCGGACGTCAAAGAAGTTGCTGGCATTGTAGAGCTTCACGCGGTGTGGCCACGGGTGCTCCAGGGCGCCGAGGACGGCTTGAAGCTGTGTAGGGAGCGCGCCGGCTGGCGTCGGCCCATCGATGGTCCAGCGCCAGAGGTCGCAGAACGCGCACGTGAATGGACACTCGGCGCCGGCGAGGAAAACAGTGAGCGCCCGTTGCATCGAGCCGTCAGCCCGGCGCTCGTCCTCCAGGATCGAGCCGTGCGCCACCCATGGATCGACGCCGGGCTTCGGCGCGCGGAGGCCTCGAATGCGTCGATCGGTCGCCGACGCGCTCACATGGCACTTGCATGCAGCGCCTGGAAATGGCGCCGATACCGCTCCTCATTGGCGGGGAACAACCCGGCCGCCGCGGCGGCCGCCACCGAGCCGTGCTGGAAACGCCGCTTGGGAAACACAGGCATATCGATGCCAAGCACGGAACGAACACCTCGGCTCACAATCTCGCCCTTCAGCGCATACAAGCGCTCGTGCGACCCTTCGGTCAGCGCAGCGAATGGTATCGCTTCCGCGACGCCGATCACCTGCGGACGCGTGTACGGACTGAAGTCGACAAACCCGAACTCCCGGGCGCACGCATAACCTCGGACGCAGCCGCGGCTGTACCCGCCCGAGTACGTGAGAGAGTGTTTGATGGAGCCGACGCCCCAGCCTTCCTGGTACAACATGGAATTGTTCACGACGCTGCGAATCGTCAGCTCGCTGTTCGCTTCGATGGGGTAGTCCTTGAGGTTCTCGTCACCGCCGTCGCCGTCCACCAGCAACACCCACTCCGGATACTGCGCGCGAATCGCGGCCAGCAACGCGAGGTTCACCGTGGCACAGTCGACGTCCAGCGGCTTGTAGTCCTCGATGACCGCGACGGCGCGCTTTGGATCCAACGCGCTCGAGGCGACGTCGATGGTTTCGCCCAGCATCTCGAGGCCGGTACGTCTCAGAAACTCCCGCGCCTGACGCGCATCCTCGCCCGCACCGTCCACGGAGAGGGTAAATGCTTTCAGCCGTGCTGCGGACTGGCCCTGATTCAGCAACAGCGAGTTGAGACACAACAGAACCGCGCCGCTGTCGATGCCACCGGAGAATGGCACGCCAATGGGAGCCTTGGGGTCCTGCCCGGCGAGCCAGCGGCGCAATTCCTCGTAGAGCGCCTCGATGTATCGCCGACCGATGACTTCGACGTCGGGCGCGAGCGTACCCCGCGCGGGATCGAAGAACCGTTGATGAATGGGGTTGGGATCGGGACACCCGATGAGTCGCAGGGTTGTCACATGATGGGCCGGGACCATTCGCGTGTAGGTCGGATGGAACTGATCGGCCCATCCAAGACGGGCCAGTTCCGCCGCGATCTCGTCGATGCGTTCCGATACAATGAGGACCGGTCCATCCGCCGCCTTGGCCAGGAAATAGCGCATGGGCCGATCGAGGCTCCGCACCAGCATCACGCGCTCCCCGTCCTGCGCCACCAGCGCGAAGGAGCCGTGGAGCTGGAGGATGGCGGCGGCATTTCCCGCCTGCAGCCAGCGCTGGGCGTCTTCCGCGTTCCCCGACCAGAATCGCTGCGACGGTGGCGGGATCAGGTTGATGACGCGGGCGATCGGATACGGGCGGGGTGCGGTCATGCGCAGAAAATACCCGGGTCGCGCCATCGTTGCCACGTGCACAAGAGCCTAGGCTTCGCGTGCGTCTGCGCGCTATTATGTGGCGGTGATTCTCTCCGTCGGAACGCGGCGCGCCATCGTGGCTGCTCCCTTCTTTGCGGCCATCGGGTTTGCGGTCCAACAGAATGGCCACTCAGCCGCCATCGGCGCCGCGTCAGACGCGACGGCGCCCGGTTTTGTGTTGCGCGAGGTAGCGTCCCAGGCCGGCATCCAGTTTCTCCACCGGCGACCCACGCTCGACCGCAGGCTGGCCAACGTGGAGCCCCACATCGCAGCGCTCGGTGCGTCCGTGTCGGTGACGGACTTCAACGCCGACGGATGGCCCGACCTCTATTTCACCAACAGCCACTTCGGTGATCCAAACGCGTTGTATCGCAATCGTGGCGACGGCACGTTCGACGAGGTCGCGGCGAGCGCCGGAGTGGCTGATCTCAACCGCCCAGGCGACGGCGTGTCCATGGGGAGCATCTGGGGCGACGTGGACAACGATGGCCGGGAAGAGGTACTGGTGTACCGCTACGGATACCTGGCGCTTTTCCGCAATCTGGACGGCCAGCATTTCCAGGACGTGACAGCGGCGGCCGGTCTGCGACGCTGGGTCAACAGCAACGGTGCCATCTGGCTGGACTACGATCGCGACGGTCTGCTGGACCTCTATGTCACAGCCTACTTTCGCGATGACGTCGATCTCTGGAAGATTTCGACGACGCGCATCATGCATAACAGCTTCGAATTCGCGAACAACGGCGGCAAGAATCTGTTGTTCCGGAATGTCGGCGCCGGCAGGTTCGAGGACGTCACGGACCGCCTCGGCGTCGGGAGCACACGCTGGACCATGGCCGCCGCGTCAGCCGATTTCAACGGCGACCGGTGGCCGGACATCTACCTGGCGAACGACTACGGCCCGGAGGAGTTGTATCTCAACGACGGTGGCCGGCGATTCGTCCTCACCACGGCTGGCCTCGAAAGCGAATCCAAGAGCGGGATGTCCGTCGCCGTGGGCGACGTCTACAACCGCGGGCGTCTGGATGTCTTCGTGACGAACATCTCAGCGCGCGGCTACTTGTTTCAGAACAACAATCTGCGCCTGAACATGCTCCCAGAGCGCAACCGGTTCAGCAGCATCGCCGATGCCACGATCGCGGACGCGGGCTGGGCCTGGGGCGCTCAGTTCGGAGACCTGAACAACGATGGATCGGACGAACTGTTCGTGACGAACGGGTTCATTTCAGCCAATCGCGACAAGAGCTACTGGTACGCAATGTCGAAGATCGCCGGTGCGCATCGCAGCCTTTTCGAAGACGCGACCAGCTGGCCCGCCTTTGGCGACGCGAGCTTGTCTGGGTACGAGCGCTCGCGTGTTTTCCTCAATCGAGGATTGAGCGGCTGGGTGGACGTGGCCGCGAAGGTTGGCGTGGTCGACGACCTCGATGGCCGCGCGGTGGCGTTGGCTGATCTCAGGAACAGCGGCGCCGTGGACGTAATTGTCGCCAATCAGAATCAGCCCGCGCTGCTGTACCGCAACCAGCCAGACTCGACCAACCACTGGATCACCTTCGCCCTCGCCGGAAGCCGCAGCAACCGCAGCGCGATCGGCGCGGAAGTCGTGATCGAGTACAACGGCAAGACACAACGGCGCGTCGTTGACGGCGGGATGGGGTTTGCGAGCCAGAATGACCGGCGCCTGCACTTCGGCCTGGGGCCGGCTGAGCGCGTCGAGCGCGTGGTGATCTACTGGCCATCGGGAGGCACGCAGGTGCTGCGCGATCCCGCGGTGGATCAGATCCACACGATCCGTGAAGGGGGGCGCTGAACGATCATGGCACACTCGGACGTGTCGTCGTCGCAATCGCGCAGTGCCTCGGGCGCGCAGCGGTGGGCCGCCCAGCTCGACCCGCGCGTGTTGATCGCGTTCCTCATCACGTTGGTCCTCGTTGTTGCGCAGGTCCGTTACCACATGGTGGGCGGGTACGCCCGATTGGCGACCGCGCTCGGGACATGCCTCGTGGTGGAAGCGCTGCTCTCGCAGTTCATCCGCGGCAAGATCGTGAATCTCCAGAGCGCGTACATCAGCGGCCTGAGCCTCACGTTGCTCACGAAACCGCAGGGCGGCACGCTGTGGCCGTTTGTCGTTGGTGGCTTTCTCGCGATCGCCTCCAAGTACGTCATCCAGTACCGCGGCAACCACCTCTGGAACCCCACCAACTTCGCAATTACGGCGCTGTTGCTCGCGGCCCCGAATCGGGTGTCGGTGCTGAGCCACCAGTGGGGCAACGACATCGCGACCAACCTGGTAATCTGGTGCTTCGGCATCGTGATCGCCGCGCGCGTGAAGGTAGTTCACATCACGCTCACGTACGTGGTCAGTTTCCTGGCATTGAACAGTCTTCGCGCCGCCCTGCTGGGACAGCCGCTGCTGCCGGAACTCGCGCCCATCACCGGGCCGATGTATCAGCTGTTCGTGTTCTTCATGATCACCGATCCCCGCACCATCGTTCGCGACCGGCGGTGGCAGATGGCGGTTGCGGTGTTGATCGCGCTGGCTGAGACCGCGATCCGGTTCGCGTCAGATCAAGCCTGGGCGCTCCCGACCGCGTTCAACGCGGCTCCGGCGCTCGTGGCCCTCGCCATTGTGGGGCCGATAGCGAAGTGGGTCGATCTTCGGCGCGCGCCTGCGGTCACCCGCGCCGCATAGCCGTCACGGGTTTAACAGTACATTCGGATTCATTCGGATGTGCAGTTCGAACTACCTGGATGTGTAGATGTAGAACTACCTGGATGTGTGGAACTACCGAGATCTGTACTTCGAACTACCGAGGCGTCTCCGTCGCGGGACGTATCCTGATAGCCTGACCGCCGCCGGGCGCCATGGTGATGCGCAGACGCGACGTGGAGTTCACGGGCCGGCGCGAGATCGTCACCGGCAGCGGATTGGTCAGCCAATTCGCCTTGGGGCCGTCGGCGTAGATCTCGGCGACGTAGCGGCGGCCCGCCGTGAGGAATGAGAGCGGAACGTCAAAGGTCCGCGCCTCCTCATCGGTCATGGCGCCAACGAACCACTCGGGCGAATTGCGCGCCTTGCGTGCCACAACCACGTAATCGCCGATCTTGCCATGCAGTACGCGCGTGGTGTCCCAATCGACGGCGACGTCGCGGATGAACTGGAAAGCCGGCTGCCGTTCGTAGTTCTCCGGCAAGTCGGCCGCCATCTGCAGTGGCGAGTACAGCGTCACGTACAACGACAGCTGCTTGGCCAGCGTGGTACGAATGCGCGGTTCGTCGGGCCGCCGCGGGCGCCCGGTACCACGCTCGATGAGGATGTCGAACACGCCTGGCGTGAAGTCCATGGGACCCGCCAGGAGCCGCGTGAAGAAGAGAATGGTTTCGTGTTCGGGCGGGTTGCCCCCCTCCCCGCCCCACGCGTTGTACTCCATGCCGCGAGCGCCTTCCCGACTCATCATGTTTGGATATGTGCGGCGCTCGCCGGTGTCATGGATCGGTTCGTGCGCGTCCACCATGATGCCGTACTTCGCCGCCGTCTCGATGACCTTGCGATAGTGATTCACCATGAACTGTGAATGGTGCGAGTGCCCGCCGCCGGCGGTGTCCGTCACGTACCCCGTCTTGATAGCGTCGATGCCCAGCGAGCGGTACATCGCGAACGCGCTGTCCATCTGCCGCTCGTAGTTCGCGATGCCGCCCGACGTCTCGTTATGGGCAATGAGCTTTACGCCCTTCTGTTTGGCATACGCCGCGAGCGCCTTGATGTCGTAGTCCGGGTACGCCTGCGTGAACGAAAACGCGTTCCTGTTCGCGATCCAGTCGCCGTCCCAGCCGGTGTTCCACCCCTCCACCAGCACGCCGCCGATTCTGTTGGCGGCCGCGAAATCGATGTACCGTTTGGTGTTCTCGGTGGTAGCGCCGTGCTTCGGGCCCGAGCTCCACGTCATCGTGTTGATGTGCATCCCCCACCAGATGCCCACGTACTTCATGGGCTTGATCCAGTCGGTGCTCGGCAACACGTTGGGCGGATTCAGGTTCAGTCCAAGCACCGATGGCGCCAACTGCTCGGCGCGGTCTGCCAGCTGGATGGTGCGCCACGGCGTCACGAATGGCGTCCGTCCCCGCACCTTCATGCCGCTGGCGTGCGGTGCGAGCGCTACCCGGAGGGTGCGATTCTCCATCCGCGAGCCCGCCAGGTTCATGCGGGCGTAGTTCACCAGGTTCGCTTCGTGGATCACCAGGAACGTGCGACCGTCCCGCGTCTCCATCGTCAGCGGTGTCTGCACGCTGTCCACCACACTCACCGGCGACGACGCATACAGCATTTCGGAGCGGTCCAACCGTGGCCGGTTCGACGGAATCCACCAGACGCGAGAATCGTCGACGAGCGCGAACTGGGTCAGCTCGTCCATGATCTCGAAATCGCGGAGATTGGCCTGATCCGGGAACTCGTACCGGAATCCCACGCCATCATTGAAAGCGCGAAAGGCAACGATGAACTCTCGATGTGGAACGCTGGCCTCCACGACCGAGACGCGCAGTTCGTTGTGGTGATCGCGAACGCGCGCAACCTCTCCCCACGGTTGCGTCCAGGTCGTGTCCACCGCCCTGCGAGTCGATCTGACAATGCGCAGGCTGTCGCGTAACGCAGGCATTCCGGCGAATTCGAAGCCCAGCATCGAAGGCATGATCAGCGCGCGTCCATCGCGCTGCAGCGAGTAGGTCAACCGGCCCTCGCGTATCTGAACGGCAACCTCGTTCCTGGCGTCGGGAGACGACACCCGCACCACGTCCTGTGATGCCGCCGGCGCCGCGGCCAGTGCCAGGTGGATGGCGAGGAGGGCGGAACGGCCGATTCCAGCAGGCTTCGTCATGCGTTTCCCTTGTGCGTCATGTGGGAGAAGTGACGGGCCGCGCATTGCAGAGAATGCGTTTCAGGCCCATTATGGTACGCGTCATAAGAACGTGGCAAATCTAAGGTTCCGGGAGGTATCCATGTCAGGTAATCGCTCGCACACACTGTTGCATCTCGCCCTGCTTGTCTTCGTCGCGGGCGCGTGTGCGTCCCGGACCAAGCCGGCAACCACGTCAGCCGAGCGTCCCAGGCCGCAGGCATCCGCGGACGCCGCGACGATCAGCGCGGCAGAGATGGACCGTGTTCCTCAGGAAACCATCGAAAAGCACCTCGAAGGCCGCGTCGCTGGAGTGGTGGTGAGCCGCAGCCCGGACGGTGGCATCGCGGTGCGTGTTCGAGGGGCATCCTCGGTGTATGGCAACGTGGAGCCGATGTACATCGTGGACGGCATGCCCATCCAGCCCGGTCCGAATGGTGCGCTCACCGGAATCAATCCCTACGACATCGAGTCAATCCGGGTTCTGAAAGATCCAGCCGACGTCGGGATCTACGGCTCGCGTGGCGCCAACGGCGTCGTGGTCATCAAGACCAAGAAGCCCAAGCCGCCGCAGGAATAACGCTCGGCGCGCGCTAACGGGGCGCGCTACCGGGCGCGCGCGGCCCGGAACACCATCGGACGATCGTCGTTGCGGGTCACGACGAAGATCGGTCCGCCGCGCGTATTGATTCGTTGAACGTCGCGCGCCTGCCCCGGCACCAGAAACCCGCTCGCCGCAGCTCGTACCGGCGCGAAGGCGGCCTTCTCATCGCCGCGCAACAACAGCCCTCGGCTGGCCGTGAGTGGCCCGATCTCCGGCTTGAATCCCTCGAAGTTGCCGGCGAGCAGCAGGTCCACCTTGCCGTCCCCGGTGAAGTCGCCCGCCAGAATGCCGTACACCGGGGCGATTTGCGCCTCAAATGGCAAGGGAACGAGCGTATACGAGCCATCACCATTGTTCCGCGCGATGGCGGTCGCGAAGGTGTACGCGTATTTCACCGCGACGCCGCTCAGCTCATTCGGGGAAAAGATGTCGGCGACCGTCTTCAGCGCGTAGTCCTTGTAACTCCGGAATCTGTCATGGAGCGATGGGATCGCCCTGATCAGATCGTCGCGTAGCGACAGCGGATAGCTCACACCCTTGTTGTACGACGACACGATCTGCTCCACGAAGCCGTTCCCGACGAAGTCTTTCACGTGCATCGTCACCGGTTCGGCGTCCGTGGCGCGAAAGCGGGTGTTGAGCCCAAGGTTTCCGACGACAAAGTCCACGCGGCCATCGCCGGTGACGTCCGCGGCGACAATCCGGTTCCACCAGCCGTGACTCCGCTCCAGGCCGCGAACGCTGAGCCGCTTGAGCTTTCCGCCGCCAGTGTGCCGGAAGATGGTGATTGGCATCCATTCTCCAACCACCACGAGGTCCAGCCGCCCGTCGCCGTCCACGTCCTGCCATTGCGCATCGGTTACCATGCCGACGCGCTCCACCTCGGGCGCCAGCGTCGCCGTCACATCCGTGAAATGGCCCGTGCCGTCGTTCCGCAGCAGGAGGCTGCGCGGATCGGTGCCGTATCGCCAGGGGACCACGCGCCCGCCCACGAAGAGGTCGATGTCCCCGTCGCCGTCGTAGTCGGCGGCCAGCGCGCGAGAGCCGGCCGTGCTTTCGCTGGGGAGGTAGCCTTCCGACTTGCGAAAGATTCCACGCCCGTTGTTGAGGTACAACCGATCCTGAAGCGCCGGCGCCCCCTCCGAGTATTCGCTGCCACCACTTACGACATACAGGTCAGGGTGGCGGTCGCCGTTGGCGTCGAAGAAAACTGCGCCCGCATCCTCCGAGATCGCGTCGGCCGCCAGAAGGGCCTCATTGCTGCTCGCGAATCCGCCATCGGTCCGCTGCAGAAGGAGTTTGCCCGGCTGTCCCTTGGCGCCGCCAAAGTACGCGTCTTCCAGCCCATCGCCATTGACGTCCGCCACGGCCATCTGTGGCCCCTCGGTGGAGACCAGCTTCGGCATCAGCCGCTCGCGATCGAAGTCCACGAAGTCGTTTTCGCGATGCACGAAGTCGAGTGCCGTTCGGTCGGTGATGTCCTCCAGGAAAGATCGTGGGCCGATTGAAGGCTTGGGGTCGTAGACCGTGGGCGCTTGGGTGCGGTTCTGGCGCGTGGCCCAAAGCGCAGAGCTCAACGCACTGTCCTGGCGCACGACCAGCGTCTGGTTCGCCACCACGTTGCTCAATGCGCTCACGCGGCCGTCCTGCCACTCGATCAACCCGGAGTCCACGGTCACGCGTTGCCCAAGTCCAAAGACCAGGGCGTAGTCGGCGCTCGATTGAAAGCCGCGGGACGGCGCCAGTTCCTGCATCAGTGTGTCACCGCCGACGTACAGCGTAATCCTGGCGCCAACGCCAAAGCGGTTGGCACCCTGCCCTTGCAACCGAACTTTGAGGAAGTGGTTCTTTGGGTTCAGGCGACGTGTGTTGTTCCGGTACACGAACGCGGGCTGGTTGACGTTGTTGACCACCAGGTCCAGCGCTCCGTCGCCATCGAGGTCTCCGTATGCGGCGCCACTCGAAAAACTCGGTGTCGCCAGACCCCAGGCGACCGCTTTGTTTGTGAAGCGCAGCGCGCCGAGATTGTGGAATGCGTAGTTGGCCAGGGGTGTCGACGTCGCCGCCCCGATGAGCCGGCCGAAGTCCGCGCGCGCGCGGCCGCTGGTGGCCGCCCGCATGGTTTGGTCGCTGGCGAGATACGCCACGTAATCCTGCGACGTGATGTCCCTCGCCAGGCCATTCGTCACGTAGATGTCCTTCCGGCCATCCAGATCCAGATCCGCGATGAGCGCGCTCCAGGTCCAGTCCGTCCGCGCCACACCGGCCATCTGCCCCACGTCACTGAAGGTGCCGTCCTGGTTGTTGCGCTGGAGCATGTTGCGCATGAGCTGGTGGTGAAAGTCGTTGTTCACCTTCGCCTGGTACACCTCCCAGCTTTCGAACGTGCTCGTGGTCTTGAGCCGGTATTCGTCCTCGGGAAGCATGTCCGTCGTGTAGACATCGGGCCAGCCGTCATTGTCGAGATCCCCGATGTCCAGCCCCATCGAGAAGTAGCTCAGCACCGGCATCTGCTTGTCGAGGGCCTCGGCGAACGTCCCGTCGCGGTTGTTGACGTACAGGTAGTCCCGCTCGAAGAAGTCGTTGGCCACGTAGATGTCGGGCCAGCCATCGCGATTCACGTCCGACACGCCCAGGCCAAGTCCGAACGCGAACTCGGGACTGTGGATTCCCGCTGGCACGCTCACGTCCGTAAAACGCTCACCGTCGTTGCGAAAAAGCTTCGCGCCGCCATCGGCGTGGCGCACATTACGCGTGTTCCGCACCCCGAAGGTGCTCACGGGGCGCGGCGAGTTGTTGATGACGAAAAAATCGAGATCCCCATCGCGATCGTAGTCCAGGAATGTCCCTTGGGTCGAGTACCCCTGGTCGGCGACGCCATACCGGTCCGCCATGTCCTTGAAGGTCGGTACGCCCTTGGCGTCCACGCCCTGGTTGATCCAGAGGGCATTGCGGCGGCGTTCCGGTGGCACCGGGCCAGCCCTGCAGATGTAGATGTCCAACCGCCCGTCCCCGTTCACGTCCGCCAGCGTCACGCCCGTGGTCCACTGGTCGCTGGCGCTGGTCAGCCCGGACTGACTGGTAACGTCACGAAAGCGGAAGCCGCCGCCGTTCACGTAGAGCCGAGGGCCAGTCTCGTTGGATGTAAGCACGATCTCGGGAAGGCCGTCGCCCGTCAGGTCGCCGATCGCGGCCCCGCCGCCGTTGTAGTAATTGCGATACGTGAAGACGTTTCGTTCGTTCGTCTCGCTGAGGCGGTTCTCGAAGGTCACTCCGGTGACGCTCGACGGCAGCAGCGTGAACAGCCGTCCGCTGGTGTCGGACGTGTCCGCGGCCGACACGCGCGCGGACTCGTCGTCCGGTGGTGAACACGCGCCCAGGAAGCCCAGCGACAGCAGCAGGAACAGCAAGGCGCGGGAGAACTGCATGCGGCGGGAACCACTCCAGGAAGGTGCAAAAAGAATAGCCTGCTCCAGTGCGGAGCAGGCTATTCGTACAACGTAATGAACGATACGATCTACGTGCGCGACTTAATAGCCGGGGTTCTGCGTGAGTAGCGGGTTGGACCCTCTCTGCGTCTCCGGCACCGGGAAGAGGATCAGGTGCGGTGCGGAGTTCCTGTTCGCCTTCCCGTTCAGCATAGCCGTCGACCACTGATTGAGGAACTTGCCATGCCGCACGAGATCCGAACGGCGCTTGCCCTCGGCGGCGAACTCGAGCAGCCGCTCCTTGAGGATTGCGTCGCGCACCTGGGCCTGGGTGAGGCCGGCCGCGATCGGATTTGACGGATCCCGGAGGTTGTGGACGCGGGCAAGTTCCACCATCGCCGCAGCGGTCTGCCCAAGCTCGTTCAGCGCCTCTGCCTTGATCAGATACATCTCCGAAATACGGAAGAACGGGAAATCGTTGGGCATGCCACATCCGCCCGTGGCGCTCGTCAGCGGCGGGAACTTGTTGAAGCGCACGCCGTGGGACTCGTTCGCCTGGTTCGCGTCCGGGATGGCCGGGGTGAAGACGAGAGGATTACCGGTGCGATCATTCGCCGGCAGTCCGGTATCGAAACTGTTCTGGGCTCCGGCGAGCCACATGCCGCGCCGCTCGTCAGTAGCGGTGAACTGCGCATACGTCTCCGCGAGGGTGGCGAAGCCGTTCCAGGGACCGCCGCCCGCATTGAGCTGGTTGTAGTGCAGCGTGCGCCAGGGCCAGCAGCCGCCAAGGCCCTGCGACTCGCCCGTGTACACGATGACGAAGATGTTCTCTGGCGAGGCCGTGTTGTTGACGGCGAAGTTGCCGCCCCACTGGCCGGCGGGCGAGAGCGAGTACACGCCCGAGTTGATCACCGCATTCGCGGCATCGATCGCGCCCTGGCAATTCGGCGCGCAGGTGTTGTATGCCGTCGTGCTGATGCCCGTGCTCTTGTTGAAGACGCCTGCGTTCAGACGGAGGCTGGCCAGAATCGCATTGGCTGCTCCCTTCGTCACGCGCCCGAATTCGGCAGCGGGTCTGGTGTCGTCGAGATTTGGAAGCGCCGCGGTCAGCTCGGACTCGATAAAGGCATAGATCTCCGGGCGCGTGGAGCTCGGGCTGCGCTGGAGCGCCGTGGAGGTGACCAGCGGTGGCGCACCGCCGAACATGTCCTGCAGCATGTAGTAGAACCAGGCCCGCAGCGTTCGAAGCTCGGCGAGGGTCTTGGCGGATGTGGGTCCGCCCGCCTTGGTGACCACGTCGATCATGAGATTCGCCTTGGCGATGCCTGCGAACAGGTTGTTCCACGCCCCGTTCATATCGTCCAGCGCGGATCCGCTGTTCGCGGTCCACGTCTGGCGGTGGATCTCGAGCCAGCGGCCGTTGTCGTACCAGTCGCTGCCGCGCGTGGGCACGATCGATACATCCGTGGTGAGGTCCTGGAGCGTGATATAGCCCACCCACTCGGTCGACCGCAGCTGCGCATAGACGGCAGCTACGCCGGCGAGCAGTTCTGCCTCGGTCTTGAAGGCGTTGTCCGGCGTGAGCGCGTCATTCGGAACTTCGGTCAGCGACGTACACGTCTGACCGACTACGAAGAGCGGCGCGAGAAGCAGTGCGCGACCCACGCGACGGACCGATTGCAATTTGAATAGTCTCATAGGATTCGGTTTACCTGGCTGGTGTGTAATCAGTAGCCGGTTTGCGGGTCACATCTGGAAGCGTGCGCCCAACGTGAACGTCCGGGCTCGTGGATACGTGAGGTAATCAATGCCGCGGGACGCGAGTCCGGAGGCGACGAACACCTCTGGATCGTAGCCCTTGTAGCTGGAGAACAGCTTCAGGTTGTCGCCGGCGACGAACACGCGGGCGGTGCGCCCGCCCATCACCCGGCTCGGCATGTCGAACGTGTAGCCGATCGTGACGTTCTGGAGGCGCACGAAGGTGCGGTCCTCGACCCAACGGTCCGAGTACTTCGCCGGCTCGGTAATGTCGTCCAGGTCGGTCAGCGCATCAGCAAGGAAGTTGCGTCCCTGCGTCGCGTTGCTCTTGGTCTGGTAAACGAGCGCGGTGTTGTTGAACACCTTGCCGCCGAACTCGCCGCGCCAGAGCCAGCTGGCGTCGAAGGCGCCCCACGTGCCGTTGTTGCTCACGCCAAGGCTGAAGTCCGGGTTCGCGCTGCCGAGCACCACGCGGTCGGCGTCGCTCGGTGTGGTGGTCTCGCCGCTCACGCAAGTGACGCTGGCGACTTTGCAGGCGAACAGTTGCTGACCCGCCGCGTTGACCCGGAGGAATTCCGGGGCGAAGAAGGTACCGATCGCCTCGCCCACCATGATGCGCTGCGAGTACTGCCCTGATTGTCCCTGGCCGCTGACGAAGCCGGTATTGATGAACTTCGAGTCACCCAGGCTGGTGACCTCGTTCCGTTCGACGGACCCGATGATCTCGAGGTTGAGCGCGCGCTTCGCGCCGCTCAGGAGCGGCGTGTTGAACGAGATTTCGAAGCCGCGGTTCCGCAGGCTGCCGATGTTCTCGAGCCGCGTGTTCACGACCGCCGGCTGCGGCACGTCCACTTCGAGGAGCAGATCTCTCGTGGTCTTCTGGTAGAAGTCGATAACGCCGGTGAACCGGTCATTCATGATTCCGTAGTCGAATCCAACGTTCACCTGCTCGGCGGTCTCCCACTTGAGGTCGGGGTTGCCAACCTGCGCCGCGCGCAGGCCCGTCGTGAGCACGCCGCCGAACGGATAGATGGCGCCCGGGTCAGCCCGGAGGAGCAGCTTGGTCTGGTACGGGGCCACCGATTGATTGCCCTGCTTGCCCCACCCTGCCCGCATGCCGAACGTGGACAGGAAACTGGTCGGGAAGAAATCTTCTTCACTCATGCGCCACGATGCGGACAACGCTGGGAATACCGCGTAGCGGTGTCCAGGTGCGAGACGCGAGGACCCGTCGTACCGCACGACGCCCGTGAGGTAGTACTTGCTCTTCAGGCCGTAGCTGGCCCTGGAGAAGAAGGAGACCAGCTGACTTTCAACGCGGTAGGACGTCGGCACGGGCGATTGTGACTGCGTCCCCGCTCCGAGATTGTTCACGCCGAATGCATCGGTGATAAACCCCTGCATCTGCGCATCGAAGCCGCGATTGTCGATTTTCGTGTATTCGTAACCGCCCACGACCTCGACCTCCTGGTCCGCACCGAGGCTCGGCGAGTACGTCAGAAGCTGCTGCAGGTTGAGGTTCTGGAGTTGGCGATCCGCCTGGCGCGCGTAGCCATTGTACTGCGCACCAACCGGGCTGGCTCTCGGGGCGAAGGTGCGTCGCACCGCACTGGTGTAATCCACGCCCAGCGTGGTCTGTGCGGTCAGGTCCGTCCGCAGACCAATGGTGCCCGAGAAATTGCCAAGCAAGCGGTTCTCAGGAGATTCGTCCTCCCACTGCTCGGCCATCGCGACGGGATTCCTCACGCCAAGGGCGCCTGAGCCAGTCTCGTAGTATGTCCCGTCCACCCGTTTCACCGGGAACGTCGGGTTGTAAATCGCCATGTTCGTGAACAGACCGCCCAGGAAGCCGCCGGTGTTCTCGATCGGGGCGTAGTCGTTATTGACGCGCGCCGCCATGAGGTTCAGCCCCATGCGAAGCTTTCCAGCAAAGGCATCGTGCGTCGCGTTCAGCCGGCCCTGGTAGCGCTCGAGCCCGTTGGCGATTACCACGCCCTGCTGCTTGAAGTAGTTGAGCGACGCGCGATACTGCGTCGCCATCGAGCCGCCCGAGAACGCCAGGTTGTGGCTGGTGGCGAGCCCCGGCCGCGTGATTTCACCCTCCCAATCGGTGTCAGCGCTCCCGAGGTTCGTCAACGCAGTCGCGGGGAGCTTGCAGGTTGTCGGCGTGGGACAATTCGCAACCTGCTGCGTGACATAGGCGCGATACTGCGCGCCTGTGGCCAAGCCCAGGTCCCCGGTCGGCATTGCAGCGCCGACGTAGGTCTCGTACTCCATCTGGCCAGCATTGCCGGCAACGCGCTTGGTCTGGATCAGCACCACGCCGTTGGCGCCGCGACTGCCGTAGATCGCCGTAGCCGATGCGTCCTTCAGGACGGTGATCGACTCGATGTCGTTTGGATTGATCGAATTGAGCGGATTGCGCGACAACTGGGGATTGATGCTTCCGATACCGGCCGCGCCTGGCGACGTCTCCTCGTTCTGCAGCGGCACACCGTCCACGACGTACAGCGGTTCATTGCTCGCGCTGATCGAGGTACCGCCCCGCACGCGAATCTGCGTGCCGGCACCCGGCTCGCCGTTGTTGGCGGTCATCTGGACGCCTGCCACGCGGCCCTGAAGCATCTGGCTGGCGTTGGTGATCACGCCGACATTCGCTGCTGTGGCGTCGATCGTCGATACGGAGCCGGAAATCGCCTCTCGGCGCTGCGTGCCGTATCCAGTCACCACGATCTCACTGAGCGCAGCGGCTTGCGGCAGGAGCATGAAATCCACAGACGCGCTGCCTCCTGCGGTCACCGTGACCGTACGCTGCTGCGTCGCGAACCCGATGCGACGGGCGCCGAGCCGATAGGTGCCGACCGGTACGCCCGAGATGAAGTAGCTCCCGTCAACGCGCGTCACCGCGCGTCGGTCAGTGCCTTCGACCGAAACGGTCACGTTCGAGAGCACCTGGCTGGTGGTCGAGTCCAACACCCGACCCGTAATAGTTCCTTGATCCTGGGCCGAAAGTGGCATCGCGAGCGCCAGGACACCGGCAAGCGTGGAAAAGGTAGTGCGGACCGCTGCCATAACGTCATTCCTCCAAAACTGGGCGGGGAACGTGCTGGTCAGGCCGGCGTCGGCACTGGCGCACGCAGGAAACTCTCGGCAAGGCATCTCGTTGAGACACAAGATGTAGGACCACCCGAAATAACGCTCACCGCGAGAGTGCGCAAGACTAAGTTTCTCGGCCGGACTTATTGGCAACTTGTTGGCAGCCGTTGAGGTAACTCCCCAATGAACGTCGCCGTCACACTCATTTTGGCGCAGTTGAGCGTCGTTGGCAGAGCGTCGCCGGTCGTGCTCGCCTTTCCGGAAGCTGGCCGCGACCAGGCCGCCGCGTATCAGCTTTACCAGACCCGCTTCCATAAGGACGCCGCCGGCAACACGCTGCAGATCTATATGGATGGACGGTCTGGTCGCGTCGTCCACCTGTTTGCCAACGCCGACGACGAAAGCGTTGGCTTCACCGCTCGCGACGCGGCAGGTGGTCCACTGCCACTCCAGTGGGGATCGGCAACGGCGCAGGTGACTGCATCGCAAGGGGTTAGTACCCTCGCCTACCGGCTCGTCGCCCGCACAAAGCACTTGCACCTGGGATGGTTCCTGCTGGGATCCATGCGCGTCGAACGTGACTTCCAGTACTGGCAAAAGGATCGCGCGCCGTTCAGCGCGCCCGCCTTCTCCCTGGAAGAGACCGATCGCCTGATCGCTGCACTTGAACGGCTCACGCCTGCCGAGCGCCAGCGTCACCTGGCTCTCGTGCGGGCCCCGAGCACGCGCGCCCTCCGCGCGCGGCTTCAACCGCGTCTGGTTGTCCGGCAGGGCGCTGGTTCCAGGTGGACCGCGCGCGTTACACAACTGGCCCTGGACGGCAGGGATTCCCTCTCGCTCGAGATCGCTGTGGAGACTCGGGACGTCGCCGCTGCGCGCGTGGGCGACTCGCTATCCCTGCGTGCCCGGACCGGCGACTCGATCGCGTTCACGGTTCGTGTCGCCTCCAGCGCCACGCCACTCACGCCACTGGGACGTGAAGAAATATTCACTCAGGAGTTCCTGACTTTTCTGACAGCGGCGCGAGACACGGCCCCGCTGCTCGAGCGCCAGGTGCGCGGCGTCGAACTGCTGGCCTCACACGAGAAGCTCATGGCCGGACTGCCGGCCTACGCCACCTACTTCGGACGCGACATGCTGGTCTCGGCGCTCATGATGCGGCCCATCTGGCGCCCCGAGATGTCGGAGTTCGTCATCGGAAGCGTGCTGCTCAAGCTGTCCGCCGACGGGCAGGTGAGCCACGAAGAGGCCCTGGGTGGACAGGCAGTACGAGAAGCAGCCGCCGAGTACGCCGCGCTTGTGGACCGATCGATTCGCGAGACCGCCGCCGGCAACGCGCAGCGTGGCGATACCCTGTTGCGCCGCGCCCGCGCGCATCGCTCGGCCTGCTGCTGGCCGGTTTCCTGGCCATGGCGCTGCCCACGCTGTGGCACCTGGCGGGCACCGCCTGGAGCGGCGACGAACAAGGCCACGGCCCGGTGATCCTGGGCGTCTCGCTGTGGTTGTTGTGGCGCCGCCGCACCGAGCTGCTGGGCCTGCCCTACGCGCCGGCGTCGGTCAGCGGCAGTGCGGTGCTCGCGCTGGCGTTCGTGAGCTACGTGATCGGCAGCGCGCTCGAAATCGTGCAGCTCGAAGTGGGCTCGCTGGTGATCGCCAGCGTGGCCCTGCTGCTGCTGCTGACGCGCGGCTGGGCCGGCTTGCGGCTCGCGTGCGGTTCCGCGTGACGTACCGCCACGAAGGCAGCTTCGATGGCTCGCTCGGAGTGCAACTCGGGCGACTGCCCTATACGAAGTATCAACACACTCTGCTGACGCCGACGGGCGCCGCCTGGAAGACGATCGA
>JANNJV010000112.1:0-2191 GCA_031395945.1 Gemmatimonadota bacterium | reverse complement strand
ATGATGTCCCGGACCAATCGGTGACGCACGACGTCGGTCTCGTTGAAGTACTGGAATGCGATTCCCTCGATGCCGGGCAGCAACCGCTCGACCTGAACCTGTCCCGACTCGGTATTCCTGGGGAGATCCACTTGCGTCTTGTCGCCGGTGATCACCATGCGGGAGTTCACGCCCAGTCGCGTGAGCAGCATCTTCATCTGCATCGCCGTGGCGTTTTGCGCTTCGTCCACGATCACGAATGCGTCGCCAAGGGTACGACCGCGCATGAACGCGAGCGGCGCGATCTCGATGGTGCGCGTCTCGAGCGCGCGCTGGATCCGTTCGAACGGCATCATCTCATCGAGGGCGTCGTACAGCGGCCGAAGGTAGGGGTCCACCTTCGCCTGCATGTCTCCGGGCAGGAAGCCCAGATTCTCGCCGGCTTCCACGGCGGGCCGCGCCAGCACGATGCGGCGCACCTTTTTCTTGGTGAGTGCGTCCACGGCGGCAGCGACGGCCAGATACGTCTTGCCCGTTCCCGCGGGACCGATGCCGACGACAATGTCGTTGTCGGCGATCGTCTGGAGATACTCCGCCTGGCCAGCGGTCTTGGCCTGGATGTCTTTGCGCGTGCCCGGCAGCGCGATCCGGCTGATACCGTCGCCGGCGCCGCCGGCATCGCCCTCGCGATCCTGATCATCGCCCAGTCGGAGGATGTCGTCGGGCGTCAGTTCGTCGCGCTGGCGCGCCATCTCCACCATGCGCTTGCCCACGGCAGCGGCGCGCTGGACGAAGTCGGGCGCGCCAGAGATGATCATTGCATCGCCTCGCAGCGACACCTTGACGCCGAAGAGCCGGGACACCTCGAGCAGATTCGCGTCGTTCACGCCGGCCAGCGTGAGCATGTCGGCGCCTTCGGTCGAGATCTTTTGAGTGGTGGTCTCGTCGTTTGCCACGGTCGATCGTCCGCTGGTCAAGATCCCGCTCCTCCGTTGTCCACCTGAATGTGCAGTTCGCGCAAGTCGTCCGCTGCCACGGCGCTCGGCGCCCCCTCGAAGAGCGCGCGGGCCGCGGTGGTCTTGGGAAAAGCGATGACATCGCGCAGCGACGTCGCGCCGGCGAGCACCATGGCGATGCGGTCGAATCCGAAGGCGATGCCGCCATGCGGTGGCGCCCCGGATCGTAGGCCCTCGAGCAAAAAGCCAAAGCGCGACTGCGCGCTGGCGTCGTCGATGCCGAGCAGTGAAAACACCTTGGATTGCAGCGCCGGATCGCTGATGCGGATGCTTCCCCCTCCGAGTTCCAACCCGTCCATCACCACGTCGTATGCCAGCGCGCGCCCGCGCTCGGGCGAGCTGTGCAATAGGGCCGTATCGTCCGGATGCGGCGCCGTGAACGGATGATGGACCGCACCCAGTGCTCCGGTGTCCGGGTCCTTGTCGAACATCGGGAAGTCCACCACCCACAGAAACTCGTGGCGCCCTTCGGGAATCAGGTGCAGGCGAATGGCCAGGTCTTGCCGGACGCGATCCAGCGCAGCGCTCGACACGCGATCGGGACCGGCGACGAACACCCCCATCGCTCCTTCAGGGATCGCGAGCGCGTCGGCCGCACCGCTGGCCAGGAACTTTGCGGCAGCCCCTTCGAGGGCGGCGCCCGAACGCTTGAGGCGAATGAGGCCACCGGCTCCCGCCGACTTCGCGATGGCCTCGATCTCGTCCATCTGCTTTCGCGACAGGACACCTCCGTTCGGCACGACAATGCCGCGCACCCTGCCGCCGGCCGCAATGGCCTGTTTCGCGATGCCGAATTCCGAGGCCGCGAAGACGGCCGTCGCATCCTGAATCTCGAGGCCGAAGCGAGTGTCCGGCCGGTCACTGCCATAGCGTTCCATCGCGTCCGCGTACGTCATGCGCGGAAATGGCAGGGTCACCGACCGGCCCGCGATCTTCCAGAGGGTCTCGATCAGACCCTCCGACAACTTTGCGATGTCGTCACGGGTGATGAACGATGCCTCGATGTCGATCTGGGTGAACTCGGGTTGCCGGTCCGCGCGCAGGTCCTCATCGCGGAAACACCGCGCGATCTGGAAGTACCGATCGTAGCCTGCCACCATCAGCAACTGCTTGTAGATCTGCGGCGACTGGGGCAGTGCGTAGAACTCGCCCGGATGCACGCGACTGGGCACGAGATAGTCGCGCGCGCCTTCCGG
>JANNJV010000083.1:0-29542 GCA_031395945.1 Gemmatimonadota bacterium | reverse complement strand
CCGTTGGCGGTGTCCGCGCCATCACGATCATCGGGCACAACAACTGTGGGATGGTCAACCTGATGTCGCGCTCGCACCTCTTCATCGAAGGGCTGGTCAACAACGCAGGGTGGGACCGGCAGCAGGCGGAGGATCACTTCTTTCATTTCGCGCCATTGTTCGAGATCGGCAACGAGATGGACTTCACACGCAGCGAGGCCAAGCGGCTGCGGCTGCGATATCCAGGCGTTTTGGTGCAGCCGATGTTGTATCGCGTCGAGGACAACAGGCTGTACCTCCTGGACGAGGAGTAGACGCTAGTCGTCCTTCTGACCGAACACCGCCATGTTCGAGCTGTGGCCCGGCGCGATCTTCTTCTCCGGGTAGATCCAGTGCACGGCCTGATTCACGGCGATCGCGGATTCGCTGAAGCCCAGCGCGATGAGCTTGAGTTTGCCCGGGTAGGTGGTGACATCACCCGCGGCATAAATGCCGGGCTGGCCGGTCTCCATCTGACTGTTCACCACGATTTCGTCCTTCGCGAACGTCAGCCCCCAATCGGCGATCACTCCCATGTCGCTCACGAATCCGAGCATTGGTAAGATGACATCGGCTTCGATTTCGATGGTCGTCTTGGCTTTGACGTCGCGCAGGACGAGGTGCGAGAATCGCTCGCTGGCCCGCCGGCAAAGGACGTCGTTCAGCTCATGGAACGTCAGCAGCGACGCGCGACCAGCGGCAACCGCGGCCTTGTATTCGTTGACGGTGGCGTCGTGCGCGCGGAACCGGTCGGTACGGTGCACGATTGTGACATGCGAGGCCCTTGGCAGTAGCTGAACCCCCCAATCGAAGGCCGTATCGCCGCCGCCGATGATGACCACGCGCTGGCCGCGAAACACGTCCGGATCGGTCACAACATCGTAGATCCCGCGACCGTACCAGGGCTCGGCGCACGCTTGAGGCAGCCGTCGCGGGGAGAACGCCCCGATACCCGCCGCAATGATCAGCGAACGCGTCGGAAAACGGTCCGTTTCCGTGACGAGAACGAAGTGGTCGCCGTCCTTCTCTAGGCCGGAAACACGTTGGCCAAGGTGGACTTTCCCGTCGAATCGTCTGTTTTGCTCGACGAGTGCCCGGACGAGGTCTTTAGCGAGAATCTGTGGAAAACCGGCGACGTCGAAAATGAATTTTTCGGGATACAACGCAGCCAATTGGCCGCCGGCTTCGGGAAGGGCATCGACGATTTGTGCCGATACTTGTCGCATGCCCGCGTAGAACAAGCCGAATAACCCTGTCGGGCCAGCCCCGATAATCGTAATGTCGCGAATGTCGTGAACCATGGTCTAACGTTCGCCGCATCAGTCCCTCTATACAACGGGCAGCGTTTCCGACGCCCACAGCCAGAGAGCAACAGCCCTTCATGGACAATCAGAACACCGTCGAGTACAAGGGTGCGTTCCGCCTGGTGAACAAGGTGGCTGAGGGGGGCATGGCAACCGTGTACGAGGCGGAGCAGCTCGGACCCGAGGGTTTCACCAAGCGCATCGCGCTGAAAGTCATTCATCCGCATTACGCCAAGCGCACGGAGTTTCTGCGGCTTTTCATCGACGAAGCGAAGCTTTCCGCGAACTTGATGCACGGCAATGTGGTGCAGATCTACCAGCTGGGCGAAGTGGGGGGCGAGTACTTCATCGCCATGGAGTACATCCAGGGCCCCACGCTGCGGAACGTCATCGACCGCCACTATGAGATGGGGACCCCGATCCCGTCCACCCTGGCGGCCTATATCTGCAGTCGCGTGTCGCGCGCGCTCGACTTCGCGCACAACTTCGTGAGTCCGTCCGGGCAGCGCCTGGACATCGTGCACCGCGACGTGTCGCCCGGGAACGTCATGATCACGTGGGACGGGCACATCAAACTCGCCGACTTCGGTATCGCCAAAGCAAAGACATCGTTCGATCCCGCCAGCGAGCAGAAAATGCGGATCGGCAAGAAGCATTACATGAGCCCGGAGCAGGTGCTGGGATCCACCGTGGACGGCAAGAGCGATGTTTTTTCGCTCGGCGTCGTCCTGTACGAGCTGCTGGCCCTGTCGCCGCTGTTCAGAGAAGAGGAGACGTCGCTGCTGGTGGACGAAGTCGCCGTGCAGCCGCTGCCCAGTCTGCGCGCGCGAATCACGGATCTGGACAAGGGGCTGGAAGAAATTCTCCTGATGGCGCTGCAGCGTAGCCCGGCGCGGCGCGCGACGGCCGCGCAGCTCGCGTCGTCGCTGGACGCGTGGGTAGCCGAGCAGAACGAATTCGCGACCCCCGACCGGCTGCAGGCGCACCTGTCGCAATTGTTCCCCGCGTCGTACCAACCGCGCACGCGCACCAATGAGGAGACGTCGTTCGGCAATCTTCGGGGCGCGCTGACCCCACGGCCGAGCAAGTCGATTCTCCAGCGCCTGTTCGGCTGATGGCGCGGTGGGCATCACTGTCATGAAGATCTACACGCGCACCGGCGACTCGGGCGACACCGGCCTGTTCGGCGGCGGCCGCGTCCCCAAAACGCATCCGCGCGTCGAAGCCTACGGCGACGTGGACGAGCTGAATGCCAGCCTGGGGCTCGCGCGCGCCATCGAAGTGATGCCGCGTGTGGACGAGGTCCTGGTTCCGCTACAGCGCGATCTCTTCGCGATTGGCGCGTTGCTGGCCACGCCGGATCGCGAGAAGATGAAACGCCAGCTGGAGAAGGCGAGCATAGACGAACGGCGCATTTCGGAGCTGGAGCGTGCCATCGACGAGGGCGACCAAGAGTTGGAGCCGTTGAAGTCGTTCATCGTCCCGGGCGGAACACCGAAGGCCGCGGCGCTGCACGTTGCGCGTACGGTGTGCCGTCGAGCGGAGCGCCGCGTCATCGCCCTCGACGATCAGGAGATTCCGCCCATCGTCATCGTGTATTTGAACCGGCTGTCCGATTTGCTCTTCACGCTCGCGCGTGTCGCGAACCGGCGCGCCGGTACCGGCGAGGTCACATGGTAGCGGTCGCGGGTCTGCCCTATCCGATCATGGTCGCCCCGGGCGCGATCGAACGGTTGGCCGACGTGGTTCGCGCGGTCGGCGATCGCAATCGCGTCGTGGTCCTCACGGACGTCACAGTGGGTCGACTGTATGGCCATCGCGTCGACCGGCTCCTCCAGGCCTTCGGCGCACGCGTCATCTCGATGGAAATGGATGAGCAGCGAAAAACCCGGGAGACCTGGGCGAATCTCACCGATGTGCTGCTGGAGCAGCAGTTCGGTCGCGATACCACGATCGTCGCGTTGGGCGGCGGCGTCGTCGGAGACATCGTGGGATTCGTCGCCGCCACATACATGCGCGGGGTGCCGGTGGTTCAAGTGCCCACGACGTTACTGGCCATGGTGGACGCGAGCGTCGGCGGCAAGACGGGCGTGGATACGCCCGCCGGAAAGAACCTGGTTGGCGCCTTTCATCAGCCATCCGCTGTGGTCATCGACCCGCTCCTGCTCGAGACGCTGCCGCCGGAGCACATCCGCGCGGGATTCGCCGAGATTCTGAAGCATGGCATCGTCGCGGATGAGGAGTACTTCGAGCGGGCCAGCGCCTTCGCGAACGCGTGGTCTGCCCTGCGGTTCGCAGAGCTGACGCCACTCATCGAGCGCAGCGTCGAGATCAAGGCGGACATCGTCTCGCGCGACGAGCGCGAGTCCGGCGTCCGCAAGGTGCTCAACTTCGGCCACACGATTGGCCACGCCATCGAAGCAGCCACGAACTATAGAACGCTTCACGGCGAAGCCGTCGCGATGGGACTCGTGACCGAAGCACGCATGGCGGAGCGCATCGGCATCGCGAGCGGTGGCACGTCGTCCCGCATCGAGCGCGTGTGTCGCGCCGTCGGCCTTCCCACCGCGATGCCAGCGATTCCCGCCGACACGCTCATCGGATTCACCCGCTCGGACAAGAAGGCGCGTGGCGGACGCGTGGAGTACGCACTTCCAACGCGCATCGGCCAGATGGCGGGCGCCGACCGCGGCTGGGGAATACCAGTCGATGACACCACCGTGCGCGAGGCATTGAGCGTATGAGACGCATTCACCCCCTGGTGGCGCTCGCACTCGCGTGGACACTCGCGGGATGCATGGACAGTGAAGCCGCTGAAATTCTGCTCCCACCGGTCGTGGTGCAGAGCCCGATCCTGCTGCCCGGAGCCGTGGTACAGGGGGCGTCGAAGCGCTGGTACCTCGCTTCGTACACGCCGCCACGCTATGGCGATCCTGTACCCGTGGAGATGACGGCGTACTGCTTGACACGCACGACGACGCGGCGCGGGCGCTACGTCCGCGCGGGCATCGTGGCCGCGGATCCCAGGCTCTTTCCGTTGTCGCGGTATGTGGAGCTCTACGACGGACGCCGGTATCTGGGGCGGTTCCTGATCGACGACACCGGTCGCTTGATCAAGGGGAACATCATCGACGTCTGGATGCCGACCTGTCGCGAAGCAAAGATCTTCGGCAGGCGCAAAGGCATTGCGGTGCTGGTCCCGCGCGAGCCAGCGGTGTCGCTGGCGGGATCACCCCGACCCTGAAGAGGGGCGTCTGAAGTTGGAGGCTCGACGCTAGACGTTTTGACGTCAAACCTCCCACATCAAACGTCGAACATCGAACGCCGCTGCGTCGGCAAGTTGGCCCTAACCTTGCCGACTCGTTCGACCACTATGTCATCGTTCACTACGTACGTCATCGGGTTCGTCATCCTCGTCGCCGGGCTCGCTATGGCGGCGTTTCTGCTCGACGTTCCCACGCTCTGGATCGCGGTAGGGGTCATTGTCGCGCTCGGCATCGGCGTGGTAACCGCGACCAGCAGAACAAAGATGAAGGACCCCCCGGGAACATCCTGAAGTAACCTGCAACACCCTGTCACTTCAGCAGATAGCGCCCTAAACCCCTGATACAGGGGTCAATATGGCGTGTATTCGGCGTTGACGGTCTCTCGGGTCGAGATTATCCTGCCCTCCCCCCGGTCGGCGCTGGCCGAGGTAAGTAGCTCCCTCCAAGATCGCCCGTCTGCGAGCGCGTGCGCTCGCACCAGATAGACCCACGAGGTCAGTGAGGCGCGTGTATGGAGCAAGTGACCGCCACTCGGTCTACAAGAGGGTATTTTCGTTCGTCGCCTTCTTCAGCATTCGACCAGTACCTGCAAGACATCCAGAAGCTGCCGCTGATCGACGACCCCGCTGAAGAGCGGCGACTGGCAAGACGGGCACAGAAGGGTGACGAAAAGGCGGCAGAGCGCCTGGTAACCGCCAATCTGCGGTTCGTGATCTCGTACGTGAAGAAGTATCAGGGTCACGGCCTCGATCTCTCGGAACTGGTGGCGATCGGGAACGAGGGACTGCTCAAGGCGGTTCGAAAGTTCGATCCCGACCAGGGCGTGAAGTTCATCTCTTACGCGGTATGGTGGGTTCGCCAGGCGGTGCTCAAGGCGCTGGCCGAGCAGACGCGCTCCGTCCGAATCCCGCTGAACCAGAATTCACAGTTGATCCGGCTGGCACGCGCAGAGACGATCCTTGCGCAGGTGCTGAAGCGCGACCCGACCGAGAATGAGGTCAGCCGTCTGTTGGAGGAGCCGCCAGAGCAAGTTCGCGCCGCCAAGCAGATGTCGGCGACGGAAGTTTCGCTTGATGCGCCCATCGATCGGTCCGACCGTGAGGCGTCCACCCTGGGCGAACGGTTCGCGGGCGTCGATGGCTTGGAGATCGAGGAACGAACTGACTACAAGCTCATGCGCGAGTTCATCGGGCGCGTGTTCCAGAAGTATCTCACGCCGCGTGAACGCAAGATCCTGTATCTGTATTACGGTCTCGAGGAAGGATCCGAAGCGATGACCCTTGAGAAGATCGGTGCGCTGATGGGCGTCACGCGCGAGCGCATTCGACAGATACGGGAACGCGCCTTCGAGAAGTTGCGCGAAAGCCCGGACGGACGAGCCCTGTGTGGATTCTGGGCGACCTGACCTAACAGTGTTCTCAGCCCGCCGCCACAAGGCGGCGGTGCGTTGTCGTCGCGGCCGCGCCGTGGTGAGCCTTCGCCGCCCTGCCCCTTGCCTAAGCACGAATACTGCTTTGGCTCCCGTGCGTGATTCCCGCGTTCGTGAATTCGGCATCAGACGATGCAGCCGACATCGAAAAAGCCCTCCGCGACTCGGGGGGCTTTGATGTCCAGAGGGTACCCCCCAACCTCGTCACACAGTCGGTGAAGGCAGCCATAGCGCGCGGCGCGACGCGAATCGTCGCCGCCGGGGGAGACGGCACCGTTGGCGCGGCCGCCGCAGCTGTTGCGAGAACGGCCGTCGAACTGGCAATCATTCCGGGTGGCACGCTGAACCACTTCGCACGCGATCATGGAATTCCCACGGACATCGCTGCCGCGTGCGAAGTGGCAAAGTCCGGACGCATCGCGCTCGCGGACGTTGGGTGGGTGAACGGTCGCTTGTTTCTGAATACGAGCGCCGTGGGGATCTACGCCAACTTCGTGCGAGTGCGGGAACGGATGGAACCGCATTTCGGATACTGGCTGGGGTCGTTGGTGGCGCTGGCGCGCACATTCGTCCGAGTGCGTCCCTTCCACCTGTGGTTCGAGACGGCCGACGTGCAGCGCCCCTACGTGACGCCACAGGTTTTTGTGGGTGTCGGTGAGCGAGAGCTCAAGTTGCCGAAGCTGGGCGGACGCGTGGATCACGGACGGTCTGGCCTGCACGTGCTCATCGTTCGCGGCAGACGGCGTGGCCGTCTCGTGGCGTTGGCCTTCGCGGCGGCGGCGCGCGGAACGCACGCGACCACGCGTACTCCGCATCTTGATGGGTTCCTCGTGGATCATTGCACCATCGAGCAGAAACACTCGACGGTGGCCGTGGACGGCGAGATCGTCACGATGGACTCGCCATTGGTCTACGAGCTGGGCCGCGACGCTCTCAAGATCGTCGTTCCGAGATGACTCGCCGCTCTGCGCTGAGCGGCGCGCTTTGCGCGCCGTGTAGTATATAGATGTGACTCCGCTCGCCGAGCGATTGGCCGCCATCGTCGGTCCACGACGCGTCCTTACGCGCCAGAGTGAGTTGCTGGCGTACAGCTCCGATGGCCTGCCCGGATACACCAAGGTCCCGGGACTTGCTGTCTTTCCAGGGACGCGCGACGAGACCATCGCGGTGGTACGGGAACTCGCGCGGGACAACGTCGCTTTTGTGCCGCGGGGAGCGGGGACCGGGCTGTCGGGTGGGGCGCTCGCGGACGGCGCGGTCCTGCTGGGACTGAACCGACTGCGCCGCATTCTCACCGTGGATTCCGTCAACCAGCTGGCGGTGGTCGAGCCGGGCGTGGTGAACACGGTTCTCTCGCGCGAGGTCGCACAATACGGACTCCACTATGCACCCGACCCGTCCAGCCAGGCCGCCTGCACCATCGGCGGCAATGTCGCTGAGAACGCTGGCGGACCTCATTGTCTCAAGTACGGCGTGACGCTCAACCACGTGGCAGCCGTCACCGCGGTGCTCCCGGACGGGAGCGTGCATGTGTTCGGAAACGCCGCGGGAGAGACGACAGGGTACGATCTGCTCGGCGCATTCGTGGGATCCGAGGGATGCTTCGGCGTGGCGCTCGACGTCACTGTGAAGCTGCAACGAAATCCGCAGGCTGTTCGCACGCTGCTCGCGGACTTTATGTCGATCGACGCCGCGGCTCGCGCTGTTTCAGCGATTATCGCTCGAGGGATTCTCCCTGCCGCACTGGAAATGATGGACTCCGCGACCATCCGTGCCGTGGAGGCATCCATTTATGCAGCGGGCTACCCCGTCGACGCCGCAGCCGTCCTGCTGATCGAACTCGATGGATTCGAGACTGGCCTGGACGACGACGTCGCGATGGTGGTGTCGCTCTGCACTGGTTCGGACGCGCGATCGGTGCGCGTGGCGAAGGATGACGCCGAGCGCCTGAAGCTGTGGCAGG
Organism: Gemmatimonadota bacterium; assembly: GCA_031395945.1. Taxonomy (GTDB): domain Bacteria; phylum Gemmatimonadota; class Gemmatimonadetes; order Gemmatimonadales; family Gemmatimonadaceae; genus DASPMP01. The sequence goes on along the minus strand of JANNJV010000083.1, from coordinate 21,562 downwards.
GACGCAAGAAGGCGTTTGGCGCGATGGGCCGCGTCTCGCCCCACCTGGTGGTGCAAGATGCGGTCGTCCCGCGCACGCAGCTGCCGGCGGTGCTGGAACAGATCCACGCGATCTCCGCGAAGTACCGCGTGAAGGTCTGCAACGTGTTTCATGCGGGCGATGGAAATCTGCACCCGAACATTCCCTATGACGCGCATGATCCGGATGAATCATCGCGCGTGCATCACGCGATGCGCGAGATCATGGAACTGTGCATCGCCGTTGGCGGGAGCATCACGGGCGAGCATGGCGTCGGCATCGACAAGCTGAGCTACATGGACCAGCTCTTCACGCCGGAGACGCTGCGCGCCATGTGCGATCTGCGCGAGGTGTTCGATCCCCAACGTCGGTCCAACCCGGGGAAAGTGGTGCCGATGCACAGCTGCCGCGAATGGTCGGGCGTGACCCGCATTCAGGAGCGCCGGAGCGCGCTGGTATGAGGCCCATCGCGGAACGCATCCGCGACGCGCACGCGAGCGGTAGGCCGCTGCGAGTAAAAGGCGCGGGCACGTGGCTCGACGCCGGCAGGCCCACTCGGACCGAGGCGACGCTGTCGCTGGCCGATCATCGCGGCATCATCGAGTACGTGCCGGGCGATCTTACACTCACCGCCAGGGCCGGCACTCCCCTCACCGAAATCGTCGCCGCGGTGAAAGCCAACGGCCAATGGCTCCCGCTCGATCCGTGGGGCGGTGACAACGGTACGCTTGGCGCAACGATCAGCACGGCCAGCGCCGGTCCGCACGCGTTTGCCACCGGACTGCCGCGCGACGTGGTGCTGGGCCTGGAGTTCGTAAGCGGCACGGGCGAGGTGATTCGGGCGGGCGGGCGCGTCGTGAAGAATGTTGCCGGCTTCGATCTCGCCCGGCTTGTGATCGGATCGTGGGGGACGCTTGGCGTGATAACCGAAGTCACGGTGCGGCTTCGAGCGCGGCCGTTGCATTTGCGGACGTTCGCGCTCGATCTCGACCCGTCCCCTCGTACGTTGAACGAGCTCGCCACGCGACTGCGCGCAATGCCGTTCGTTCCGTTCGCCTCGGAATTGGTCAACGCTGCCTTGGCTTCACGGATCGGCGCCGGCGCATGCGCGACCTTGTTGCTGAGAGCGGGGGGTAACGAGAAGGCGCTTCGGGGACAGGTTGACCTGCTGCGTTCTTTTGGCGAACTCCGCGAAATACAGGCGGCCGTGTGGCAGAACCTGCGCGGCATCGAGGGCGAATCCACCGCTGTGTGGCGGTGGTCGCAGCTGCCCGCAGTGTTCGGCGATACCTGGACGGCTGCCGCCAGCGCCACTGTCGGCCTCGATCACGTCCTCGCTCACGGCAACCCCGCTCGCGGCATCGTGCGTGTGTTGGCCCGGGGCGGCTCCGCGCAGCTCGCGCGCGCGGCCACGGATTTTGGTGGTACCATCATGATCGAGCGTCTGCCGCTGGAGGCGTGGGCCTCGACCACGTTGCCATCCGCCGACGGACTGTCACGGGCGATCCGGCGGAAGTTCGATCCCAAGGCCATCCTGAATCCCGGAATCATGGACGGACTTCCGTGACCGCCGCCGGCAATCCCGCGACGGTGCACGGCGCGCCGGAACTCTGCGCACTGCCCAATACGCCGCTGGCGCATGCCCGCGCCGGACTCGACGCGTGCGTGCATTGCGGGTTCTGCCTTCAGGCATGTCCGACCTATGTCGTACTCGAGGACGAGAACGACAGCCCGCGCGGCCGCTTGCTGTTGATGCGGTCACTGCTGGAAGGCTCCGTGCGAACGGACGACGAAGCGGTGCGTGGCCACCTGGACCGCTGTCTGGGTTGTCGTGCGTGCGAAACGGCGTGCCCGTCCGGCGTTCCCTATGGTCATTTGCTCGAGGCTACGCGCGCCACGCTCACCGCGCGGTATCCGCTGCCCCTGGGCGCGCGCCTGCTCCTCTCGGTTTTCGAATCGCCGGTTCTGCTGCGCATGGTCATGGCGCTGGGGAGAATCACGCGTGCAATGCGGCTTGCGCCGTTGCTGGCGCGCCTGCTCCCCGGTCGCTTCGGCTTCGCGCTTGACATGCTGGAAGCCACGCGCGTCCCCATCGCGCGCGCGCCCTATGAGCCCCGAGGCGACGGATCGCGCGGAACCTTCGCGCTCCTGGACGGCTGCGTGATGCAGGGCCTGTACGCCGAGACGAATGCCGCGACCCGCCGGACTCTTGTTGTCAACGACTACCGCGACGTCGCGGCGCCCGGCCAAATGTGTTGCGGCGCCCTGCACGCGCATGCCGGCGATCTCTCCAGCGCCCGGCGGCTCGCGAAGAAAAACGTTCAGGCGTTCGAGAACAGCGGCGCGGAGCGTATCGTTTCGAATGCCGCCGGGTGTGGGGCCATGATGAAGGAGTACGGCTCGCTGCTTGTCGACGATCCCGAGTGGGCACCCCGCGCAGCGGCCCTCTCGGCACGCGTTCGCGACGTGACCGAGCTACTGGCCAATGCCGGCCCGGAACAGGGAGGCGAGCTGGACGTGACGGTGACCTACGACGCGCCCTGCCATCTGTTGCACGCGCAGCGCATCAGCGCCCCTCCGCTCAAGGTCCTGGCGTCGATCCCTGGCATGAAGCTGGTGCCGCTCGCAGACGCCGAGTACTGCTGCGGCGCCGCCGGTATCTACAACTTGCTGGAACCGGGCACGTCGGCCGCGGTGCTCGATCCCAAACTGCAGCACATCGACCGGACGGGCGCGACCCTCGTAGCTACCGGTAACCCGGGATGCCTCATGCAGATCGGCGCGGGCCTCCGCCGATCCGGCAGCGACGCCAGAGTTGTTCACCCCGTGGATCTGCTCGATGCTTCATACAGCAGGCGGTTCGGGGCGCAGGCCGAGGTTAATTTGAGCGTATGACGCAGGTGGAAGCGATTGTCGATCTGGCCGGGCAGAATGTGGTGCTCACGTACTCCGGAGCGGCAAGCGAGTACGATGCGCTGCGGCGGCGCGCAATCGTGGTGAGCCGGAACCATCGCGGACGCATGCGGTTCGCGGGCGCCAAGGCCGCCGAAGTGCTCACCGGACTCGTGACGAACGATGTCACGGCGCTGGTGCCCGGGCTGGGCCAGTATGCCGTGGCGCTGACCGCGAAAGGAAAAATCGTCGCGGACATGCGCATCCTCCGGACGGAGCAGGATTTCCTCACCGATGTTGCGCCGCGAACGCGGGACGGCTGGTTCGGGGTCGTGCGGAAATATGTGAACCCGCGACTGTCAAAGTACTCGGACGAATCGGCATCGCTGCTTTCCCTTGGCGTGTTCGGAGTCCAGGCCCGGTACGTCGTCGAGCAGATGACCGGCATTGGCCACAGCGCGCTCGGAATGCTCGCCCCGTATGCGCATGTTTCCTATGCCAGCGCAGGCGTGCAAATCATGGTCATGCGGTCGCCGGAGTTGGAGCTCGAGGGATACGAGCTGTTCGTGCCGGCCGAGCGCTATCACGCACTGTGGGACGCCGCGATCGCGGCACGCGCGACGCCGGCGGGGCTCTCCGCGTGGGAGATAGCGCGCATCGAGGCCGGCCGGCCGGAATGGGGAATAGACATGGACGACGCCACCATTCCGCAGGAAGCGAATCTCGACGAGTTGAACGCCATCTCCTACACGAAAGGCTGCTACACCGGACAGGAGATCGTAGCCCGGGTGCACTTTCGCGGTCATGTGAATCGGAATCTTCGCGGGCTGCGCGCCGCAGGCACCACGCCGCCACCGTTTCGGGCCTCGCTCTTCGATGCCGCCGGGAAGTCCGTTGGTGACGTGCGCAGCAGCGTCACCTCCCCGCGGCTAGGCGGCATCGCGCTTGGCATGGTGCGCCGCGAGATCGCGGTAGGCTCGCAGCTGCTCGCGCGGTGGAGCGCGGATCCCGCCGGCGACTCCAACGCCGGCGAGATGCCGGTGGACGTGGCCGCGCTTCCCTTCCCGCCGTAGCAGGCGTGTCCGTCGCGCTCGTTACCGGCGCAACGGGATTGGTCGGCTCGCACATCGTCGAGCGGCTGCTCGCTGACGGGTGGACGGTGCGCGCGCTCACGCGGAATCCCGAAGGGGCGCGGCCGCTGCTTCCTGCCGAGGTGGACCTGGCACAGGGTGACGTGCTGGACGAAGCCTCGTTCGTTCGCGCCGCGACCGGCGCCCACACGGTTTTTCACGCCGCCGCAAACATCATTGTGCGCGGTGGGTGGGAGTCGTATCGCGTCACCAACGTCGACGGGACCCGGAACGCCATAACGGCGGCGGAGCGCGCCCGGTGTCGCTTGCTCCACGTGAGCAGCGTCGCGGTTTACGGATCCGCGGGCCGGTACGATGCGGCCAAACGCGGGGACCGCACGAATGAGAGCACCCCGCTCGCGCCTCTACCGTACAGAGCCTACTACGCACGATCGAAGCGCGAATCCGAAGAAATGGTGCTGGCCGCGCACGCCCAGGGCCGCGTCTGGGCCACCGCCATTCGTCCCGACGTCGTCTACGGAAGACGCGACCGGCAATTCGTGCCGCGTCTGGCCGTGCTCATCCGCCGGTTTGTTGTGCCGCTGCTGCGCGGCGGATCCAGCGTGCTGGCCGTGGTCCATGCGGCGAATGTCGCGGACGGAGCCGTCCTCGCGGCAACGAGCGATGGCGCGGGCGGTAAAGCTTATAACCTCGCCAACGACCACGCCGTGAGCGTCCGACGATTCTTCGAGCTCGCGGGCGACGGTTTGAATACCAAACCGCGGTTCCTCCCGCTGCCCATGTGGGCGGCCAGGGGAGGATTGCGAACCGTGAAGTGGACCGCGCGAACGCTCAGCGGCGGTCGTTTCAGCATGGTGAGCAGCTCTGCACTCGATTTCATCTCCGAGGACAATCCGTTCTCGTCCGACCTGGCGAAGCGCGAGCTTGGATGGAGTCCAGCCGTGCGTCCTGAGGAGGGAGTTCCAGACGCGTTTCGCTGGTGGCGGGAACACGAAGGGGCACGACAATAGTCGCGCCCCTCCTGCCTGCGAGCATGAAAAGTTACGGCGTCTTGGCTTTCGACTTCGTAGAGGCAGCTTTGATGCTGTCGGCGCGACGGGTACTGTCACGACGAATGCTGTCGGCCATCGCGGCCGAGTCCATCGAGGGTGCGACAGGCGCGGGCGCCAGAGCCGGAGCCGTGTCGGCAGCGGGCGTTTCAGTCTTGGAGCAAGCGGAAGCCGCGAGCACTGCGGCAACGAGAGCAAGGCGCTTCATGGAGATCTCCGATCCAGGGTGGTGCACACGACGAACGTTGCACGCATTGCACGCGTTCGAGTTTGGCAAGTTTTTGTGCGGCGTGAAACTTAGGTTTTCAGGAAGCGTCAAGAAAGTCCCCAACGTATGAGGCGCCCAAAACGTCTGTTTCAGACGTGTCGGTTTCGACCGCCTCCCATAACTTGCGACATATGACCGAGACCGTGATCCGGGGCGCCTGTCCGCACGACTGTCCTGACACGTGCGCGATGCTCGTGACGGTCGAGGATGGCCGCGCGCTGAAGGTAGCTGGCGATCCCGACCATCCTTTCACCAAAGGCTTTCTGTGCGCGAAGGTCAACCGGTACATCGAGCGCACGTACCATAGGGATCGTGTCCTGTACCCTATGCGGCGCGTCGGCCCGAAGGGACAGGGACGGTTCGAGCGCATTTCCTGGACGGACGCACTGGACGAGATTGCGGAGCGACTGACGGAGATCGCCAAGTCGTCGCACGGGCCACAGGCCATCCTGCCGTACTCTTACGCGGGTACGATGGGCATGCTGCAGGGCAGTTCCATCGACCGGCGCTTTTTCCATGCGATTGGCGCCTCGAAGCTGGATCGCACGATCTGTTCGATGGCGGGCACAGTCGGCATGCGGATGACGGTGGGCGCAAACATCGGAGCCGATGTCGAGGGGATTCCGCAAAGCGATTTGGTGCTGTTGTGGGGGACGAATACCCTGACGTCCAACCCGCACATGTGGCCGTTCGTGCTTCGCGCCCGGGAGAACGGCGCGCGGGTGATCGCCATCGACCCGATCCGGACGAGGACTGCCGCGCAATGCGACGAATGGATTGGCATTCGGCCTGGAACGGACGCCGCGCTTGCCCTGGGAATGATGCACGTGTTATTCGACCGCGGGATGGAAGACAAGAGCTTCCTGGCGGCGCACACGCTCGGCGCAGACGAGCTACGTGCGCGCGCGCGGGAATACCCGCCTGAGCGCGTCGCGCAAATCGCCGGATTGCCGGTGGAGACCATCGTTTCCCTGGCAGAGCGCTATGGCCGGTCCACCGCCGCCTTCATTCGCGTCAATTACGGGTTGCAGCGGCATGCCGGGGGCGGAATGGCGGTGCGTACCATCGCGTGCTTGCCGGCGATCGTCGGCCATTGGAAGAAACCCGGTGGAGGCGTGAACCTGTCCACCAGCGCGAATTTCGCTTTCGACAAACAGGCGCTCGAACGTCCGGACCTTTCACCAGCGGTTCGCACCATCAACATGATCCGTTTGGGCGATGCGCTGACACGGGACGACGCTGGGGTTGGCGGGCCGCCCGTCCGTGCGATGGTCGTGTACAACTCGAATCCCGCGGCGGTCGCGCCCGATCGCAACGCAGTGCTGCGCGGTCTCGCGCGCGTCGACCTGTTCACAGTGGTGCTGGAGCACTTTCAGACGGACACGGCGGATTGGGCGGACATCGTGCTGCCGGCGACGACACAGCTGGAGCACTGGGACATCCACCTGTCGTATGGACACCACTACCTGACGCTGAACCGCCCCTCCATCGAGCCGATGGGCGAGGCAAAACCGAACACGGAGATCTTCCGACTCATCGCGCACCGCATGGGACTCACCGATCCCTTGTTCGCGGACGACGATCTCACGCTCATCCGGCAGTCCCTGAACTCGAAATCCGAGAAGTTCCGCGGCGTGACGTTCGAGAAGTTGATGGAGCAGGGATGGATGCGCTTGAATGTGCCAACGCCCTACTTGCCATTCGCCGACGGCAAGTTTCTGACGCCGAGCGGCAAGTGCGAATTCTACTCGGCGCGTTTGCTGGAGATGGGACTCGATCCGGTACCCACATATATCCCGCCCTACGAGTCGCCGGAGCGCGATGCCGCGCTGGTGGCCCGCTTTCCGCTCACGCTGATCTCATCACCGGCGCACCAGTTCCTGAATTCCACCTTTGTCAACGTGGATTCGCTGCGTCGGTCCGTTCGGGAACCCGAGTGCATCATTCATCCGGTGGACGCCGAGCGTCGCGGCATCGGTGTGGGCATGCGGGTGGCGATCCACAACGATCGCGGCGCATTCGTGGCACTCGCGCGCGTGGAGGAGAGTATTCGCGAGGGCGTCGTGTGGGCGCCGTCCATCTGGTGGGGCAAGCTGACGGCCGACGGCGCGAACGCGAACCAAACGACATCGCAGCGCGAGACGGACATGGGGCATGGGCCGGTGTTTTACGACAATCAGGTAGAGATCAGTTTGGCGGACTGAATAGGGAATCGGGAACGACGAACAGGGAACCTCTCTCCCCTCTCCCGTCGTCTCACTTTCCCCATTCCCGGTTCCCCGTTCCCTATTCCCGCCGTCGCTTCTTCTGGATAGCATACGATCAGCTCCACGACGCAGACGAGGTGTGATGTCGCAACTCCCCCAGACGCTCGGCCAGCTCAAGCAGTCCCCGCACGGCGTCCCGGATCGCGCGCGCCGCTCCGTGAAGGATGAGATGCGCCAGAATCTCCTCGCGCGACTCTGCATCGGCGGACCACTCTTTCCGGGTGTGATCGGCTACGAAGAGTCTGTGATGCCGCAGATCGTGAACGCGATCCTCTCGCGCCACAACTTCATCTTGCTCGGACTCCGCGGGCAGGCCAAGTCGCGCATTCTTCGCGCACTCGTGTCCCTGCTGGACGACATCATGCCCATCGTCGCTGGCAGCGAAGTCAACGACAATCCGTTCGCGCCGATCTCCAAGCATGCGCGAATGCTGCTGAATGAGAAGGGCGACGACACTCCGATCGCCTGGGTGCATCGAGATCAGCGGTACGTCGAAAAGCTCGCCACACCCGACGTCACCATCGCGGACATGATCGGCGACCTGGACCCCATCAAGGCGGCGCGCGGCGGGCATCTGCTCTCGGATGAGCTCACCATTCACTATGGCATGCTCCCGCGCGCCAATCGTGGCATCTTCGCGCTGAATGAGTTGCCGGACCTTGCCGGCAAGGTGCAGGTGGGTCTCTTCAACGTGATGCAGGAAGGCGACGTCCAGATCAAGGGCTATCCGATCAGGCTTGCGCTGGACGTGCAGCTGGTCTTTACCGCCAATCCCGAGGACTACACGGCCCGCGGCAAGATCATCACGCCGCTGAAGGATCGCATCGGAAGCGAGATCCAGACGCACTACCCAGCCAACGTCGACCTCGGCATGGCCATCACGCGCCAGGAAGCGTGGGCGGAGCGCGGGCACCGTCCGGTGCGTGTTCCGGACTTCATTTCCGAGCTCGTCGAACGGATTGCGTTCGAGGCGCGCGTGGATCGGCGCATCGACCGCCGCTCGGGCGTTTCGCAGCGACTACCCATCACGGTGATGGAGAACGCCATCTCCAACGCCGAGCGGCGCGCGGTGATGGCTGGTGACGAGGAGGTGGTTCCGAGAGTGTCGGACATCTACGCCGCACTGCCGGCCATGACGGGTAAGATTGAACTCGAGTACGAGGGCGAGCTGGTCGGCGGCGCAGCGATCGCCAAGGAGCTGATACGCCGGGCCGCGGACGCGACGTTCCAGGAGCGCGCCGGCGGGGTGAACGTGGACGACATCATCATGTGGTTTGACGAGGGCGGCGCGCTGCTGGTGGACGAGGACGCGAAGGCGCAGTACGTCCATCAGGGATTCGAGGTCGTCCCCGGTCTGTTGCAGATCGTGCGCGCCACGGGATTAGCCGCGCAGGACGACGCCGCCCAATCCGTCGCCGCTTGCGAGCTCGCGCTCGAAGCGTTGGTGGCGCGGAAGCGCATTTCGCGCAACGAGGCGGGCGAATATGGACGCGCCACACCCGAACCGCGGCGTCGCCCGAATGATCTCTTTGGAGGCGGTGGGGGGTGAACGGCCTGGTCGTTCGACGCGCGGCTCCGGGCGACCTCGACGCGGTCGTGGCGCTGCGTCTCGCGCTGCTGCGTGAGTACCCCGAGCATCCCATCTATGGCCGGCTGCGGCGGGATGCGGAGGAACGTGCGCGGCCCATCTTCGCGCAGCAACTGGACGCGGAGAACGAAGTGATGTTTCTCGCCGAGGTGCGCGGTAAGGCCGTCGGCCTGCTGCGGTGCGTAGAGACGTCGGCCTCGCCGCTGCTGGTCCCGGACAGGTACTGCTACGTGTCCTCGGTCTATGTCAATCCGGAACAGCGCCGACAGGGCGTGCTGCAGGAGCTACTGCACCGCGCGCGCGCATGGTGCCAGGAGCGCGGGCTCACGGAGATGCGTTTACACAATGTCGGTGCTCGCCAGTCGGCTGTCGCGGCGTGGGACGCGCTCGGATTCGAGGTGGTCGAGCAGGTGCGTATCCTGCGACTCGACGTACACCCACCCGCCTCCACACGAGCGGTGGCTCAGGCCGACGAGCGATCGACGCGTGCCAGCCCGCCCCCGCCGGCATGATCATCACGATCTCGCGAATGTTCGGATCCGGCGGCTCCGACGTCGCCGCGCGCGTTGCAAGTGAGCTGGGATGGTTGCTGCTGGACAACGCCGTGGTTGACGCTGTGGCGGAGCGACTGGGTGTCTCGCGCGCGGAGGTGTCGTCCCTCGAAGAGCGGGTGCCGTCGCTCGCCGAGCGAATTGCATCCAGCCTTGCCTTTTCGGCGCCCGAGTTGGCCGTTCCCATGGCTGATGCGCCGATGATGGAGACCGCCGAGACGCGGATCGTTGGTGTCACCAGGCGGGTCATGGAAGAGGCAGTGCAGGATGGCAACGCCGTCCTGGTTGGACGCGGAGCGCAGGCGCTATTGGCCGACCGTCCCGACGCGCTGCACGTCTTCTGCTACGCACCGAAACCGTTCCTCGTGCAGTACGCCATCGCGCATCGTGGCGTGGCGCCGGCCCATGCGGAGCATGAGGTGGACAAGATGAACCGGCAGCGCGAGCAGTACGTGAAGCGGCATTGGGGCCGCGACTGGCGGTCGTTCGACAACTACCATTTGTGCCTCGACACTGCGCGACTGGGAATCGAGAGTGCGGCGGACGTCGTCGTCTACGCCGCGCGAGCGCGCTTTAATCTTCCGGCTTGAACGATTTCAGGCGGGCGTCAGCGGCGTCGGGAAGGAACATGTCGTCCGCGATGCCTGCGACCTCTTCCGCTTCGCGCCAGGCGGCTTCGAGAATGGCCAGCTCTCCTTCGAGGGCGCGGCGCTCCTGTTCTTCGTGAGAGGCCATTTCCAGCGCGAGGCGAACCTCTTTCGGAAGCTTGGAGATGACGTGCCCGCCTTCGACGGTGGTCATGCGGCCCTCGTGCATCACGTCCTCGCGCTTCAGGTTCGCGTTGCGCGCGCCGTACCGCCCTGGCTTCGCGCTGTATCGATTGAACAACTGTTGAGGGTCTCCCACCTCGGTGACGAGCTGTACCGCCGATTGCACTTCTGCGGCCTTCGCGCCGCTTTCATTGACGGCCGGCAGCAGCTTCGACGCGGCGGAAAGCGCCGCTTTGCCCGTGAACAGGATGACGCGAGGAACACCGTTTTCGACGCGAGATTCACCGGCCTCACTCTTGGGCTTCTTCTTCAAGCTCACGCGTAGCCCCCATCCCTCGTTCACGTTCACGATCGAGACTCGTTCGAGCTGCTTCTTGCGAATCGGAACCAGGGTGTCGCTGTCGGGGAGTCGCAGCTTCACACGCACCCTGCGGCTCTGATACAAGTCATGCAGTGAGTTGGCGGCCTGCCACAGCCCCCAGCCACCACCGGCGATGATGCCAGTGGCCGGCCCTGCGATCGCGATGCCAGCGACGGCGGTGATTCCCACAGCCGTAAAGGCGAGATGTCTGCGACGTCTGCGCCCGAACTGGTCGCCATAGCGCCACGCCGCCATTTCTGGCCGCAGGGCGCTGCCGATGCGAATGAGCACCAGGCCTTCGCGCAGTTTTGCCAGCCCGATGTTGTCGGTGGACACTCGCAGACGGGTCTCGGAGAATATCCGTTCCGCCTCCTCGATCGCCTCCCAACGCTCTTCGAGTGGCGTCAGGTTCCAGCGCTCGCACTTCCGGCATACGACCCACAGGCGACCCTTCGACGCGTCGAACGCCAGCCGGCGTCCCACCGGGAAATGTTCGATGACCTCGTTCTTCCCGAGATCCTCGTTGCAAAACAGACAGGTGGAATACATCGCTCGGCAGCAGCCCTCCGCGAATACTACGTGTCAGCGCGATCCTTGATTCATCTGGAGCTCACGGACCCGGGCTGTCCGTGAACTGCCGCAGTGGGGGCCTCCGGAATGCGTACAGTGCGTACGCGAACATTACGGCGGCGCCGATCGCGATCGCCCACTGAACGCCGACAGCGCGCGCGACGATGCCGGCGAAGAACGATCCGACGGTTTGCGCCAGGCCGACCACGACGAACGAGTAGGCCGCCATGAGCCGACCACGCATGGAGTCGGGAACGATGTGCTGCAGCATGGCATTGGACACGGCGCCGTTGACGATCATCGCGATGCCCGCGAGAAAGAGCAACGCGTACGCGGCGCGATGATTGGTGACGGCTGACAGCATCGCCAGAATGGCGGGAAAGGCAAAGCTCGCCGCACGCAGGGTTTTCGTCCCCGCCTGGCGGCCGGCTTGCGCCGCTATGCCCAGCGCGCCGGCGAGCCCGCCAATCCCAACACACGCGAGCAGCAGCCCATACCCGCGAGCGTCGAGACCAAGCCGGTCGCGCGCGAATACGGGCATCAGCACGAGGTACGGCACGCCCAGGATGGAGTACACCGTGACGAGCTTCATGAGCGCGGCGACGATGGGCGTTCCGCGCATGTACGCTACGCTCTCGCGAATTCCCTCCAGCGGGCGCACCAGCTTGGCGCGGGGCTGCCAGGGCGGTAGACGCACCAGAAAAAGACTCACAAGGATCGATACGTAGCTCAAGGCATTGAACCCGAACGCCGAGGCGATGCCGAGTTTCGCGATCATGAGCGCCGCGATGGCCGGGCCAACGATCCTCGCCAGGTTGAAGCCACTGGACTGAAGCGCGATGGCCTGCGGGAGGTCGTCGCGCCCCACCAGCTCCACAATGAGCGATTGCCTGGCCGGGATCTCCACCGAACTGATAACACCCTGCAAGAACGCGAGCCCCAGGAGCCACGCGATGGAGATGTTCCCGGTCCATGTGAACCAGAACAGCAGCGTTGCCTCGAGGCCAAGCAGCGCCTGACAGATCTTCACGAGCTTCATCCGATCGTAGCGGTCGACGAGAACGCCGGCATGCATTGAGAGGAGAACGATCGGAAGCGACCCCGCCGACACCACCAGCCCCACCAGGAACGCGTTGTCGGTGAGATCCAATGCCAACCATCCCTGCGCCATGCTCTGCATCCACGTGCCGATGAGCGAGAGCGTCTGGCCGAACCAGAATAGTCTGAAGTTCCGGTGGCGCTGCAGGACGCCGAACGGATTGAGGGCTGGCACGAATGGAAACTACGCATTGGGCTGTGGGCCTTGGGCATTGGCCTTTGGGCTGCGAAGCCCAGAACTCAGTGCCCAGAGCCCATAGCCCTAAACCCAACGCGGCTCTATTCTCAGGAAGAATGCGCTCACATACGTATTCCAAGTTCAGCCCGGAGCTGGCTGACGCAGTCGATCTGCAGTCGCTGCTGGACAAGCTCGCGGACTTCCTGCTGCAATCCGGGTTCGCCGGCGGTGGCGATCCGTCGCGCTTTGGTCTCGACTTCGGCGACGATAACGACCGCTCGATGGACGCGCTGAGGCAGGCCATCATCGACGCCCTCATGGCCTCGAATCAGTTCACGCCGGAGATGCTCCAGGCGCTGCGCGGCGCAGGCACTCCCGAGTCGCAGGCACAGCTCGCCAAGCTTCTCGATGATCTGGTGGAGCGACTGGTGAAGGAGGGATATCTCAACGTCGAGCAGGCGCCACAGATGCCCGCTGGCCACCAGCAGATGGAAGGTCCGGGCAGCATGGCGCGAGCAGCCGCCCGCGACGTTCAGTTCTCGCTCACGGAGAAGGGTGTCGATTTCCTGGGCTACAAGACGCTCCGGAACTTGTTGGGGTCGTTCGGCAAGTCGAGCTTCGGCAGTCACGACACGCCGTACCTCGCGACAGGAATCGAGACGGACGGCTGGAGCAAGCAGTACGAGTTCGGCGACACGATGAACCTCGACGTCACCGAGACGCTCAAGCGGTCGCTCGCGCGAACGGGTCGCGTGACCGTTCCGATGGATCTGGAGTACGCGGACCTGATGGTCCATCAGGCCGAGTACCGATCGTCGTGCGCCACCGTGCTCATGCTCGACTGCTCGCACTCGATGATTTTGTACGGTGAGGATCGCTTTACACCGGCCAAGAAAGTCGCGCTGGCGCTCACGCATCTGATTCGCACGCAGTTCCCCGGCGATTCGCTCAAGGTCGTGCTGTTCCACGATTCTGCTGAGGAGATTCCCCTGCCCGCGCTCGCCACGGCGCAGGTTGGCCCGTATCACACGAATACCGCCGAGGGACTGAAGCTCGCACGACGCCTGCTGCTGGCGCAGAAGAAGGACATGCGCCAGGTCATCATGATCACCGACGGCAAGCCCAGCGCGCTCACGATGCCGAACGGCCAGATCTACAAGAATTCGTTCGGGCTCGATGCCACGGTCATCGCCCAGACATTGCGCGAAGTCGCGCTCTGTCGTCGCAGCGGCATCATGATCAACACGTTCATGCTGGCCCGGGACCGCGCACTGGTGGAGTTCGTGAAGCGCGTCTCCGAGATATGCCGCGGCAAAGCGTACTTCACGACGACGATGACGCTGGGACAATTCATCCTGATGGATTTCCTCCGGCGGAAGACGCGAAAGGTTTCCTGAGGCCGGCGACGTCCGAGGCGTCAACACGCGTGCGCGGCATTTCGCTTACGCCCGCGGCAGCGCGGTGGTGCGTCTGCGACGAAGCGCCTCACCTTGGGCACAACCTCAACGGAAGCGTCGTACGCGATACACACTCTGGAGCCGTGACCGTCTCCTCGGCGAAACCGAGCTGGATTATGTGCGCTGCATGCCCAAGCACCGGATGGGCGACCTGACACCCACAGCACTCGGCGAACGGTTGTTGCCGAGCGAACTCCATTTGGATTCCCTGCGGCTTGAGCTGCGTGGGCCGGATGGATTGGTGATTCCCACCGAATGGATCGACGTGCGCGACGCGGAATTCGCCGCTGCGATGGCGCGAGACAACGCCCCCCTCGATGAATCACTCCTGGCCGAAGACGACGACCCGGAAATACAGGCGGTCGTGGAGCACGATTACGCGCTCATCAAGGAGTGGAATGGATTCCGGGAACCGTCAGGCTTCTGGGACGGCTACGACGGTGAGGCGTGGGGAGAAGGCCTGTCATACCCACGCTACCAGATTCAGGTGCGATTCATGGATGATTCGGCCATCCCGTAGACGGGCCTAGAGCTCGCGATTCAGAATCCGTCGCAGCACCGCTGTATCGAGGTTCGCTCCCGAGAAGATCACGCCGACGCGCTTGCCGCGCAGCTGCTCCTTCAACTTGAGCGCGGCAGTCACTCCCAGTGCGCCGGCGCCCTCAACGAGATTGTGCGTGAGCTTGAGGATCGTCCGGATACCGTCCGCCAACTCGGCGTCGGTCACCGTGACAAAGCCCGCGAGTCCCTCGCACAGAGTCAAGTACGTGAGCCCGTATGGCTGCCGCGTGGCGACGCCCTCGGCAAATGTGTCCGCCTGCGCGCTTTTCATCGGCACGCGGGCGTGCCATGAATCGTGGATAGCCGGCGCGCCGGCGGCTTGCACACCGTACACGGCGAGACCTGGCGACAGCTCGCGAGCGACCGTCAGCGCGCCCACGGACTGGGATCCGCCGCCCACCGCCACGACGACCGCGTCGAGGCCTCCGGCCTGCTCGATCATCTCGAGACTCATGGTCGCGGCGCCGGCGATGATGCGCGGATCGTTGGTCGAGTGGCCCACGGCCATGCCGGTCTCGCGCGCAATGCGAAGCATGGTGTCGACGGATTCATCGTAATCGCGTCCTTCTTCGACGACCGTCGCGCCCCAGCTGCGCATCGCGGCGTTCTTCTCCGGGTTGTTCCCGATAGGAACACAGATCGTCGCGCGTACGCCCAGGAGTGACGCTGCGTATGCCACGCCCTGGCCGTGGTTGCCCGTGGACGCAGCGACGACGCCACGCGCCCGTTCCTCGGCCGCGAGGCCCGTGATGAGCGACAGCCCGTTGCGCACCTTGAAGGAGCAGGTGGGCTGATGGTTCTCGTGCTTGATGAGCAGCGACGTGCCGCCTCCCATCAATTCATCGAGGAGTGGATAATGACGAAGCGGCGTCGGGACGAGATACGGCGCCAGCCGTTCACGCGCCTGAACGACGTCCGCGAAGGTGATGGGCCATGGAGGCGCCATGTGCTCGGCTTGCGCGGGCATTGGCCTGGTCCCCGCCGTCATGGCGCCACCATTTCGGTCGGTACAGGCGACGCGACAAGAAACGTCGTCGCGACGAGCACGAGCGCCGCGAACATCAGTTCGATCATCATCGTCCGCCGAATACGCAGTGTTGCTCGTGGTGCGCCAAGCTGCTTCCGCGCCCGCATCGAGTTGTATGTCCCCATCCCGGCCACCATCGCAAAAAAGGCGACTTTCACCAACAGCTGGAGGCCATACTGCGTTGAGGTGATCGCTCCGAATCCGCCAAGGCGAATCCAGCTCGTTCCCAGGCCCGCGGCAACGACGATCGGCGCGCAGAAGAGGGCGATGGGATGGAAGGAATTCACCAGCGCGCTCACGGCCGCGTCCGTGTTGCCATCGCTCAGGCGGCGCATCGCCGGCACTCCGACGATGAGCAACATCAACAGCCCGCCGATCCAGGCGCCTGCCGCGGCCACATGAAGCATGTCCAGCGTCACGCTGATCACGAAGGTCTGACTCGCGGCCGCGTGTCCCGAGAGCGCGGGTGACAATACCATGCCGAGCGCGCCGGTGAGAGCGAGCGGTGTGCCGAGGGCAACGCTCTTCTTGAATGTCGTCCAGCCGACCAGCACAAGCAGGGCGCCGACGATTCCTGTTAGCCAGCCCACTCCCCATGTCGTGCTGGTGAGCAGCGGCAATAGAACACCCGGTTCGAGCGCGTGCTCTCGTGTGTTCAATGCGACGGACTCCGTGTACAAGCGCACGGCTGCGGCCACCGCGTACAGTACGAGCACGCTCGTTCCCAGCCGGCGGGCGCGGTCGGCGGCATCCGCGGTAGGCACGCTGCGAGCAGCGAGCGGCGGCAGCACACCGTGGCGGAAGCCCAGGGCGCCGAGGACGGTGAGGAGCGCGACGAACTCGAACCAGCGCGCAGTACGGTACTCCGATTGGTCGTCGGGCAAAACCGCGATTGTCGCGGGCGCGCCCGTTGTCGAGGCGCGTTGAGTGTCCATGGCCTGCGCGGCGACGGCAGTGCCTGGCGTCGCACCAACGAGCGTGAACCCGAACGCGCCGCGGATCGGATGACCGTCGGCGCTGGCGGTCTGCCAGATCACGCGATACTGGCCTGGCCCGAGGGCCTGGGGAATTTCGGCACGCAATGCATTGCCGGTATCGGCGACGATCCTGGCGAGCTGAATTTCCCCACTCGGGCCGACGAGCCGGATCTTCGAGAATGCCAGCTGGGGAAGCGCCGTGAACCAGAGGACAACGCGCGTGGGCGCGATGTCGATCCGGCTGTCCTTCGCCGGATCGCTTGCCTTGAGGCCTGTGTGCGGTGGAATGCCGGAGGACGCGAGCCCCGCGCTGGGTAGCAGCAGGAACCAGAATGCGACCTGACACCGGCGCGCCAGACGTGCACAACCTGCCATATGCTGCATGGGCGTGGAAGATGGCACGCGGCTATCTTCACGCCAACCCCGATGACCCTGCTCCCAGCTCTCGCCTTCGGCTTTGTTCTCGGCTTGCGGCACGCAACCGACGCCGATCACATCGCCGCGGTTGGCACCATCGTCTCGCACAGTCGTGCCCCGCGTGACGCGGCGCTGGTGGGTGCCTGGTGGGGTGTCGGCCACTCGGCGAGTATCCTGCTGGTGGGTGGCGCGCTTGTGCTGTTTCGGATACCGATGCCCACACGCATTGCACTGGCGCTGGAGCTGTGCGTCGCAATCATGCTCATCGTGCTCGGCGCGCGGTCGCTCATGGCGCGTCGCAGAGCGCCCGCCCCCACGGCGCTGCGACCGCTCTTCGTCGGCGTGATGCACGGGCTGGCCGGCTCGGCCGTCCTGGCAATGCTCCTGATTGGAACCGCGGGCGGGCCGTTGACGTCGGCGTTGTACCTGTTGTGCTTTTGCGTGGGCACGATCGCGGGCATGTCGCTGGTGACTGCCCTCATCGCCCTGCCCGCCCGGCTCGACGCGGCTCGCGCGCTACGGTTCGAGCAGGCGCTTCGAACGGCGGCCGGCATCGCCAGCGTGGGCATCGGTCTCACGATGGCGCATCGCGTCGGCATTCAGGAGGGGCTGTTCGCGGTGGTGCCGACACCTTGACGCAGCGCGCGCGTGAGGCGGCGCGCGCGGCTCAGTTCAGCCGGTCCCTGCGCGCCTGGTTTCGGCGGCACGGTCGTGATCTGCCCTGGCGCAAGACACGAGACCCGTATCACGTGCTGGTCTCGGAGGCCATGCTGCAGCAGACACAGGTCTCGCGCGTCACCGATTATTACGCCCGGTTCCTCGAGCGCTTTCCGACGATGGAGGCGCTCGCGAGGGCGAAGCCCAGCCGGGTGCGCGAGAGTTGGGAGGGGCTGGGCTATTATGCGCGCGCCCGGAATCTCCACGCGCTGTCGCGCCGCGTCAGCGCGCTGCCCTCGGATCCCGGTGAACTTCAAGCGCTGCCCGGCATCGGACCCTACACAGCGGGCGCGGTGGCCTCGTTCGCGTTCGAGAAGCGGGCGCCCCTGGTGGATACCAACGTTGCGCGCGTGCTACGGCGCGTGTTCGCGCCGCGCGCGGACTTCAAGACCACCCGTGGCCAGAAGAAACTGTGGGGGATTGCCGCCGCTGTACTCCCCCGCACCGGAAAGCAGGCCTGGACCCACAATCAGGCATTGATGGAACTGGGCGCGCTGGTGTGCACCGCGAGAGTGGCCAGGTGCGACGTTTGTCCCGTCGCGGCCCTTTGTAGATCGTCGCGACTGAAGCGGGATAACGACTCATCCGAATAAGACGTTCAACCGCGCGAGACCACCTACTTGCGGGTGCGCGGAAATTTGTTCGTCAGGGTGCCCTTGTAAGCTCGCTCGCCGGGCCCGACGTAGATCTGACGCGGGCGCGCAATCTTCTGCTCCTTGTCGTTCAGCATTTCCTCCCACTGCGCCAGCCATCCCGCGGTGCGAGCCACGGCGAAGAGGACCGTGAAGTAATCGGTGGGAAACGCCATCGATCGGTAGATGAGCCCCGTGTAGAAGTCCACGTTCGGATACAGCTTCCGCGACACGAAGTAGTCGTCGTTCAGCGCCGCTTCCTCGAGCTTGAGCGCGATCTCCAGGTCCTTGTCCATGCCGACCTGCTCGAAAATCTCGTACGCCAGCTTCTTCACGATCTTCGCGCGCGGATCATAGCTCTTGTAGACGCGGTGGCCGAAGCCCATGAGCCGGCTGCCCTTCCCGCCTTTCACGTCATCGATGAACCCCGCGACGTTCTTGGGCTCCCCAATCTCCTGAATCATCCGGAGCACGGCTTCGTTGGCGCCGCCATGCAGCGGACCATAGAGCGCCGCGATCCCGGCGGCGATCGCCGAGAACGGATCCACGTGACTCGATCCCACCGCGCGCACGGCGCTCGTGGAGCAATTCTGCTCGTGGTCGGCATGCAGGATGAACAGCACCTCCAGCGCCTTCACGAAAATTGGGTTGCCTTCGTACTTGGGCTCCGACATCCGGGCCACCATCGAGAGGAAGTTCTCGACGTAGCCAAGGTCGTTGTCGGGATAGATGAAGGGCATCCCCTTGGCGTGGCGGAAGCAGAACGCAGCGAGCGTCGGCAGCTTGGCCAGCAACCGGATGATCGAGATTTCGCGCTGGTTCGGATCGCTGATGTTCTTGGCCTCCGGATAGAACGACGACAGCGCTGCCACGGAGCTGCACAGCATGGACATCGGATGCGCGTCGTACCGGAACCCGGTGAGGAATGACTTGATGTTCTCGTGTACGTACGTGTGGTACGTGACATCGTGGACCCACTTGTCGTAGTCCTTCTGCGACGGCAGCTCCCCGTGACGCAGCAGCCAGGCCACTTCCAGGAACGTCGCGCTTTCCGCCAACTGCTCGATGGGGTAGCCGCGGTAGCGCAAAATCCCGCGATCTCCATCGATGAAGGTGATGGCGCTCTTGCAGGACGCTGTGTTCATGAACGCCGGATCGTAGGTCATGAGGCCGAATTCGTCGGCGTCCACCTTGATCTGCCGTAGATCCATCGCGCGCACCGCAGTGTCGCCTTCGGTGCCAGGAGGCATTATGGAGACGGGATACGACTTCCCCGTACGGCTGTCCTTGATGTCAATCGTGCCGGACGCGCCGTCCTTGGCGTCGTCAGGCTTGCCGCCGGACTTCGCGGCCTGCGTGGTGCTCATGCTACGTTCTCCCTAGAGTTCGCTCGCGCGGCTACCCTCTCGCGCGTCAAGCAATCTACTGGCCCCCTTCCGCCCGCAACATTGCCACTCACTCAGCTGGCATTGGTGGTCGTCTCCGCGCTCATCGGAGGCGTAATGACCTCCATTGCCGGTGGGGCACCCTGCTGACTTTTCCAGCCTTGGTCGCACTTGGGATCCCTCCCATCAATGCAAGCCTGGGTTTCGCCTTGCCGCAGGATCTCGTCCGCAGCGCCATCGTCGCCAGCGGTTTGAGCAGCGGCGTCCTTCTCTTTCTGACGCGGTAGATTCTCTTCATGGAACAGGCACTTGACGCGTACGGCGCGGTCGTGGGCGTCGTGCGATACGTCCTCTTCGCGCTGGCGCTGATCGCGGCGGTGGTGGCATTGGCAGATTGGGCCGTGCGCACCAGAAAACTGAATCCGTTCGGTCCGATCGGGCGGTTTTGTCGCCGGTTTGTCGATCCGCTCATGGCGCCGGTCGAGCGTCGCGTCGTTCGTGCCGGCGGCCTGCCGGCGTCAGCGCCGTGGTGGACGCTGGTCATCGTGGTGGTCGGCGGTCTGCTGCTCGTCTCGCTCCTGAACTTTCTTGGACGGTTCTTTGCGCAACTCTCGTGGGGCGTCAGCAGCCCCGGCCGCCTGGGGCTGTTGCTGCTGTCCTGGGCATTCGCCCTGCTCCGCATCGCACTGATTGTCCGCGTCGTTTCCAGCTGGTTCCAGATTTCACCGTATTCCAGGTGGATCCGGTGGTCCTATCATCTCACCGAGTGGATGCTGGCTCCCCTGCGACGCATCGTTCCGACGTTCGGCCCGGTCGATATCACCCCCATCGTGGCCTTTCTCTTGCTCGCTCTCCTGCAGGCCGCTCTGAATATCCGGTGAGTGGTCTGTTGGTGCAGCCGACCGCGACGGGAGTTCGTGTCTCGATCCGGGTGCAGCCGCGAGCATCGTCAAACGGTATTGCCGGGATTCACGGCGATGCGCTGAAGGTGAGGCTGACGGCGCCGCCGGTGAACGGCGCGGCGAATGAAGCACTGGTCGATTTTCTCGCAGGCACTTTCGGGATTCCGGCGAGGAGCGTTACCATTGTTGCCGGCTCGAGCTCGCGGTCGAAGATCGTGGAGCTCATGGGAATCACTGAGGATCGCGTCCGACAGTTGGTGGAGACATGACGCTCGTTCAGGGACCGGGGGGGATAGCCGACATGAGGGTGTTGCTTGTGGGACCGGACGCCGCGTTGCTGGAAGGGCTCGCGCAGTCGTTCGCGGCCTTGGGCTACGTGCCGATCGTCGCTGCCTCGTTGCATGAGGCGCGCGAAGCGGGTGCAGCGAGTGCACCCTTGCTCGCGGTGGTGGACCGTCAGCTCGCGAGCGATGCTGGCGGCGACGTATTGGCCATCCCGCTCTCTCCAGGCGGAGCTCTCGTGCTCTTTCACGCGACAGTGGACAGTCGGCCCAGCATCACTCCAACCCTGCAGCGTTCGGTCATGGCGGATCTGACCCTTCCCCTCGAGCGCAATCGCCTGATCGCGCTTGCGCAGCACGTACAGGATCGCGTGCGCACCACTGGGAGAGGCAATCGCAGAACGCCGCCTGAGCAGCAGGCCTTCTAAGAGGGCTTTGGACGTTTGAGCTTTGGGCTGTGAACTACACTCGAGCCTATAACCCATAGCCCAGAGCCCAGAGCCCA
>JANNJV010000072.1:0-3428 GCA_031395945.1 Gemmatimonadota bacterium | reverse complement strand
CGACAAGGTGTCGTACATCGCAAAGTTGTCCCAAGGCTTGCCAAAGAACTCGAACTCCGTGAGTCCCTGGGCGTCCGACGCGCCGTACCAATAGGTCCAATCACTGATCATGCGATCGGCTTGCGCGGCCTTGAATCTGTTCGTCTTGGTGGTAATCCACGCCGTCATGAAGCCCCCGTACGAGCCACCGGTGACGCCCATACGGGTCGAGTCCACGTCCGCTCGACGCGCCGCGATGTCCACCGCCTTCATCAGATCCTGGTAGTCCTCCGCGCCCCACCGGCCACGCGTGCTGTACGTGAAGTCGGCGCCGTATCCACTGGACCCGCGGGGATTCGTGAAGAGCACGTACATCCCCGCGGCAGCCAGGTTCTGAAACTCGTCGAACCAGTTCTCGCCGTACGCCGAGTGCGGCCCGCCGTGGATGTACAGCACCAGCGGATACTTCTTCCCCGCCTCGTAACCGTATGGCTTCATCAACCAGCTCTCGATCTCCAGGCCGCCCACGGACGGGAAGGTGAATCGCTCCGCGTCGCTCCACGCGACTTCAGCGTTCAGCTTCTCATTGAAATTCGTGACACGACGCTCGCCGCTCCCGTCCGCATTGGCGATGTACAGCTCGGACGGGTGCGTCATGTCAGTCGCCACATAGGCAATCCTGGTCCCCCTGGCATCGCTGGTGACGCCATTAATGCGTCGCCGTCCCGACAGGACCTGGGTGATCCGCTTCGTAGCCGGATCGATCCTGAACACGCCCGTGCTTCCGCCGGTCGCCGCGGTCATGAGGATGCTGCCATCGCTTTTCCAGGCAAGATCCTGCGGCTCGTACTTGAAAGTGCCCAGGATGTTCTCAGCCGTTCCGCCGGACGCACTCACCACCAGGATGCGGTCGTTCTGCATGCGACCAGCCGAGGCGACGAACGCTATGCGCTTGCTGTCGGGCGACCACGCAAGGTTGCCCTCGTCGCCAAAGAAGGTCGCCACCTTTCTCGGCGTTCCGCCCGCGATCGGAATCACGTAGACGTCGGCGTTGTTGCGATCCACGTCGTCCCGTCTTGCATCATACGGCAGCCTCGCAATGGAATCGCGCTCCATTTCCACGATGGAGTCCGGTCGCAGCTGCGCATCCGCAATGAACGCGACCCACTGGCCATCGGGAGAGACGGTGACACCGCGATGCGCATAGCGGGTGTTGGTCAGTTGCCGCTTCGCCGAGCCGTCGAAGGCCTGGATCCAGATCTGCGCCGGGTTCCAGCGGCGCGCGTCGCGAGCCCCGGGCACGAATCCCTGGTTGTTGCTCTTGTACTGCATGTCGTACACGTGCCGGCCGTCGAACCGTGCCGCGTCCATCGGCTTGGTGATCGCTCCGAACGGCGGACGCGCCATGGGCTGCATCTTGGTGTACGGATCGTTGGCTGTTTTCGCGCTATCGACGGGGGTCGAATCCCCCTCGGCCCACACGGAGAAGCGCATGTCCGACGGCACGGAGCCGGCGCGCGGATACTTCTCGTCCTGGAACGCCTCACCGCCCGGCTGATCCATGCGCAACATCCACGTATTTCCGCGGCCTCCTGGTCGCTGTGACGTGAAGATCAGCAACTTGCCGTCCGGCGACCAGCGCGGATTCGAGCTCTCCGTGCTGGGCGACGTGAACCGCTGCGGTGCTCCGCCGGCGGCGGAGACGACCCACACCTCGCGATGGTACTTGTTGTCACGCTCATTGACCGTTTGCGCCGTGAACGCGATGCGGCTTCCGTCGGGTGACATGGCTGGCGCACTGAGCGTGGTGAGTTTGTACCAGTCGCTGAGCGCGAACGCCCGTTTGGCCTGCTGAGCGCGAAGTGCTGAAGCGTTCGCGGCCGCGATTACGAGCATGATGGTGGGGACGACGCGCACGACATGCATGGCAGAAAACCCGTGGCTGAGGGAAGATTTCGAGAAGATACACATCGTGGTCGCGGTGCCGCGAGCACCTTCGTCAGCGAGGTTGCTGTTCCAACCGGGCTGGTTGAGGGGGCGGAGGGGGCGGAGGCAGCGACGCGACAATCCGGCGAAACTGCCGATAGCCTGCGTCATCGACGGTGAGCGGCGCCAACGCGCGTGGATCCACTGAGGAAATGAGCGACTGCGTGTACCGCACTCGGCTCTCTTCCAGCGGGTGCGACGCAAAGAAATTGTCGAGCACCGTCGGATTCCTGCGACGCTCTGCGATGAGGCGCTCGAAAAACGTCGGAATCCCGTCGGGGTGGATGCCGGCGTTGATGACGTTGGCCACGGCCTGCGAGTCGGCCTCGACCTCATCCGCACGACTGTACTTTGCCATGAGGGCAGAGCCCGCGACATTGATGACGACCTGTGACACCCCACTTTCGCACACGCTCGTGAGCGTACAGAGCAATGAGATGCCGATGTTCGCTCCGGACGCTTTCTTCATCTGCTCGACCGAATGACGCTCCACCACGTGTCCAATCTCGTGGCCCAGTACACCGGCAAGCTCGTCCAATCGTTCGGCGCGTTCGATGAGCCCGCGATTGACGTAAATGAAGCCGCCGGGCAAGGCGAACGCATTCACGTCGCGGCTGTCCACCACGAAGAACTGCCAATCGAGCTGGGCGCGGCTCGTTCGGCGCGCGATGCTGCTTCCCAACGCGCTCACATACCCGGTGACGCGCCCATCCTGCATCAGCGGAAGCTTGGCGTTGATCTGACGCACATAGTCACGTCCCATGGCCACTTCGTCCTGGTCGGACACGGCGCACGACAGGCCCAGGACGAGCAGCGCTGGGAGAAAGGATCGGTACGTCATGACAGGTGGAACATATCCGCGAGGCGCGAGACGGCGGTAGCGTGACAACGATGACCGATGCGGCCTTCTTCGAGATTCGTGCCTCGCGCATTCAGGGACTGGGCGCGTTCGCCGTGAGGAACATTCCGCACGGCACGCGCCTCGTCGAGTACGCCGGCGAGCGGCTGACGCCCGCGCAGGCGGACGCCCGGTATCCGGACGTCGAGGGCGAGCGGCACCACACGTTTCTCTTTGCCATCGACGACGACGTGGTGATCGATGCGGCCGTGGACGGCAACGACGCGCGCTGGATCAATCATTCGTGCGATCCGAACTGCGACGCGGTCATCGACGACAATCGCATCTGGATCGAAGCCCTGCGCGACATCGTGGTCGGTGAAGAGCTGGCGTACGACTACGCCTACGAGCTGGAAGAGCGGCACACACCCGCAGCCAAGCGCCGTTTTCCGTGCAATTGCGGCGCGGACAACTGCCGCCGCACGCTGCTGGTCAGAAAGAAGAAGTAGCTCAGGACAGCACTGGCTCCGCATCCTGGCTGGCGGACTCCATCTGCCTGATGACCATTCTATAGTAGTCCCCCCGCGATTCCATGAGCTGCTCGTGGGTGCCACGCTCCGTTACG
>JANNJV010000056.1:0-15691 GCA_031395945.1 Gemmatimonadota bacterium | reverse complement strand
CGGCAGCATGTCTCAGCGTCCTGGCATTGACCGGCGCTTGTACCACGGGTGCGACGTCGGGCGCAGCCGTGTCGCAAGCGAGGCGACCGGTGCCTCCTGTCCTGACATCGCTTCTCGGAAAGCCGTTGTACGCGCCGTGGATGGACTCAACGACGCGGGAGCGCCTTCAAGAGGATCTCCGAAAAGCACAGGCAGACGCTAGTGCGCACCCAAACGATCCGGACGCGCTCATCTGGGTGGGAAGGCGCCATGCATACCTGGGCAACTATGACCGGGCGATTCTTACGTTCACCGAAGGCATACGGCGCTTCGGCGCGGATCCGCGCATGTATCGCCATCGCGGCCATCGCTACATCACGATGCGCCGGTTCGATGACGCCATCGCGGACTTCGATAAGGCCGCGGCGCTGATGGCACACCGGCCCGATGAAGTCGAGCCCGACGGGCAGCCAAACGCGCGCAACATCCCTATCGGCTCGCTGCAGTCGAATGTTTGGTACCATCTCGCGCTCGCCCACTATCTGAAAGGCGACTGGGACAGAGCGGAACGCGCCGCCCATGCCGGCGTCGCGGTCTCGGCGAATCCGGACCGCCTCGTATCGCAAACGCACTGGCTGTACATGTCGCTTCGGCGGGCGGGGAAACATGCCGAAGCCGCCGCCACGCTCGAACCAATTCGCGACGATTTCGACGTGATCGAGAACGACAGCTACTACCAACTGTTGAAGCTGTATCGCCGTGGCATTTCACCGGCCGTCCTTGATAGCGGCTTGTACGCCGGAGTCAGTACGCCGAGCAACGCGTCGATCGCTTATGGCTTGGTCAACTGGTTCCTGTACACCGGTGACACGACGAGGGCAGTAAAGGGCTTGGAACAGATTCTCAGCAGCGACCAATGGGCGTCGTTCGGATATATCGCGGCCGAAGCTGATCTGGCCCGGATGAGGAAAGCCCGATGAAGCCCTACATGTTCTTCGTCGCTTTTCTCATGGTGGCGTGTCGTGCCTCGACCGCCCCAGCACCAGCGGCATTCGCGTACGATGTGGTCATCACCGGCGGGCGCATCGTTGATGGCACAGGCAACGCGTGGTACTACGGCGACATCGGCATCAGAGGCGATCGCATCGTGCGCATTGCCGGTCCGGGACTGCTTGCTGCTGCTCCGGCCAGGGAGCGCGTGCAGCTGACCAAGGACATGGTCATTGCACCCGGCTTCATCGATATTCAGGCGCAGTCTGGCGGGCTGTTGCTGCTCGGAGACAATCGCATCGTCGGCAAGGTGACACAGGGTGTCACCACGGAAATCCTTGGCGAGGGTTCCACTCCCGCGCCGCTCACGACGGCGGCCGCGGAATCCACAATTGCCCGGCAGCCCAATGCCCGCACGGATTCCCTACTGCGACGTTTTGCCGAACCGCACGGGTTTGACAACTGGCTGCGCTCCATCGAAGCGCGCGGACCCTCGATCAACGTCGGATCGTTCGTCGGCGCGGGGACCATTCGACAGTACGGCATGGACGATCGTATGGGCCCGGCACCCCAGGCGACGCTCGATTCCATGCGTTCTGCCGTTGCGCGAGCCATGGAGGACGGCGCCTTCGGCCTCGCGAGCGCCCTGATCTATCCACCCAGCAGCTTTGCGAGCACCGAGGAGTTGATCGCCCAGGCGCAGGCCATGGCGCCGTATCGCGGCGTGTACATCACGCACATGCGGTCGGAAGCGGATCGGCTATTGGAAGCCATCGACGAAGCCATCCGTATCGGCGCCGAAGGCGGAGTTCCCGTCGAGATCTATCACCTGAAGGCAGGCGGAAAGCGAAACTGGCCGAAAATGGATCTCGCGATCGCCAAGATCGACTCGGCCAGGCGCGCGGGCCTGGACGTGCAGGCGAACATGTATCCCTACGCTGCAGGGGGAACCGGGCTCACTGCGTGCCTTCCGCCGTGGGCCTCGGCCGACGGCAAGCTGTTCGACAACCTGCGGGACACGACGGTGCGGCGACGCATTCGCGAGGAAATCGACCGCGATACCGGCGAATGGGAAGCGATGTGCACGCTGGCAACCCCTGAAGGCGTACTCATCGCGCGACTCACGCGACCGGAGAACCAGGCGTGGACGGGCAAGCGGCTCTCCGAGATTTCCGCGGGAATGGGCAAGGACTACCTCGACACGGCGATGGATCTCATCGTGAGCGAGAACAGTCGCGTGGAGACGCTGTATTTCATGATGAGCGAAGACAATGTGCGAAAACAGCTCGCGCTGCCGTGGATGAAATTCGGCACGGATGCCAGCGGCCCCGACCCCGCGACGGTTCGTGGCATGCTGCATCCCCGGAGCTACGGCACGTACCCTCGCATCCTGGGCAGATACGTCCGAGACGAAGGTGTGTTGTCGTTGGAGGATGCAGTGCGGAAGATGACGTCGGCGGTGGCCACTCGCCTCATGATCGAGGGTCGGGGCGAGATCCGCGAAGGGATGTTCGCCGATGTCGTAGTGTTCGATTTTCGAACCATCATCGACCACGCCACGTTCGAGCAGCCGCTGCAACTGTCGACCGGCGTGCAGCACGTGTGGGTCAACGGCGTTCAAGTATTGCGCGACGGCGTCCATACCGGCGCAAAGTCCGGGCGGATCGTACGCGGACCGGGCTACCGGCCCCGCAAGTCGCGCTAGTCGCGCGCTAACGTTTCAACGCAGAGATCGCAGCGGGCAGAATTCGTTCTGCCCAGCGTCGATACATGGCGCCGGTCGGGTGCAGCCCATCGATCGCAACGAGCGTTGGATCCCGGACCATTTCTCGAGAAATCTCGGTGACGTCCACCCATGTTACGTCGTGCTTCGCGGCGAGTTCACGGGCGCTGGCGTTATAGGCCTCGACTTCCCGCGCGATCAGCGCGCGATCGCGTCCTTCAGCGTATGGGGTGGCTCCCCAGTCTGGAATCGAGATCGCAATTGTGCGGGCTGGCTTGTTGGACGCGAGCTTCTTTGCGCGCTTCAGCAGGACTTCGAACTCCGCTGCGAATGGAGGCACCGGCCGGCTCCGGTACTGATCGTTGACGCCAATGAGGAGGGTCACCAGGTCATATGGCCCTTTGGGGTGCTCGGCGTCGATCGCGTCGGACAGCTCGTCCGTAGTCCAGGCGGTCCGCGCGATGATATGCAGGTCAGTAACGGCTAAACCGCGCGACCGCAGCAGGTCGACGAGATGGTTGGGCCAGCGTTCCTGGTCCGTGACACCTTCGCCGATTGTGTAGGAGTCGCCAAGGGCGAGGAACCGCGACACTACGCCGTTTTGTCTCGGCGTCGCTGGTCGCGAGTGGAAAGCGACGATGCATCCGGGGACCGGGACGCGGCGCCCGGCGTGATTCCGCTCTTGCGCAACTGGGCGAGAAACGCGGAGGCGCCCGCGCCATCGGGCAGTGAGCGCAACGCGCGCAGCGCATCTTCAGGCCGGAGGGCGAGCATGGCACTGAACGTGTCGGGGTCAACACCCACACGTCGGAACTCGTTCAGCAGTATTTCGAACGTCTGCTCGTCGGCCAACCTTCCCTCCTCTGGGAGGCTACTCGGATCAGGCGGTCGGACCATTATAAGCAAACCGCGCATTATTACTATCGCATTATTACTATACTAAAGTCATGCCAACCCGACTCTACCGCTGACAAGGCCAGGCTCGACCGGCGTAAGCCGTTAATGGACAATGGATTGCAGGATGCCAAAAAAGAAAGGGTCGGCCCGTCACACGGGCCGACCCTTTGCCTTTTCGAACCCGGTTACGGCGAGAGGAACGCCACCGTAGCTACAATCGAGAGCGTCACGAGTGCCGTCGCAACCGCGACAGCCGCGTACGGCGTAATCACGAACTCGCGCTGATACCACGGTGTGATCACTTGTGGCGCGTGATGCGGCAGAGCAGCCATGATCTGCGCTTCGACGTGTGCCGGCGTGCGCATACGGCGTGAGCGCGCCATCTGATCATTCATGCTGCGCCAAAACTCGACGTCACGCGCTGTATCTCCCTTACGCACCGCGGCTTCGGGAAGCTCGCCGTCCAGCCACGAGTGCACGGCGGACGCCAGCGAATGATCGGTCTGATGGCCGAGTGGAACCTCGCGCTCAACGACCGAACGCACTTCCTGATCGCGGTCGCGGCGGCCACGCGGCTGACCGTCTTTGTGCCCGTCGCGCCCGTCGCGCGAATGGGACCCGGTATTCATGTCATCAAGCATGTTATGAGTACTTCTCCTCGAGTAGGGCCTGAAGCGCCTCGCGCGCGCGATGGACGCGCATTTTTAGCGCTCCGACCGTTGTGCCGAGCAGATCCGCCATTTCTTCGTACGACCGACCTTCCACGTGCTTCATGATGAACGCCTCACGCAGTGACGCGGGAAGCGCTGCGAGCGCGCCATCGAGATCGGTCCGCAGCTCGCTGCGGTCCAGCTCCTCGTCGGGCGTCGCGTACGTTGATGGTTGATCGTCTTCATCGTAACTCAGGTGCGAGCGGCGGATGTTTTTGAGCCAATCCTTGCATCCGTTCGCCACGATCCGAAACACCCATGCATCGAAGCGCCCGCGCACCTCCGCGAGGTGCTGGTACGCTTTAATGAAGGACAGTTGAAGGATGTCCTCAGCAACATCCGGGCTGCCCGTCATGCATAATGCATGTCGATACAGCGGATCGCTGTATCTCGATATCAACAAACGAAACGCGTCGCGGTTTCCGCCCAGGACACGCTGAATGATCAGCTGATCCGAGTCCGGATCGGCCGCCTGCGGCTCGGTCTCCGTCATAGTCACGACGGTAGAATAGTGCCGTTTCCGCACATGGGACAGTGCGGGCCAAGCTGCCACCGGTCTAAGGACAGTCGCCACGGTAATAAGACGACACAACAAATCACGGGTAACCCTCGAAGACTCCCCATCCGTGGGCCCGTATTGCGGCGCCGTGCTCGTCCAGCCGGGGAGGCGGAAACCGAACTTTCCCCCCAACACTCGAAGGCATTCCGGTCAGCGGCGACGCCGTATTCGCCTGCTGAATTGCCTCCAGAACGCCGTGTACCAGACCGCATGGGACCTTTGCAGCGTCCAGGACCAGGCGCCAGGCGGCGGCGGGCCGCTTCGAAAGAGCGAGCGCGACTTCATTGGACACGCGCGAACGTTGGGCCAGCCGCCCCGCGTTCGTCCGCAAGCTCGCGTCGGCGGCGAGATCTGCCCGGCCCAAGGCGTGACTCAACGCCACCCACTGCTCATCGGTCCCAACGGCAATGACGATGGGCCGGTCTTCAGCGTGAAAGAGCTGGTAGGGGACCAGATTCGCGTGCGCGTTTCCCCAGCGGCGAGCATCGCCTCCAGCAACGAGCGCATTCTGCGCCACGTTCATGAGTGCGGCGCGCGCGCTGTCCGCGAGGGAGATAGCGATGCGACGGTCCGCGGCCGGCAATTTCTGTCGGCCTGAGAGCGCGGCCAGAATGGCGATCGCCGCGTCTTTGCCGGCGATAATGTCCGCGAGCGCAATGCCAGACTTCATTGGCGCTCCGTCCGGTTCGCCAGTGATCGCCATCCATCCGGACTCCGCCTGGACCACGTAGTCATAGCCCAGGCGACGATTTTCTTCGCCAAAGCCGGTGATCGACGCCCAAACGAGACTCGGATTCCGCTGCAACTCCGCGAGCGGGTCGATCCCCCACTGCCCAAGCGCGCCAGGCAGGAAATTCTCGATGACGATGTCGGCGTCGCCCATCAGACCCCGCACGAAGGCTCGCTCGCTGTCGATCGCGAGGTCCACGGCCACACTCAGCTTGTTGCGATTCGTGCTCAGGTAGTACGCGCTTTCGCCCCGATCATCGAAGGGAGGCCCCCAGCCTCGTGTATCGTCGCCTCGGCCAGGTCGCTCCATTTTGATGACGTTTGCGCCCAGATCGCCTAGCATCATCGAGCAGAGTGGACCAGCGAGCACTCGCGTAAGGTCGACCACGTTGATGCCTGACAGTGGAAGTGGCGTCATACTGTCTGATTGATGATCCTGGAATGGTGCATTATCAGATCGCTAGTATTGGGCAATCATGTTTTTATCCCGCAGTGCAGGAGCGCATTACCCCCCGCGTAACCGGCTCGTCCATTCCATGAGCGGCGCTTGCATAGCTTCCGCTGAATCATATACTTGCCGCTGCTGACACGGCCTATGGCGGCCGCCGGCCTCGAGTTCAGGTCGCCGCACGAATCTCCCACCGATTTCGCTATCAATGGCCGAGAAAGCTCAAGCTACAGCAGTGAAGCCGGGCGCGAACTCCAGCGCTGTTCCAGTCGTCAAGCGTGGCCCTGGTCACCGCGCGGTCGATGCGCGCGACGCGATTGCGGAGCTCACGGAGCGCGCCCAAGAGATTAGCCTCGAAGCCGGCAGCAAAGTTTCCGCGGCGATGAAGGACGTCATCAGCGCCGCTGCTGGCATCGCCGGATTTGCAATGGAAAGCGCGCGCGACCTGGTGCAGTTCATGGTGCGTCGCGGCCAGATGACACCGGAAGAAGGTGACAAGCTGCTTCGCGAAGCCGAAGTCGCTCACGGGAAACGTCCCGCGGTGGAACGGAAGCGCCCCACCGCGTCCGAGGTTCAGACCAAGGAACGCGCGGCACAGCGGGCCAAGGCCGCGGCGGAGCGTGAGCACGCGATGATGCATCACATCGTGCGCGCCCCGGTGCCGCAGCCCGCGCGCGCGAAGAAATCTGCGCCGAAAAAAGCTGTTGGCGGCAAAGCCGCGGCCAAGTCCGCCAAGTCCGCCAAGTCCGCCAAGCCCGCAAAGAAGGGAAAGCGCCGCTAGCTCTGCAAAGGTAGACCGGCTGCGCCTGTTACGACCGGCGCTCGACCAGGAGTTCCAGCGTCTCGCGCAATGCGTCCGTCGAGGACAACAGGAATTCTGCGCTCGAACCTCCCTGTCCATCCTCGGCGGATCGGATTCTCAGCGTGACGGCCCGCGGACTCACAGACCGAAGCGCCCGAAAGGCATCTTCGTCAGTGCGATCGTCGCCGGCGTAGAGTGCCGACCCGGTGGCGCTCAGCGCCCCAACGTGGTGCGCGAATGCGACGCTCGCTGTTCCCTTGTCGATGGAGACAGGCGGACGCAACTCGACGATCTTCTTGGCCTGCATGGGAACCAGGCCAACGGCGCGACCGACCGCCTCCGCGCGCGCCACCAGCGCTGGAACGTCGCCAGCGTTCACGAGCCGATAGTGGACGCTGAGCGTCCATCGCTTGTTTTCGACGATCGCACCGGCGACGGAGTCCAGCTCCAGCGTCAGAATCCGGGCCGCCCGCTCGACGGCATCTTCGAACGAGTGGATACGATCGTCGGCGCTCAATTCTCCCGTCGGCGTACGGACCTCGATCCCATGGTTGCCGATGACCCAGGCGCCCGGCACGCCGGCCACGCGCCACGCGTCCATGGCGCCGCGGCCGGACACCAGAGCGACTACGACGTCTGGCAGCTTTGCCAGTCGTCGCAACACGTCTCGAGCGGGCGCCGGTACCGTGACGGCGTCGGGTGTTGGCGCGATTGGGGCAAGCGTGCCATCGACGTCCAGCATGACGGCGAGTGGTGACCCGTCCAGTCGATCGCCGAGTGCCGAAAAAATGGAATGTGTGCTCGGATCGGCCATGGGCCAGGCACGGCAGCAATGGTCATGCCCTGCATTGGCACTCTCTCCACGAGTGTCACTGGACGCTGGCGCGCGTGCCCGAGTGGACTACGTTTAGCGCGCGCAATCCGGCGCGATGACCGATGCAGAACGTTACATGTCGTGCCTCATGACTCGAGCGAGCGCCCATCGTGCTGCGTGAAGTGGTC
The DNA here is from genome assembly GCA_031395945.1 of Gemmatimonadota bacterium. Lineage (GTDB taxonomy): Bacteria > Gemmatimonadota > Gemmatimonadetes > Gemmatimonadales > Gemmatimonadaceae > DASPMP01. Next base: position 7,852 of record JANNJV010000056.1, on the reverse strand, counting down.
GCGCGTGCGCCTACCCGGATCGATCTGGGCGGCGGGTGGACAGACGTGCCGCCCTATTCCGATCGCGAAGGTGGATTCGTCTGCAATGTTGCGATCACGCGGTATGCGCAGGCTCGCGTTTTCGCCGTAGTTGAAGGGCAGCCGTTGGAGCACGAGACTGAACCGCTCATCCGCGCCGCGCTCAAGCGGTCCAAGGCCACCAACGTAGGCGTCGCGTTGCACAACGACTTCCCGGTGGCCGCCGGATTGGGTGGTTCGTCGGCGGCGAGCGCCGCGATCATCGGCGCGCTCGCGGAATGGCAGGGCGTTCCAGTCGAACGCGCGTCGATTGCCGAAGAGGGTAGACGCATCGAGGTCGAGGACCTCGGCGTCGCGGGCGGCCGGCAAGACCACTACGCCGCCACGCATGGAGGCGCACTGGCCCTGACTTTTGGCGACGGCGTCACCGTACAGCGCTTGCCACTCTCGGACACGTTCCGAAAAGAGTTCGTGGCGCGATCGACGCTGATCTACACGGGCCAATCGAGGATTTCCGGAGACACCATCACGGCGGTCCTTGGGGCATACGAATCCGGAGAGCCGCGCGTGGTTGGCGCCCTGCGACGCATGCGCGAGCTTGCGATGGCGATGGCCAGCGCTCTGCGTTCGTCGAACATCGACGAGCTGGGCAGCCTGATTGCCGAACACTGGGAGCATCAACGCGGCTTGCATCCGTCCATACCCACGGCGCGAATCGACGACATCGTCGCGCGCGCGCGACAGGAAGGCGCGCTAGGTGCCAAGGCGATGGGCGCGTCCGGCGGCGGATGCGTGTTGATCATCTCGCGCGGATCGGACTCCGCTGGTATTCGCAACGCCGTCCGATCGTACGGCGACATTCTCGACTTCGACATTGACCAGGGTGGACTCACGATCGTGGGGCGCGCGTCGTGACGGTGCCGCCTGGCGATGGCGTTGCGCTTGTCCGTGACCTGATCCGCGTTGATTCGCGGAATCCGTCCCTGGTCCCCGACGCGCCCGGCGAGCTGGCCATCGCTCGCCGGCTTGGTGATATCCTGGCCGCGTGGGGAATGGATGTGCAATTGTCGGACGCTGCTCCAGGGCGACCCAACGTCGTCGCCACCGTACGTGGCAGCGGCGGCGGCCGATCCCTAATGCTCAACGGTCATCTCGATGTCGTAGGGGTCGAGGGAATGACACATGCCCCCTTTGATGCCGACGAACGCGACGGCTCCATTTATGGTAGAGGCGCGAGCGACATGAAGGGTGGCGTCGCAGCGATGTGCGCGGCCGCAGCGCAGGTGCGTGGCACGCTCAAGGGCGACCTGGTCATTGCGGCCGTTGTGGACGAGGAATGGCAGAGTATCGGGACCAGCGCACTGCTGGCCACCGGCATTCGCGCGGACGCCGCTATCGTCACCGAGCCCACCGGCCTGCGCATGATGCCAGCGCACAAAGGCTTTGCGTGGATTCAGGTGACGGTGAGGGGACGAGCGGCACACGGAAGTCGGTGGGATATCGGCGTTGACGCCATCCGGCACGCGGGACTTCTGCTGGCGGAGCTCGACCGTATCGACACGGACGAATTGTGGCGGCGATCGCATGAGCTTCTCGGTCGGCCTTCCATGCACGCAGCATTCATCTCAGGTGGCATAGGCTTGAGCACCTATCCGGACCGGTGCGTCATCCAGGTGGAGCGGCGGACCATTCCAGGCGAGAGCACGGCTGAGGTTCTCGCTGAAATGGAAGCCGCATGTGCTCGGGTAAAACGCCAGCGGCCGGAATTTCAGGCCGAAGTCGAATTGCTTTTCTCGCAGCCGCCGAGCGACGTTGGGCTGGACACGCCGATCGTCCGCGCGCTTGCCGCCACGCTCGGCGAGTACGGGCTTTCCGCGAGTCCCATCGGGATGAGCGCATGGACCGACGCCGCCCTGTTGAATGAAGCCGGCATTCCCGCGATTTGTTTCGGACCGGGCGACATGGGACTCGCGCATGCGGCGGAGGAGTACATTCAGGTCACTGACATTCAGCGCGCGACCGAGGTGCTCGCGTCGTTCGCGCGGAGATGGTGCAACTGATGGCACAACTGACGCACGAACAGTATGACCGCCTTGAACGCGCAGTAACTCGGGGCCAGCGTATCGCGGTCTACCGTCGCGGCACGGAGTACATCGTCATTCCGCTTTCATTGAAAACACTCGGTGGACGGGAGGTCATCGCCGCGCAGAATCCAACCACCGGCGACACACTATCACTCTTTCTCGACGAGCTGGAGTCCATCGAGTTGGTGTCGCGGTGAGTGCGCTGCCTTTCGTAATGGTCTATGCGGACGAGTCATGTCTGGGAAATGGGCGACAGGGCGAGAATCCTGGGGGCGCCGCCGGGCTGATCGAATACTCGACTGCCAAGGCCGAGACACCCGTCCGATTGGACTACTGGATTTCAGAGCCCGCGACCACAAATAACCGCATGGCGCTGAGAAGCGGCATCGAAGCGCTCCGAATGCTTGCGCGGAAAGGGAAGCGGCTGAGGGTCCAATTCACTAGCGACTCTCAGTATCTGGTGAAGGGTATGAACGAATGGCTGCGCGGTTGGAAGGCGCGCGGCTGGAAACGTAGGGATGGTGAAATCGAGAACCTGACCTTATGGCAGGAACTGGACGCGGCGACCGCTCTGCATGATGTGGAATGGCAATGGGTTAGAGGGCATAATAAGCACCCTCAAAACGAGTACGCTGATCATCTTGCCACTCGGGCAGCCCGCGAGCAGAGCAAATCGGATGGTCCAGTTCCTTCCTTATATGGGGAGTGGCTGGCTGCCCAGCAGGCCAAGGGCAAGCTGATCGCCGATCCTCTAAACCGCTGACATTCCATGGACGCAATCGATCGGATGTTTCAGGTCTTGGTTCGGACGCTCCGCGCCAAGAATCCGGCGCTGCTGACCGCGCCGTTCACGGTTGGCGAACTCCACTCGCAGATTCTTCCGTATCGGCACTTCCGACGGGAACTGGGACTCGAGACGAACCAGGAGTACGAACTGGTTCTCATGGAGTTGCTGACCGGCGCGCGCGGATATCTCGACGTAGACGAGCGGTTGCGCGATGAGCTTGGGAAGGAGCTGGCGTCCGGCACACCCGAGCCGTCGCGGGTGCGCGAGTTTGCCGAGGCACATGTCTCGTTGAACGACGCGGCGCAGGCGACGGTCAGTGATGCGCGCCCCTCGGTCTCGGCCGTTCGCCCGCTGGAGGCGCCGCCGTCGGAGCGAGCGACGCCGACGAATACGGACGTGACCGCCACACGCCGAGAGACCTCACGATGCAGATACTGTGGCGGGGACCTTCCGGACGGGCGCGCCATGAGGTTCTGCCCGCATTGTGGACAGAACTTGCAAGTGCGCAACTGCCCCGCATGTGGCGCCGAGGTGGAAGCTGGATGGAAATTCTGCGTTACGTGCGGCAAGGCGGTGACGTAGCTGAACCAATCAAGGAGCCGGGAAATGAGAAAATGGTGTTTGTTGGGTCTTGCCGTGGCCGTGAGTTGCTCGACTGCAACGTCCGGGGGTGAAGCCGTTGCCAATCCGCCGGGACAAGCACAGGCGCGAGTGTGGCCCGTGCTCACGCGCCTTCACGTGGACCTGTGGCTGCATGGATATGCCATGCTGCTGCGCGATACCACGACCATTCCCGTATTCAGGCGCGGCTATCGCGACCGCATCCAGGGCGCGAAAAATCAACGCAGCATCACTACGCTCCTCGACGCCAATCGGGAGCGATTGCAACAACGATTAGTGGTGAGTGCCGCGTTGTTCAATGGTCAGTTTGCGCCGATGTACTTCGCCTCGTTCGACCAGATGCAGCAGGTGATCCGATTGTTCCTGCAGGCGGAGGGGAACCCCGGGGCCACCAATGACGCCACATTGCGGCAGTTCTTCGCCGTGTTGGCGTCGTCGTACGCCTCTGCCGCCGATCGCGATTGGCTCCGCATCTTCACGGAGTCGCTGGAAGATGAGCGTCGGCGCTTCTATCAGGAGTATTGGCAGACCGAGACTAACGGTCGGCTTGGCTACGTCCGCGCGGTGGACTCGCTGTGGCAGGGCAACTACCGTCCAAAACTCCAGCGCTTCCTGAGCAACACGCAGCAGGAGAACGGTGAGCTCATCCTGGCGCTCACGCTCGGAGGTGAAGGCCGTACGGTAAACTTTGGGGCCCGGCAGAATGCCGTGGTCTCTACCCTACCGAATCAGGAACCTGCCGAGGCGCTGTATGTGTTCGCCCACGAAGTGGTGAGCGGTATCGTGAGCACGGCTGTGAATGACAACACCACTCCCACGGAACAACGGGCGGGGCTCTCTGCGCGCTACGTAACGGCCGGCACCGTGCGCGGAGGCGCAATGTTGCTCCAGCGCGTCGCGCCGGAACTGGTAGCGGGTTATACCCGTTATTACCTCATGCAGGCGGGACAGCCCACGTCGGGAGATGCCACGGCCCGTCTGGCGGCAACGTTTCCACTTCCGCAGAGCATGCGTGACGCTATCGATCGCCAGCTCGATGTTGTGCTCGGAGGAATATGAGCGCATGCGTCGCGTGTCAAACACTTGCAAACGTGGAGAATGAGCCGCCTCGGTACGCATGAGTGATCGCTCGAAAGACCTGGTGTCGCGTGTTCAACTTGAACGCGTGCTGGCGCGCGCCGCCGAGCTTCAGGGCGCGTCCAGCGACGAAAGCGATAAAACCGACACGTTGACCGAAGCGCAGGTGGAAGAGCTTGGCAAGGAAGTGGGGTTGTCGCCGACCAACATTCGCCAGGCGCTGGCAGAGGAGCGGGCGCGGATCGTTCCGGCAAGTGAAGGGTCGGGACTGGCACACCAGCTTTTCGGCGCGCACAGAGTGGGGTCGCAGCGGGTCGTCCGCGGCACACCGTCGAGGATCCTGGAAACGCTCGATCGCTGGATGCAGCGTGACGAGCTCCTTCGCTTGGTGAGACAGCGCCCTGATCTCCGCGTCTGGGAACCAGGTCGCGGCCTGGTGGATTCGCTGCGCCGGGCATTCGGCAGTCGCGACTATGCGCTCTTTCGCGCGAATGAGATCGTGGCGACGGCTGTGCCAGTGGATGAGACATCTTCGCTGGTGCGCCTGGAGGCGGACTTTACCGCATTGCGAAGCGCCATGGCCAAGCAATCGGTGCTTGGTGCCGGCGTCGGCACCGCAGCCACCGGCGCCGCCATCGTGATGAACATCATGCTCCCGCTGGCGATAGTTCCGGCAATTGGATTGACGGCGCTTTCCTATCTCGGTTCTCGCCGCAGGCAGCGTCATGCATTACAGCGCGGACTGCTCACCATCGAATATGTGCTCGACCGGCTGGAACGCGGGGATACGCAGCCACCGTCGCTGCTGCGGATGATTGAATCCGCGCTTCCGCCATCGCGCTAAGAGCGACTCAACGGCGTGCAGATCCGTCCGCCGGCCGGCTTTCGCGGCGCATTCCGCGCTGACGACGACGCGCGCGCGGTGTATTCCGAAGCCGCTGGTATTGGCCGCATTCTGCCGGTGGCCGTCGCCGTGCCGGACGACGCGAACGACGTGGCCGCGTTATTGGAGTGGGGACTGACCAACGCGGTCGCGATAATTCCGCGCGGAAGCGGGAGCAGCATGTCGGGCGGCGCGATCGGCGACGGTGTGGTGATGGATCTCAGCAGGATGCGACGCATCGGGGACCCGGACGTCGAAGGTCGGCGTATTCGCGCCGAGACAGGAGTCCTTCGCGGGGAAGTGCAACGGCTCGCGGCCTCCGTGAACCTCCGCTTTGCCGTGGACCCGTCGAGCGGTGAGTTCTGCACGATCGGAGGAATGGCGGCGACAAACGCGGCCGGACCGCACTCGCTGCGGTACGGCTCCATGCGTCCATGGGTGCTGGCGCTCGATTGCGTTTTCGCCGATGGCAGTCGGGGCACCATTCGCCGGGGTTCGCCGGCGCCTCAGGAGATCGCGCCCGTCCATCGCTTCGTCCGCGACGTTCAGCCGGCGCTCCTTGGCTCAGGCCGCCCGTCGCATCCCGATGTTTGCAAGGATTCTTCTGGCTATGGGTTGGCGGCATACGCGCAGTCGCATGAACTCGTGGATCTCCTTGTGGGCAGCGAGGGAACACTCGCTGTCTTTACGGCCGTCGAGGTGGCCCTGATTCCTGCCGCAGGAGCGAGTGCGAGCCTCTTCGTATCGTTTCCCAGCCTGGACCGCGCGGTGGAGGCGGCCGTCGCATCCCGCGAGGCGGGAGTCGCAGCCTGCGAGCTGCTGGACCGAACTTTTCTGACGATCGCGGCAGAAGCCGGCCAGCCGCTGCCAGCATCGCCGGCCTCGGAGGCCGTCTTGCTCGTCGAGGTTGAGGCGAGCGACCATGCCGCCGCGATCCTGGAGGCCGAGCGCCTGCGCAAGGTCTACCTTACGCTCGGCGCAGATCAAGCGCTCATCGCGCAGGGAAGCAGCCGGGAATCCGAGTTGTGGGCGTTCCGCCACGCGGCCAGCCCCGCGATCGCGCGCCTGAACCCCGCGCTCCGATCGATGCAGTTCATCGAAGACGCTGCCGTTCCTCCGCGAGCGCTCGCCGAGTACGTGCGAGGAGTTCGGGCGATCCTGGTACGGAATGACACGGTCGGTGTGATTTTCGGTCATGCTGGTGACGCACATGTGCATGTGAATCCGTTGATCGACGTAAGCCGGGTAGACTGGCGCGAGCGCGTCGACCGAATCCTGGCGGATGTGACGGCATTGGTGGCGCGCCTTGATGGTACGATCACTGGCGAGCACGGCGACGGCCGACTCCGCACGCCTTTGCTCGATCAGGTCTGGCGGACGGATGAACTCGAGCGCTTCGCGCTTCTGAAGCGCGCCTTCGACCCCCAGAACGTGCTCAATCCTGGAGTGAAAATCTCCGTACCGGGTCAACGAGCGCTGGATCTCGTGAAGTACGATCCTCGGTTGAGCGTCCACCCGAATCGCGCCGCGAGTGCGCTCGCCACGGTCGAGCGGGAACGGGGCTACGCGCGATACAGATTGGATCTCTTGTGATAAGTTTCCCGCCCATGGAACTCTTCTACGAACCAAAGCTCTCGCTGCTGTCGCGTCCCGATTTCGCTGAACCGGAACACCTTCCCGTCGCATGGCTCGGTGAGGGCACCGGTGGAGAACGCCTGGCCGAGTTTGCAGGCCGCCTGTGCTACATGAGCCAGGCCAATCCCGCCAAGCGTCCGACGCGCGAGTATCTGGAGAACATCAAGAAGCAGGGGCACGGCAGCGTGCTGGAGCACTCCAACTACTCGATACTCGTAGAAGGAGTGAGCCGATCCTTGACCCACGAGTTGGTGCGACATCGCGCCGGTTTTGCGTATTCACAGCTCTCGCAGCGTTACGTGGACGAGTCCCACGCCAGCTTCGTGGTGCCGCCAGCGATTATTGGCGATGAAAAGCTCGAGCAAGCATGGCGTGAGCAGGTGGAGAGCGCCCAGGCCACCTACGTCACGCTGGTAGAGCAGCTGATGGAGCGATACGGCTGGGTGGCTGATCGCGTCCACCGTCGGAAAATGGCACGCGAAGCAGGCCGCGCCGTTCTGCCCAACGCGACAGAAACGAAGGTCGTCGTCACCGGGAACGCGCGCGCATGGCGTACGATGCTCGAACTCCGTGCCGGCGAAGGCGCCGAGATGGAAATACGGCGCTTCGCGGTGGCGACACTGCGTCTCCTGCAGCGCGAGGCGCCGGGATTCTTCTCCGACTTCGTGATCTACGTTGCAGACGACCGCCGCGAAGCGGCGAAGGTCGAGTACCACAAGGTTTGACGCTCGATTTGGCCGCACTTTC
>JANNJV010000553.1:0-6841 GCA_031395945.1 Gemmatimonadota bacterium | reverse complement strand
GAAAGTCGCGCACTACGCCATCGCCTTCAAAGACAAAAAGATGGTCCACCAACCTATCCATAAAATAGCGATCGTGGCTTACAATTACCAGGCAGCCACCGTACTCACTGAGGAAATTTTCAACCGAGTCGCACGATCGAGGAGTTTCTCCGAGTGCCGACGCGGGTGAACCTTCGCGCCGCCAGCTCGGACGCCGTCTCCCCATTCGAGATCTTCGGTCGCGGCAGCCTCCGCGATGGTGGCTCGACCCTCGTGGACTTCGTGTTCCGTGGGCCGACGGGGAAGTTCTCTGCCTTCGGCGAGCGCGACGAGTACCGCGTTCAGCTTCAGGCGCCGAGCTGGCAGGCCAGGCTGGGCGACAACGTCTATATGATGACACCCCTCACCAGCGCCGCGCAGCCGGGAATGGGTGCGGCCCTGGACGCCACGCGCGGCGCATTCACCGTTGGGGCACACGGTCAGGAATTTCGTCGCGCGCCTGCGAAGGGTAGTGAAGCAGCGGCCTTCCTTCGCGCCCGCCCCAACGACGATTTGAGTCTGGGCTTGCAGTTTGTGAGGCGCGCGGGTGGGGAGCTAGCGGGGCGTGTTGGTAGCGCGTCAGCGTCACTCAGTCGAGGTGCGGTCAATGCCGATGTCGAGCTGGCGCGCAGCCAAAGCAGCTCCGGGTCCGGATCCGCGCGCGCCGTCCGCGTGAACGGCAGTGCCTCGTCAAACTCGTTCGACATCGGGCACCAGCAGGCCGACACGGCGTTTCCGGGCGCGCAACGGGGCGCGGCGCACACCTACCTCACCGCGAACTCGCAGTACTTCGACCACGTCTCGTTCGCCGCCAGCGGCGGAACGCATACATCGGATCTCAGCCGCACGACCGGCGTGAGGTATGTCGAGCGACTCGACGTCGGCACAGTGGCCGCGACGTTGCTCGATCGCTACACGCTGGAGCTGGGTTCGGTGATGCGCGGAACCACCATCGCCGGAGTGAAGCAAGCGGGTCATCAACGCGGTGCGCGTGCGCGCGCGGAACAGGAGATGATCTTCGGCTCCATGTCCCTCGAGTCGGAAGTGGGGCGGGCCAGCGACGCGATGCTCGGGTCGCGCACCTACACCGAAGTCGCGATCGCGGCGCACCGAGCCGTGCGTCGTGGCGCCGTCGCGGTGTGGGGCGAGCGATACAGCGGCGGGTCCATCACGAAGGGAACGGATGGCACGGTCACGCTGGGCGGCGATGCGTCGCTGCGGTTGAGCCCTTCCATGCATCTGACGCTGATGGGGTTCGGTACGCGCGTGCGCTCGAGTCTTCCCGGTTGGCACTCGCAAGTCGACGCGCAACTTTCGCGCGACCTCCCCAACGGCAGTCGGGTTTCGCTTCGCGCACGCCTCATTGGCGGCGGTACGCTCAGCGCCGCCGATCAAAGCGTGGCGTATCTCGAATATGGGATCCCGTTGCGCGTTCCGGTCTCGCGCCTGCGTACACCTGGTCGTGTGTACGGGCGAGTGGTGGACGCGGTGAGCGGGAACGGCGTGTCGGGCGCGCTCGTGCGCCTGGGTCCGCAGGTCGCCATCACGGACACGCACGGACAAGTCGCCTTTGGAGGCGTTCCCGGCGGGGAGCACCGGCTGTCCATGTCGCAGGAAACGTCGTTTGCGGATGCGGTATTCGTGGGCGACCCCACGCTGCAGGTGGACAGCTCACGCACCCAGCCGACGACGTTCCGCTTCGCCATCGCGCGCAGCGCGCGCGTAGACATCGACGTGCGACAGTTCGTGATATCGCGAACGGGAGTTTCGGGCGCGCCGGATTCCCTGGCGAGCGCGGGCCCGCTGGCAAACGCCACATTGATGCTGACGGGCGAGCGCGACACCCTGTTCCGAACCACCAGAGACGACGGCACGACATCGTTCACCGACGTGCCCCCGGGCCGCTGGGTGGTGTCCATCCGCGGCGATGCCCCCGCATTCCACCGTTTCGATCCGGACCGGGTGGAGCTCACGCTGGCGCCGGGCGAAAGCAAGGCCCTGTCGTTCCGCCTGTTGCCACGTCGCCGCGAGGTGCAGCTCATCGGCGATGGCCAGGAGCTGCGCAACGAGGCCGCGGAATCCAAGGCGTCCCAGGCGCCCGTTCCCGCTACCAAGACCCGCAAGCCGGACGAAAACCGCCCTCGGTAAGCGTCACCGACGCTGAATGACGAAAGCGTCATAGCCCAGACACGATCCTGTAATCGAGCCAGGGACACTCTTCCTGTGTAGTTCAACCCTCGATACGGAGATTGGAAATGAACGCAGGACGCATCCTGGCGACGTTAGCTCTCCTTGGCGCAGCGAGTGCTGCCCAGGCGCAGACCGCCACGCAGAACGTGACCATCCAGGTGAACGCGATCAATCAGATCGCCATCACCGGTGGCAGCCCCTCGCTGATCGTCAGCACCGCGACGGCGGGTAGCAACCCGACCGACGCGACTGCGGCGGTTTCCTGGGCCATCACGACCAACCAGATCAACCAGAAAGTCACGGCGAGCATCAACGCCGCGATGCCCGCGAACGTGAGCCTCGCGGTCAACCTGGTTGCCCCAACCGGCGCGACCAGCGCCAGCAGCCAGACGCTCAGCACCAGCGCGGTCGATCTCGTGACCGGCATCTCGACCCTGGCGGAAGGCGGCCTGTCCGCGACGTACACGCTGTCGGCGACCGCTGCCGCTGGTGTCGTTGCTTCGACGACCCGCACGGTGACCTATACGGTTACCGCTGGCCCGTAACACTCCGTAGTACTGAGCTCCACCAGGATGCGCGCCGTCGCCCTGCTGCCAGCTGGCAGTGGGGCGCGGCAGCTCCCCAATACAAGCGCCGCTCCGGTTACCCTCCGGCCTCACGAACAATGATCCCCATCGTCAACGAACTCCACATCGCTCTTGCCGTCGCGCCGTTCGCGAGTGTGCTGGCCTTGCGCGAGTTCTGGTCCCGGCGGCGGCTGAAAGCGGACCTGCGCGCGCGTGAGTTGCAGGCCGAACAGGCCAGGCACGAAGCCATGCGCGCCATGCAGGAAGCGCTGCTGGCCACGCAGGCGGCGCAGCAAAGCCGGGAGGAGTTCCTGGCACGCATGAGCCATGAATTGCGTACGCCACTCAACGCGGTCATCGGCTTCTCGAGAGTGCTCGAAAAGAACGGTGCGGGAAATCAGCGCCCACAGGACATTCAACTGCTGGCCCGCGTTCGGGCCGGCGGCGAGCAGCTCCTCCGCCTTGTCGACGACGTCCTCGACCAGTCGCGTATCCAGCGCGGACAGCTCGCGTTGGCCTTCGACGATACCAACGTCGTGGAGATCGTCTCACGCGTGCTGGCAAGCTACCGTTCGTCTGCCATGGCCAAGGGCCTTCGCTTGCTGGCCGTGGTGCCGGAGACTGCCGCACCGCTGTCATTGGACGCAGGACGCTTCGAGCAGGTGGTGCTGAACCTCGTGGACAACGCCGTCAAGTTCACTGGATCAGGCGCCGTGAAGGTCACCCTGGTGACCGACGCCGCCACCGCACGCCCCACCCGCTTGATCGTCGCGGACACCGGGATCGGGATTCCTGAGGCGCGATTGAACCAGATCTTCGTCCCGTTCGAGCAGGTGGAAACCGGGAAGCACCGCACATATGGCGGCGCTGGTCTTGGCCTGCCGCTCGCTCGCCAACTGTGCGAAGCCATGGGATGCCGACTCGTTGTCGAAAGTGAAGTCGGCAAGGGATCGCGGTTCACCATCCGCCTGCCGGCACCACCGCCGGAGGCATTGGCGGAGGCCGCAACCGAAAGGGCTTAACAATTCAACTCGCGGGACCGATACTCAGGCATGCGGAAGTGTCTGATTGTCGCGGTAGCAATCGCCACCATATCTCTCGGAACGCAGGCGCGCGCGCAATCGGCGACGCAGGTGGTGAGAATCCAGGTCAACGCGATCAATCAGATCGGCGTGAGCGGCAGCCCAGCCCCCCTCGTGATCAACTCTGCCACGGCGGGAAGCGCGCCCACGAGTGTGACTGCGACCAGTACCAGCTACGCGATCACCACGAACGAAGCGAACCAGAAAATTGCGGCATCGCTGGATCAACCGTTGCCCAGCGGCGTCACGCTCGAAGTCGCGTTGGCTCCCCCGGCCGGTGCCACCAGCGTTGGCAGCGTTGCATTGGGAACCGCGGCGGCCGATGTCGTCATCGGGATCTCTATCGTTGCCGCGTCCTCGCTCCCGATCACGTATCGTCTGAGCGCGACCCCCCAGGCGCAGATGAGCGCGCCGGAAGCGCGGACTGTCACCTTTACGATTGTGTCCGGCACGTAGGTCGTTCCGCGGTCCTGCGGTTGACACCGCGATGAGTGGGAGTGATGCTAGCGGCCACTTCCACCCACGCCCGATATGCGCACTCGCGTCGCAGTCCTTGCCCTTCTGCTGTCTGCGCGATCCGGATTCGCGCAGGCCGGCTTCACGCTCGATCAGGTCAAGAGCTATCCGTTCCCCAACGGCCTGGCAGCCGCGGGAACAGGCAGCCGCATTGCATGGGCACTGAACGAGCGCGGACGCCGCAACGTGTGGGTGGCCGAGGGCCCCACGTTTCAGCCGCGCCAACTGACGCAGTACAACGCCGACGAAGGACAGGAGATCACCAGTCTCCAGGTCTCGCACGACGGAAAGTGGGTCGTATACATGCGGGGCGGCGATTTCAGCTCGAACTTCGACGACGCACAACCCGTCAACGTCCTGAATCGGCCCACGCCTCCCCGCGTTCAGATTTTTGTGGTCGCGTTCGAGGGCGGCGAGCCTCGAGCAATCGGTGAAGGCGAGTCGCCCACCATTTCGCCAGGGTCGGATCGGCTTGCATTCGTTCGCGACCGCGCGATCTGGATTGCGACGATCGACGGTGCCACGCCGGCGCGGCGTGCCATCTCGGTGAAAGGCGACAACGGGTCGCCAGAATGGTCGCCGGACGGCAGCAGACTCGCGTTCGTCGCTGGTCGCGGAGATCACTCGTTCATCGGTGTATACACCAACGACAGCGCGAGTATGAAGTGGATCGCCCCCACGACGTCACGCGACGGCAGCCCGCGCTGGTCCCCAGACGGCACGCGCATCGCGTTCGTGCGTCGACCCGGAGCCGGCGGACCGCCCGACTCCGTTCTCGCCCAGCGCCATTCACCGTGGGCGCTCTGGGTCGCTGACGTCGCGACTGGCGACGCTCGGCAGATCTGGAAAAGCCCCACGACGTTGCGCGGGTCGGTGCCGTCCACCCATGGCGGCACGAACCTGAACTGGGCGGCGGGCGGGCGCCTCACCTTCCTGTCCTACATGGACGGCTGGCCGCATCTGTATTCCATCCCCGAACAGGGTGGGCAGCCGCTGCTGCTGACGCCGGGACGATACATGGCGGAGTACGTCGCGATCAGTCCTGACGGACGCTACCTCGCGTTCGCAGGTAACGCTGGTGCGGATGTGGACGACATCGACCGCCGTCACGTGGTGCGCGTACCGGTCGATCGAGCAGCGCCCGAGGTGTTGACCCCGGGTACTGGGTTGGAATGGACGCCCGTGTTCACCGGCGACGGCGCCAGCATCGCCTACATCGGCGCGACCGCCCAGCGTCCCCCGGTCGTCGGGGTTATGACTGCAGCAGGGCAGCAGTCCCGCTGGATCGGTGCCGATAGAATCCCCGCCGATTTTCCAACGGAGCAGCTGGTCACGCCGAAAAAAATCGTCTTCAATGCGCCGGACGGTCTGGCCATCCATGCGCAGGTGTTCGACGGCAGTGTCAGTCGCAGTGGCACTGCGGCTGCGCGGCGGCCGGCGATCATCTACGTCCATGGCGGTCCGCCGCGCCAGATGCTGTTAGGGTGGAACTACTCGGACTACTACTCGAACGCATACGCGCTCAATCAGTTTCTCGCCAGCAAGGGCTACATCGTCCTGTCGGTGAACTATCGGCTGGGCATTGGCTACGGTCGCGAGTTCCACCATCCCAAAGGCGGCGGGGCGCAGGGCGCCTCCGAGTACCAGGATATCAAGGCCGCGGCGCAATGGTTGCGACGTCAGCCGAACGTGGACCCGCAGCGTGTCGGGATCTACGGCGGATCGTACGGCGGCTACCTCGTCGCGCTCGCGCTGGCGCGTAACTCTGACTTGTTCGCCGCCGGCGTGGACATCCACGGTGTGCACGACCAGACCGTGAACCGCAGCGCACCGCAGACACTGCGCGATCCGTACGGTTCACCGCCGGACGCGGAGCGGGCGATGCGTGTAGCGTGGCGGTCGTCGCCGGTGGCGTCCATCGCGACATGGAGGTCGCCCGTGCTCCTCATTCATGGCGACGACGACCGCAACGTGAGATTCTCGCAGACGGTGGACCTCGTCCGGCGCCTCGCGGCCGCAGGCGTGCCGTACGAAGAGATCGTCATCCCCGACGACACCCACCATTTCCTGCTGCACGCGAACCAGATGCGCGTGAATGCGGCGACAGCGGCGTTCTTCGACCGGCAGTTCATGCGGGGTCGCGCCAACGCCGCGACCGGAGGACGTCAGTAACGGTCTGCGAGCGCGGATTTTGCAAACCTCGAGGCCGCTAAACATCGAGGGGATGCCAATTGCGCGTTCTGTGCGCGTTCATAATGACACTGGCCACCGGTGCCTGCGCCTCGCAGGGCACCGAAGCATCCGAGCGCCAATCGGACACAACAGGTCGCCGCGATAGTATCGCCGCCGCCGCGGCCGCTTCCATGGACGAGCCTCAAGTGCTTGGCCTCCTGGAGCACGTGCACGCGTCGGACAGCGCCCTTGGCTCTCTTGGGGCCCAGTATGGCAGCACGCGTGAGATCAAGGACT
>JANNJV010000069.1:0-4469 GCA_031395945.1 Gemmatimonadota bacterium | reverse complement strand
GACGATAGCGATGATGCGCTTGGTCATGAGCACTCCACAGGGACGATGGCCTGACCAATGTAGAGTACTTTGTACCACAAAGGCAAGGATAGGTTCCGTTGCTGTGGTCGCGAGAAGCGCTGCGCTCGCTTCCCGTCAGGGCAGGATGGCGCGAGCCCAGATGGGAAGGTGATCGCTGATGCCACCGGCGCCGCCGATGGTGCCGGACGCCGCCGAGTCCGGAGGCGTCAGCCCCTTGAGAAAAATGTGATCCCATCGCCCGAACCGTGTCGTCTTGGGGCCCCGCTGCGTCGGCCATGCAAAGCCCGTTTCGAGGGCGACATTCCCGACGCCGGCGTCGTTCAAGTCGCCCCCGATGATCACGAGCGGGTGGCCCGCGGCTTCTTCGAGAATGGCTCGGAGCTGATCGCGGCGACGGCCGGAGCCGATGTCGAGCGCGGTGCCGAGATGGGTGGAGTACACGCGCACCAGCGAGGTGCCGATCTCGAGCGTCGCCGCGGTCGCGATGCGATGGGTGCCGGCGTAGCGCGACGCGTGTGGCAGCACGAGCTTGGCGTCGTCCACGACGGGCCAGCGAGAGAGAATGGCGTTCCCGAAATCGCGCTTGGTGCGGCGATGATGAATCGCCGGATAGTAGACGTACCACATGCCGAGCGACTGCGCGATCCGCTGGGTCGCCGGGCCGTCCATTTCCTGGAGCAGCAGCACGTCGGCGCCGCGCAGGTCGGGGTCGGACGACAGCAGCACGATCGCCTGGTCGATGTGACGGGCGAACGCGATATTGAACGACACGATGCGCAGCGTGTCGGGCGCCGCCAGGTTCTCATTGGCGGCTGCGGCCGGGCCTCCCACATAGCGCGGCCCCGCAGCGCCCGGATAGTCGAGGCCAGTACGACACGCTCCCGCGAGCGCCAGGATGATGATGGCCGCGTCGCGGGCTCTGGACTTCATGAAGCGCCTAGAGGCGCACCGTCACGGCGGCCGAAAGTACCGTTGCCGCACCGCCGAGTTTTGCGCGCATAAGCTCCGTATATCCGCTGAGGGCTTTCCTTCACATACGATAACTGTCGTCCTACCGGGTTGGTCACTCCGGAGTGGGGCTGCCACGCGTGTACCATTCGTCATGCTCGTGATTTACGGCTCCACCGGCTACACGGGACAGCTCATCGTCGCAGAGGCGCTCGCGCGCGGCCTGCGCCCCACGCTCGCCGGCCGCAACGCCAGCGCAGTACGGACCCAAGCCCAATCGCTGGGTTTGGAATGGCGCGTTGCGACTGTCGACGATGCCGGCGCGTTGGATGCGGCGCTCGTCGGCGCCACGGTAGTGCTGCATTGCGCGGGGCCTTTCACGCATACCTGGCGCGCGATGTCCGACGCCTGCGTGCGAGCGCGCGCCCACTACCTGGACATCACCGGCGAAATCGCGGTGTTCGAGGGGCTCGCCGCGCGGGACGCCGAGGCGCGCGCCGCCGGGATCATGCTGTTACCGGGCGTGGGGTTCGATGTCGTTCCTTCCGACTGTCTCGCGGCGCACCTCGCCCGGCGTGTGCCGAACGCCGTGCAGCTCTCGCTCGCGTTCCGCGCGTTGGGCGGCGCCTCGCGGGGAACGCTCACAACCATGGTCGAGAACCTCGGCTCGCCGGGTGCCGTACGGAGAGACGGCCATATCGTCCCGGTCCCGCAAGCCTGGCGCACGCGCCGCATAGACTTTGGTGACGGGCAACTGCGCGACGCGACGACGATCCCGTGGGGCGACGTGTCCACGGCGTTTCACAGTACCGGCATTCCCAACATCGAGGTGTATGTCAGCATGCGCCCCGCGCTGCGTCGCGCGGCGATCGCGTCGCGCTGGCTGGGCCCCGTCCTGCGCAGCGGCGTCGTGCGGCGAACGCTGGCGGCGCGCGTCCGGCGCGGAGCGGCCGGGCCGACCGAATCAGCGCGCGAGCGCGGTGTGAGTCTGCTTTGGGGCGAAGCCGTCTCGGCAACCGGCGATCGCGCCGAAGCAAGACTCCGTGGCGCGAGCGGGTACGTGCTGACAGCGCAGACGGCGGTGCACCTGGCCGCCAAAGCGCTGAGTGGGGCCACGCGGGTTGGATTCCAGACGCCGTCTCGCGCCTATGGCGCAGATGTGATTCTGGAAATACCGGGCGTCACGCGCACCGACATCTAAGACAGTTCATCTCGCCGTCGGCGGCGGCGCATACACACGGACGTAGTCCACCAACATCGTCGCCGGCAAGATCGCATCCGACTGGGGATCGCCGTCGAATTTCCCCCCCACGGCCAGATTCAGGATCACGAAGAATGGCTGGTCGAAAACCCACGTGCCTGCGCGTTCGATATCCGCTCGGGTTACCGTATAGTGCAAGTTGATATCGACGAAGAATCGCACACGCGACGAATCCCACTCGACCGCGAAGACATGAAAGTCATCCGCAAATTGGGCGGTCTGGAGCGTGTATGCGTGGACGAACGGCGTCGCGCCGAAGTAGTTGGGTCCGTGGATGGCGGAGCTCGTTTCGGAGGGCTTGCTGCCGCGATACTCCATGATGTCCAACTCGCCACATTGGGGCCACGGCGTAGCGGGGAAACTGCTTCCCAACATCCAGAACGCCGGCCAGAGCCCTTGCCCAACTGGCAGCTTGATGCGCGCTTCCACACGTCCCGGCACCGCCTGCATCTTGCCTTGCGTCTTGATCTTTGCCGAGGTGTATCTGCACGGCCCGTAGTAGCACGTTAGTCCCGCGGGAGCCGGACGGGCCACGATTGCCAAATGTCCCTGCCCGTCGAGTGCGATGTTTTCGCTCGCGTTCGTATAGAGCTCCTTCTCTTCGTTGCCCCACCCGCAGATGCCGGCCTGACATCCGTCGCCCAGGTCGTGGCTCCAGTTGGCGCTGTTCACTGGCGAGCCGACGCTCCCGTCGAACTCGTCACTCCAGGCCACGGTCCAGGCGCCAGTTGTGCTGGTGCGCGGCGCACTGTCTGCGCACGACAAAATCGCCAGGGCAACCGCGACGGAGCGCAGCACACGCCCGGCCCGCGTGTCGATCATGAAATTGGGAGTTAGAAGGGTTGCGCTCGCCGGGTTACGGCGGCGAGTCCAGCGTCAGCAGGAGGAGGCCACTCTTGGCAGCGAACGCCCTGATCTGGGTCGAGGGCCAGACGGAATACGCGCCCGTACAACCAATAGCGTCGCGGTACGCGCGAAGCTCGGTGGTCGCGAGCAGCTTGTAGTAACCGATCTGTGTAAACGCGGTTACCGTGCTCGACGAGGCCGGCAGCGCCGCCGCGCAGGACACGGACAATCCGTCGAAAACGCCGATCGAAACCGCCGCGGGCGTGAGGTTGAAGATGCGGGCGGTAACGTACGGCTGGTCGGCGATGACGTTGTTGATGTCCACCGTTCGGTTGATTCCACCCAGGGCGATTCTCACCTCGCCGATGTCGTCGAAAATCTGTTGTCCGGCGGCGTCCATCGGATTCGCGGACTCCCAGCTGAGCCACTGCGCCGCGGATGAGACGGTCAGGGGGATACTCGCGCCCGGGCGAAGGACGACGTAAGGCGCGCCATCGATCGCGACCGTGACGGGTGCGATCAGGTTGTTCGAGATCTGAAACTGCACCGGGAAGTCAGCCGGCCCGGAAGGATTACGGTTGCTGTCGCACCCCACGCCCAATGTCACCAGGGCCGTCAGGGCAATCATGCTTCGACGGAGCATCAGCGTTCCTTCCCGGAGCAAGCCATACGTGAACTCGTGATCATGTACCAGGGAAGCATACTCCATCTCAACGCTTGAGGACACGAGCTGCATCCGCGAGATCGGCGCGCGGGGCCTCAACGGATCAGCAGCGCCGTGATGGCCGAGCCAATGAGCGCACCGACCCCCGCGCCTGCCCCCATGAACGCCAGGTACATGCGGGCCCGGGCGCCTCTCGACTCGGGCTTCGCGGGAGCCAACCAGACTTCGTGCACAGGGAACGTTTTCGTGTACCCCCATCCGTCGTTCAGCTTCACCCGTTGCCTGGCGTGATCATATGCGATCACAGTGCAGGTCCACTGGCCCCACCAAGGCCAATTCACAACGACACGCTCGCCCGGAATGAGAGCGTACGGCCGGAGTTGATCCGCGGTCACGGAATGCTCGGTCCCACGAAGAAAGCGCACGCGCGCTCCATCGTCCTGCGTCGACACGACCTCCGCGACGTAGAACTTGCCGTCCGCTGCCTCGGCCCACATCAGGGTGCCCACAACGGGCGCCGTCGTGGTGAGGTTGCGCTCCTTGAGCGCCCTCACCACCGCGTGACGGGACAGACCGACTTCCTCGGCGGCTCCAATTACCGCTGCGAGCTCCGCGTCCCACTCCTTCCCCTGGCGGGACGTGCGCTGAATCTCTTCGGCGCGGCTCAACACGTCGCGCAACTCGTCGTCTGTCAGTCGCATTGGAGGGGACGTTTCAACGTGTCGTGCT
>JANNJV010000538.1:0-2773 GCA_031395945.1 Gemmatimonadota bacterium | reverse complement strand
TACATGCAGGGCGAGACCATCCCCAAGGCCAGCAACCACGTCCGCCTGCACGAGACGAGGAAGGACCAGTGGGGAATTCCACTGCTCGTCACGTCGGTGGGCTACGACGACAACGACACGCGCATGATCCGCGACTGGCGCTCGGAAGCCCAGGCGATGTTGGAGGCCGCCGGCTGTCGCGACGTCGTCACGCGCGACAATGCGCAGGCACCAGGCCTGGATATCCATGAGATGGGCGGCGCGCGCATGGGACGCGATCCGAAGACCTCCGTGCTCAACGCCTGGAACGCGGTGCACGGGTGCGCCAACGTCTTCGTGACCGACGGCGCGTGCATGACGTCCACGGGCAACCAGAGCCCGTCCATTCTTTATATGGCGCTCACTGCACGCGCGACAAATTACGCGGTGGATGAGCTGAAGCGGCGGAACCTGTGAGCGATTCCCTGATCGACGCGCCGATGAATCGGCGAGACGCTCTCAAGCGAGCGACGGCCCTGGCGGGAGGTGCACTCTTCGCATCCAGTGGCGTGCTGGCCGCGTGTTCCACGGCGCGTGAGCCGCAGGCGACGCGGGTGCTGAGCGCCGCCGATCAGGATCTCATAGAGGAAATAGCCGACACGCTGCTGCCCACCACGGCCGCGTCGCCCGGTGCCAAGGCCGCCAACGTCGGTCCGGTGATCAACCTGTTGCTCACCGACTGCTACAAGCCCGACGCCCAGCAACTCATGGTGAAGGGGCTGGACGAGTTTCGGGCCGCGTGCCGCGAGCGACGAGGCGGCGAGTTCACTTCCCTGCCGCGCGCCGAGCGCGAATCGCTGCTGCGAGAGATCGATGCGGACGCGAAAAAACCCGGCGGCACGCACTACTTCGGCTTGATGCGCGAACTGGCCATGGGCGCGTACTTCTCATCCGAGACCGGCGTGACCAAAGCCCTGCGGTACGTCCGGTCTCCCGGACCCTACAAGGGATGCGTGCCACTCACGCCCGGACAGCCGGCATGGGCATGACGCCGCTCGGCTAGATTCTGCGCGTCGGAACAACACCCAAGGATCACTGCATGTCGAAGGTGAAAGTCGGAATCGTCGGCTCGCGCTTTCAGGCCGACTGCATCGCGGCCTCGGTGAAGATGATGCCCGAGGAGGCAGAAGTCGTTGCCGTCGCCTCGCCCACCAAGGGGAACGCCGAGGCGTTCGCGAAACGGCACGGCATTCCACGAGCGTACTCGGACTACCGCGAGATGCTGCGCGATCGCGACATCGAGATGATTTCCATCACTGCGCCCAACCGGCTGCACGCGCAGATTACCATCGACGCGGCCGAGGCGGGCAAACACGTGGTGTGCGAGAAGCCGCTGTGCATCACGCTCGAAGAGGCCGACGCCATGATCGCCGCCTGCAAGACGGCCGGCGTCCTTTTGCTCTACGCCGAGGAGCTGTTCTTCGCGCCGAAGTACGTGAAGGCGAAGCAGATGGCCGACGAGGGCGCGTTTGGTCGAATCCACCTGGTGAAGCAGAGCGAGAAGCACTCGGGGCCGCACTCGGACTGGTTCTGGGACGTAGACAAATCCGGCGGCGGGGCGGTGATGGACCTGGGCTGCCACGGCATCGCGTTCTGCTGGTGGTTTCTGGGCAAACCGAAAGTAAAGAGTGTGTACTCGCACATGGCTACCCAGGTGCACGGCGCGCGCACGAAGGGCGAGGACGAGGCCATCACGATCATCGAATTCGCGAACGGCGCAACGGGCATTGTGGAGAGCAGCTGGAATCGACCGGGTGGGATGGACGACACCCAGGAGTCCTCGAATCCGGAATGCTGAATCTGCCGCAGCACGTGCAGCTGCCAGGTCTGCTCGGTGCTGGCCTGGTAGCGCAGGCTCTTGAACGGGATGCGAATTTCCACGTCGTAGCCACCAGGTACCAGCCGCCCCTTGGAGGAGAAGACGAAGTCGGGACTCAGGTCCGCGCCCTCCCGCGCCCGCACACCTCCGCTGCTGAAACCGCCGCCGCTGGTGACCCCGCGCTCCACCAGCACGCCATCCCCCTGCACGCCCAGCGGATTGACGGCGAACATGAACGCCTGGCGGCCATCGTTGAACGTGCCCAGGAAGATCTGTACATAGTCGTCGGAGAAGATCCGGTCACGGTCGGCCAGATTGGCGTGTACCTCTCCATGCGGCTCACGCGCGCGAACCCCGAAGTGAATGGCGCTCGGCGAGTACCACACCCGCACCTCGGTCGAGTCGATGGCGGGCACGCCATCGATCGGCTGGAAGTGGGAGAACCCAGCAAGGACCGCCGCGCGGCTCCATGCCGCCTCGTCCAGCACCCCGTCTATCACCGCCTCTGCGTCGAGACGGGGAATTGACACCTCCAGTTGACGCTTGGTGCCGTCGTGCACCACTGTCGGGAGGGGATCCACCTGCGGAACCACACTGGGTGCGCTGGCGGCCTGCAACAGGGTGAGAAGCGGCAGCAGCATCGAGTGACTTCCGGTTGGGGAGTTGAAGCGCGCGGCGCGGATGGCCGAGGCTCGCGTACGGGGGTGCGAGGGGTATAGTTTCCGCCATACACCTCATGCCGTCGCAGGGAGAAACACCATGAGTCGTCGTTGCCTCACCCTACTCGTCGCGCTCGTGACCACCCTGGTCGCAACCGGCCCGGTGCTGGCCCAGAAGCCCACGGAGCCATTTCTCGACGGGCGCCCACTCTCCGCCTATCTGGTGGATTTGGCAGAAGCGGCGGCCCCGCTCACCCGCAACAACGCTGCGTACTCG
>JANNJV010000514.1:0-2264 GCA_031395945.1 Gemmatimonadota bacterium | reverse complement strand
AGCATCGTGAACGACAGCTGCGTCATCGACCGCTGCGCCAGGAACTCCATGGTGTACTCGCGGTACACCGGCGCTTCAGGCGCGATTTGACGTACCAGCTCGCGCACTTCCTTCTGCAGGCTCGCCGCGCGCGCCGACTTCACCACGTACGCCGGCGATCCCATCCCCCACATCGTTGGCGTCGGACCGGTGAGTGGCAGGTAAATGACCGCCTCGCTTGCCGTGCGCCAGTCGTCCTGCTTCACGTCGTCGACCACGCCCACCACGGTGAACACCGGGGGCGGCGGCGCGTTGGGGGCGGGTGCGCCTCCTCTCCCGTTCGCGCCCCCGGCGCGACGGATGTGCTGGCCGAGTGGGTTGTCGTTGGGCCAAAGCTTCGCGGCGGCTGATCGGCTGACGATTACGTTGGTGTTCGGCGTCACCGCTTCGTCGTTCGTGAACGCGCGCCCCTGCAGCAGCTCGATCCCCATCACCTTGAAGTAGTCGCCGCCGCTGAAGTTCATGCTGACCAGCGTGCCGCCGCCGTCGTCGCTCATGGCGTCGGTGAGGAAGCGGATGCTCCCGGTGCCCTCGTCCAAGGGAATGTTGTTGACGACGCCCACGCCGGTCACGCCGGGAAGCGCGCGCAGGCGGTCCATCATCGTGAGGTGCATCCGCCCCAGCGACGGCCCATCGTTCAGCTGCGGCTGGTCGGGCGCGTATTGGAAGGTGTAGATGTCCTTGGTGTCGTAGCCCGCGTCCACGTTGCGCAGTCGCTGGAAGCTCTGCACCAGCAGCGCGGATCCGATGAGCAGCACCAGCGCGAGCGCGGTCTGGGCGACGACGAGCATGTCGCGTCCCCAGTGGCGCTGGCCGGTGGAACCGCGGCCGCCCTCACGGAGGCGCATCAGGTTCGGGTTCGACGCGCGCATCGCGGGTACCGCACCGCAGGCGAGCGCCGCGAGCAGCACGAGTACGAACGCCGCGCCCACCGTCGCCAGGTCGAGTCCCACCAGGCCAAGGCGGGGAATTCCCTGCGGCGCCGCGCTGATGAAGAGCGGCAGCGTTATGCGGCTGAGAACAATCGCGAGCACTCCGGCCGGAATCGCGACGAGGAACGCTTCGGCCATCTGGAGACGCACCAGCTGCGCGCGCGAGGCACCGATGGCGCGGCGCACCGCCATGTCGCGGCGCCGGCCCTCGGCGCGCACGAGGAAGAGGTTGGTGACGTTGGCGCACGCGATGAGGAGCACCACAAAAACCGCGCCGAGCAGCACCCAGAGGGACGTGCTCACCGTGGGGCCGACGAGACGGTCGAGGATCGGGTCCACCATCGCGCTGTGCTGCCCGATGAGGCGTGCGTAGTTGGGCGGTCCGCCAAAGCGCGCGGGGAGCTCCTTCGAGATCTTCGTCAGCTCGGTGGCGAGCTGCTCGCGTGTCACGCCGCTTTTCAGGCGGGCGACCAACGGGGCGCCCATCTGTCCGGGGCGCACGTTCTCGAGCAGCACAGGGTTGGCCACCCACAGCATGGTGTTGTCGCTGGGGAAGCGGAACTCCGGCGGCATCACGCCGATCACCAGCTTCATGCTGTCCGAGACGAAGTACGACTTCCCGATGACCTTCGGATTCCGGCCGAACCAGCTGCTCCACAGCTGGTCGCTGATCAGGACGACGTCGTCGCCGTCCTGTGGAACCGGCAAACGTCCGAGTTGCGGGCGCACGCCGAGCGTGGAGTACATGTCGTTGGTCGGCCACGACATTGGAATACGCTCGACGCGATCGTCCGTGCGGAACGTGGAGGTGCCGCCCTGGAACATGAAGATGCCGTCGAGGAGCTTCGACTGTTCCTTGTAGTGGAGATAGAAATCCGCGCCGGGCCCGAAGCGGTCGGGGAGGTCGGAGCCCGGGGCAGTGCCGTTTACGACGACGAGGCGGTCCGGGTCTGGAAACGGCAGCGGCCGGAGGAGGACCGTGTTGACAACGCTGAACATCCCGGCGACCGCGCCGATGGCGAGTGCGAGCGTGCCGACGCACGTCAGGAAGAACCCGGGAGTGTGGAGCAGCGCGCGCCACGCGTGGCGCAGGTCGCGTGTCACGTCCTGAAGGGACCCGAAGCGTTGCGCGTCGTGGAAGCGGTCCTCCGCGACACCAACGTTGCCAAAGTTGCGGCGCGCGGCGCGCTCGGCGTCCCCCGGGGACATACCCTGGGCGCGAAGCCGTTCGGCTTCGAGTTCTATATGGGCGCGGATCTCGTCTTCGAAGTCACGTTGGGAGCGGCGGCCGAG
>JANNJV010000488.1:0-1998 GCA_031395945.1 Gemmatimonadota bacterium | reverse complement strand
GATTTCTGGCTCGCGATCATGCTCTTGCTGGCGTTCGCGTACTGGCTGCCGATACTGCCGGCCGGCGGCATGGTGGACGCCGTGATGCACGACTACATGGGGCCGTGGCGGGCAGCCTGGGATCGCGTACGACATCTGGTTCTCCCGCTCACGACGCTGACGTTGATGGTCACGGCCCTCATCGCGCGCTACCAGCGGGCGG
This sequence comes from Gemmatimonadota bacterium, assembly GCA_031395945.1. GTDB lineage: Bacteria > Gemmatimonadota > Gemmatimonadetes > Gemmatimonadales > Gemmatimonadaceae > DASPMP01. The sequence continues at coordinate 1,796 of JANNJV010000488.1, read as the reverse complement.
CTTTGCTCGAGGTGTTGCCGGCCGATTTCGTCCGGATGGCTCGAGCCAAGGGCGTCGACGAGCGCTCGGTCATCGGTCGCCACGCGCTTCGCAACGCTCTGCTCCCCATGATCACGCTGGCCGGGCTCGCGTTCCCCGCCCTTTTGGGCGGAGCGGTTTTCGTCGAGAAGGTCTTCTCATGGCCCGGAATGGGAATGCTGGTCGTGAACGCGATCAGCGTGCGAGACTATCCGTTGGTGACGGCATCCCTCGTCGTCGGCGCGGCCATGGTGACCCTTGGGAACCTGCTTGCCGACGTAGCGTATGCGCTGGCCGATCCGAGGATTCGTGTTCGCTAGCTGGCGGGCGCGGGCATGGGCCGCCGTGCGCTCGATGAGCGCACCGACTCGCGCCGCGCTCACGGTGCTCGGCGCCCTGTACCTCATCGCGCTGCTGGCGCCGCTGCTCGCACCCTACACACAGTCGCAACATGTCGACATCGTCGCGATGAAGAATCACGCGCCGTCGCTGGCCCACCCATTCGGCACGGACCGGTTCAGCAGGGACGTCCTGAGCCGCGTCCTGTATGGCGCGCGCCTCTCGTTGGCGGTCGCGACGCTGGCGGTGCTGGTCTCGGCGATCATCGGCACGTGGTACGGGCTCACGGCTGCGATGAGCGGCCGCGCCATCGATTCGATCATGATGCGGCTACTCGATGCCCTGCTGTCAATTCCGCGTGTCCTGCTCCTGATCGCAATCCTGGCGCTGTGGAATCCGGTACCGCTCGGGATGCTGATCGTGCTCCTGGGGGCGACGGGATGGTTTGAGGTGTCGCGACTGGTCCGGGCTGAGGCGCTGACGGTACGGGAGCGCGAATATGTGATCGCCGCGCGGGGGCTCGGTGCCGGCAGCGGCCGGATCATGTTGAAGCACCTGTTACCGAACGTGTTGGCACCCGTGATCGTCACAGCGACGCTAGGCGTTGGCAACGTGATCGTGCTCGAAGCGGGCCTCTCGTTCATCGGGATTGGCGTACGCGAGCCCTTCGCGAGCCTGGGCACGATGTTCCAGGACGGCACGGAAGTGTTCGCTGGCACATGGTGGGCTGCCTTGTTCCCCGGCATCGTTATCGTGACCGCCGTGTTGTGTTTCAACATTCTCGGGGACGCCTTGCGGGCGTCGCTCGACCCACGACAGCTTCCGTCGGCCCGGCTCGGCACGCGGACTGCAGCAGTACAGGCGGCCGCCACGGCCTCCGAGTAATCTTCGCCTCTCGCATGCCCGAACCGCTGCTCTCTATCGAGAACCTCCGTACCTACTTCTACACGCACGCGGGCGTCGCGCGCGCGGTGGACGGGGTGTCCTTCCACATCGACGCCGGCGAGACCGTCGGTCTCGTCGGCGAGTCCGGCTGCGGCAAGTCGGTCACCGCGCTGTCGCTCCTCCGGCTCGTAGGTTCGCCGGGGCGCATCGAGCCCGAGAGCAGGATGCTGTTCGAGGGTCGCGACCTCCTCAAACTCTCGGACGAGGAGATCCGGAAGGTGCGTGGCAATCGCATCGCGATGATCTTCCAGGAGCCGATGACCGCGCTGAATCCGGTGTTCACCGTCGGCGATCAGATCGCAGAGGTCTCACGGGTCCACGAGCGCGCGGGGCGAAAGGCAGCCTGGAATCGTGCCGTGGAGATGCTCGAGCTGGTGGGTATTCCTGCCCCAGCCGAACGCGCCAAGGAGTATCCGCATCAACTCTCGGGTGGTATGCGCCAGCGCATCGTGATCGCCATGGCACTGGTGATGAAGCCCGCATTGGTCATTGCC
>JANNJV010000471.1:0-11215 GCA_031395945.1 Gemmatimonadota bacterium | reverse complement strand
GGTCTTGTTCTGCGCGCTGCGCGACAAGGAGTGGAAGGACATGCTCACCACGCTGGCGCCGTTCGTCGAGTCGTTCGTCCTCACCGATGCGCCGACGGCACCGGCGAGCCGGGCCTGGAACCTCGAGGAAGCCCGCGCCTTTCTGCATCACATCAACGCTCCCGGGGAGATTGCCTGGACCTTCGACGACGCGTTACGGCAGGTGGAAAACGCTGGCACCGTCGTCATCACAGGGTCGTTTCACACGGTGGGCGACGCCATGGCTCGCTTGCAGGTCTCTCCGTTCGCTCTCTAGGTTTCCGCAATGGCAAAAGGGTCAAGCGGTGGACTACCCGGCTTTCGAGATTTTTACCCAGAAGACTTCGCCGCTCGCGCCCTGATCCTCCAAACATGGCGCGATGTGGCGCGTCGTTTCGGGTTCGTGGAATACGATGGGCCTCCAGTGGAGCCGCTCTATCTCTACACGTATAATAGCGGCGATGAAATCGTCGGTCAGCTTTACAACTTCCTGGACAAAGGCGACCGCGAGGTGGCCCTCCGGCCCGAGATGACGCCGACCTTTGCGCGCATGGTGGGGGCGCGCGCCAACGCGATGCGGAAACCCATTCGGTGGTTCTCCATCCCCCAACTGTTCCGCTACGAGCGCCAGCAGAAAGGCCGGCTGCGAGAGCACTTCCAGCTCAACGTGGACATCGTCGGTGAATCGGACGTCGCGGCGGACGCCGAGTTGGTGGCCGTCGCGGTCGAATGCATGCGGGGGTTTGGCCTGGGCGCTGAGGATGTTCGCGCTCGGGTGTCCGACCGGCGGCTGCTTATCGCCATTCTGGCCGCGCTCAAGGTGCCCAGCGACCGGACGGACGCAGTGTTCGGCGTGATCGACAAACTGGACCGGCAGCCGCGCGAGGTTTCGATGGAGAAGTTGCTGGGCATCCAGGTCGCGCGAGAGGATGCCGAGCGCATCCTCGATCTTCAAACGCTGCGGGATCCAGACGCAGTGCGTGCAACGTTCCCGGGCGACGCAGCGGTCGGCGCGTGCGCGGACGAGCTCACGAAGTATCTGGGCCACGCCGAAGCATTGGGCGTGCGAGAGTGGATCGACGTCGATCTTACCGTCGTCCGTGGCTTGGCCTACTACACGGGAATCGTGTTCGAGCTCTTCGACGCAGCGGGGGAGTTCCGGGCCATCTGCGGCGGGGGGCGATATGACACGCTTCTCGCGTCGTTGAGCGGCGTCGATCTTCCGGCCCTCGGATTCGGGATGGGAGACGTGGTCCTGGGCGAGCTCCTGAAGGCGCGCGGGAAGCTGCCTGCCGGCCTGCCGGCCTTGGATTACTGGGTGGGCTACGAGGAGCCGCGGCTGCAGCCTGAAGCAATGCGAGTCGCCACGGCGCTGCGCCGCGATGGTGCGTCGGTGGAGTATGCGCTGCATCCGCAGCCGTTGGGAAAGCAGCTGGATGCGGCTCGAAAAGCGTCCGCTCGAGCGGCCGTTATCCTGCGCGCTGACGGTACGATGAGGCGCAAGGAGCTCGCGACCGGCGCGGAGGAACCCTTTACATTTCCGCATGGCTGACGAGAAGAAGCTGACGACCCGAGCCCAGGACTTCAGCGCCTGGTACAACGAGGTCGTGCTGCGAGCGGAGCTGGCGGACTATTCACCGGTACGCGGCTGCATGGTGATTCGCCCCAACGGCTACGGCATCTGGGAGAGAATGCAGCGCGCCCTGGACGACATGTTCAAAGCAACCGGGCACCAGAACGCGTATTTCCCGCTGCTCATCCCTGAAAGCTTTCTCCAGAAGGAGAAGGAGCACGTCGAGGGCTTCGCGCACGAGTTCGCGGTCGTCACCCATGGAGGCGGCAAGAAGCTCGAGGAGCCGCTCATCATTCGCCCCACGTCCGAGACGATCATCTACTCGATGTTCGCCAAGTGGGTGCAGAGCCATCGCGATCTGCCCCTGCTCATCAACCAGTGGGCGAACGTAGTGCGCTGGGAAATGCGCACCCGCCTGTTCCTGCGCACGCTCGAGTTCCTCTGGCAGGAAGGGCACACGGCGCACGCGACGCATGATGAAGCCGAGGAAGAGACGCGCCGGATGCTGGGGATCTACCGCGACTTCGCCGAAGGATGGATGGCGATGCCAGTGGTCACCGGTCAGAAGACCGAGTCCGAGAAGTTCGCCGGCGCGCTCCGGACGTACGCCATCGAAGCGATGATGCAGGACAACAAGGCGCTTCAGGCGGGCACGTCGCACAACCTGGGGCAGAACTTCTCGAAGGCCTTCGACCTCAAGTTCCAGGCGGAAAGCGGCTCGGTGGAACACGCCTGGAATACCAGCTGGGGCGTATCCACGCGGTTGATCGGCGGCCTGGTCATGACCCACGGGGACGACAACGGCGTGCGAACGCCGCCGCTGCTGGCGCCCATCGAGCTGGTCGTCGTTCCGATCTACAAGACGGACGAAGAGCGCTCGCAGGTGGTGCAGGCCGCCAAACGGATCATCTCCGGGCTGCGCGAATGGGAGCGCCGCAAACCTGGGCTGCTCCGCGTCCATCTCGACGACCGTGATGGCGTCAAGCCGGGGGCGAAGTACTACGAGTGGGAGATGCGCGGCGTACCGCTGCGGATGGAGTTGGGACCGCGCGACCTCGCGAAAAACCAATGCGTCCTCGTGCGGCGGGACTCGCGCGACAAGAAGCCGACCTCGCTCGACACCATCGGCGAGGATGTTGCCGAGCTGCTGATCCGGATTCAGGAAGACATGCTGATCGCAGCGCGCGAGCGCCGGGAGGCCAACAGCATTCGCGAGCGCATCACGTACGACAACTTCCGCCAGCTCATGGAAGGGGATGGCGCTTTCGTCTACGCGGGATGGTGCGGCGACGCGCGCTGTGAGTCCGCCATCAAGGACGAGACGAAGGCCACGATCCGCGTGCTCCCGGACGAGGAGTTCCGCTCGGCCGAGGCGCCGACGCATTGTCTCAAGTGCGGCACGAGCGCCACGACCGAAGCGCTATGGGCGAAGGCATACTGAGCACGGGCTTCACGCGATCCGGACAGGATCGTTCGCTGTGTTGCGAAGGCGTTCCGATCGAGCGCATCGCGCGCGCGGTGGGCACACCCGTCTACGTGTACAGCGCGGCAACCATCGGTGACCGGTATCGCCGTCTGGACGGCATGCTGTCCGCTGTGCCGCATCGGGTGCACTACACCCTGAAAGCGAACTCCAACCGGGCGATCCTTCGGCTGCTCAGACAGCTCGGCGCCGGCGCCGACGTCGTGTCCGGGGGCGAACTGCGGAAGGCGACGGCCGCGGGATTCCGCGGCGAGGACATCATCTTCGGTGGCGTCGGCAAGACCGACGACGAACTGCGTGAGGCGCTCCAGGCGGGCGTGCTGCTCATCAACGCGGAATCGGAGGCCGAGGTGCGCCGAATCGACGAACTGGCGGGCGCGCTGGGAGTGAAGGCGCCGCTGGGCCTGCGCGTCAACCCGGAGCTCGACCTTCATGCCGCGCATGAATACATCAAGACCGGCGAGAAAGGACACAAGTTCGGCATCCCCTACGATGAGGCGGCGCGGGTCGCGCTCGCCGCGGCGGGACTTCCACACATCACGCTGCTCGGGCTGGACATGCACCTGGGCTCGCAGCTCTCGCGGATCGAGCCGTACAAGATCGGCTCCGAGCGGCTGCTCGAACTGCATCGGACCCTGTGCACGGCCGGCGTGTCGACGGTCCGCTATCTGGACATTGGTGGCGGCTTGGGCGTTCGCTACGACGACGAAGCACCGCCGGATCTCGATCGGTTCGCGGCTCTGGTGTTGCCGTTGGTCGAAGCGACCAAGCTCACCTTGATCATGGAGCCAGGCAGGTTCGTCGTCGGCAACGCGGGCGCGCTGATTGGCACCGTCCTGTACCGAAAGCAGAGCGGGGGGTAAGCACTACATCATCAGCGATACGGGGATGACCGAGTTGTTGCGCCCCTCGCATTATGGAGCATTTCACAGAATCGAGGCCGTGCAAGAGCGTGCGGAGCGCACCAGGGCGGACGTGGTGGGACCGGTCTGCGAGAGCGGCGATTTTCTCGCGCTCGACCGCGAGATCGCCGATGTTCAACCCGGTGAGCGGATCGCCGTATTCGACGTCGGTGCCTATGGCTACGCCATGGCGTCGAATTACAACGCCAGACGCCGCGCCGCGGAAGTGCTCGTCGACGGCGATCGATACGCGGTGATCACGAAGCGCGAGACGTATGAGGATCTGATGCGGCTCGAGATCGATGAGCTTTCCTGGAGGAGCTGATGAAAGTCGGCCTCATGGCGGACAGCCACGACCGGATTCCGGCCGTCGCGGAACTGCTGCGGCAAATGCGGGAACACGGCGCGACGATGGTGCTGCACGCGGGCGACTACGTGTCGCCGCTGATCCTCAAGCCGTTCGAGGATCTGCACATGACGGTCGCGGGAGTATTCGGTAAGAACGACGGCGATCATCAGAGCCTGCTGTCGCGGGCCGGCGCGGGGTTCGGGCTGGAGATTTTCGAGTCGCCCCACAGCCTCGACGTGTCCGGGCATCAGATCCTGCTAGTGCACGATCTGGGTGACGTGTCCAAACGGTCCGTCGAGCAGCACAGTGTGGTGCTCCACGGGTTCACGCATCAGCAAAGCATGAAGTCGCTGGGCGAATCGTTGATCATCAACCCAGGCGAATCGTGCGGGTGGCTGCACGGAACCCCGGGGGCGGCGGTGCTCGATCTGGATACCAAGAAGGTGCAGTTCCTGAACCTCGACGGCCCGCAATGGAAATTCTGACGCACTTCGGGTTGACCTGGGAGACATGGTGTCGTCACGAATTCTGATCCTCGATTTCGGGTCGCAGTTCACGCAGCTCATCGCGCGCCGCGTCCGTGAGGCGCGCGTCTACTCCGAGATTCATCCACCCACCCGCAGCATCGCGTGGATCCGCGACTGGAAGCCCACCGGGATCATCTTGTCGGGCGGTCCGGCCTCTGTGTACGAGGAAAACGTTCCAACGGCCGATCCCAAGTTGCTCGACATCGCCCCTGTCCTCGGCATCTGCTACGGGATGCAGCTCATCGCGCACCTCGAAGGGGGTGCGGTGGTGGGCGCGGGGCGTCGCGAGTATGGCCGATCCGAGGTGGAGATCTCGGAGGCCGCCGGGCTGTTCGAGGGGTTTTCGCCCAAGGAGCGCATGACCGCGTGGATGAGCCACGGCGATCACGTGGATCGACCGCCCAAGGGCTATATCGTGACCGCGTGTAGCGAGACCGTGGCCATCGCCGCCATGCGGCACACCGATCGCCCTATCTATGGAGTGCAGTTCCACCCCGAGGTAGCGCACACGCCACGGGGCGGTGAGGTGATCTCGAATTTTCTTTTCAACGTCTGCCACGCCGTTGCCGACTGGACGCCTGGCGCGTTCATCGACAGCGAGTTGCAGAAGATTCGCGATCAGGTTGGGAAGTCGCACGTGGTCTGCGGTCTGTCGGGGGGCGTGGACTCGTCGGTGGCCGCGGCGCTGGTACATCGCGCGATCGGCGATCAGCTGACGTGCGTTTTCGTGGATACGGGCTTGTTGCGGCTGCATGAGCGCGAACAGGTGGAGCGCACCTTCCGGGCGCACCTGGGGGTCAAGCTGGTGACGGTCGACGCGTCGGAGCGGTTTCTCGATGCGCTGCAGGGCATCGAGGACCCGGAGAAGAAGCGCACCAGCATTGGGCACACGTTCATCGATGTGTTCGAGGACGCGTCACGCGACGCGGGCAAGGGGGCCGACTTCCTGGTGCAGGGAACGCTCTATCCGGACGTGCTCGAGTCCATGTCACCACGCGGTGGCCCGTCGGTCACCAACAAGACCCACCACAACCTCGGTGGGCTGAAGCCGGGCATGAAGTTCAAGCTCATCGAACCGTTGCGGGAGCTGTTCAAGGATGAAGTCCGAAACGTGGGGCGGGAGCTGGGCTTGCCGGAGGAAATGATTGGCCGGCATCCGTTCCCGGGGCCAGGGCTTGGCATTCGAGTTCTCGGGCCCGTGTCGGCCGACAAGCTCGACGTGCTGCGAAAGGCGGACGCGATCTATCTGGAGGAAATCCGCGAGGCTGGCCTGTATAACGAAATCTGGCAGGCGTTCGCCGTGCTGTTGCCCGTCCGGAGCGTGGGCGTCATGGGCGACTATCGGACCTACGAGAATGTCGTGGCATTACGCGCCGTAACCAGTGTCGATGGCATGACTGCGGACTGGTACCCCTTTCCGCACGACATACTGGCCCGCATATCGAGCCGGATCATCAATCAGGTCAAGGGCGTGAACCGGGTGGTATACGACATCAGCTCCAAGCCGCCCGCGACGATCGAGTGGGAGTAGCGCTGGTCCGACGCATTAAACGTCCGCTGCCGTGGGCATCGGTCATGCGACTCCCGCGCCGACCTCGCTCGCTCCTCGGTCGCGTCGCTCACTCGCTCGCGCTCGTTCCGCGCCACTCCTGCGGGGCTCACTGACTTCGGCACATGGGCTTGCGCCCATTGTGCCTCAGACGGTCGGCTTGGGGAGCCGCACGACCCGCCGCCCACGCACAGCCGATCAGCCGTTGCTCCCGCCCCCAGCAGCGCCGCACACTCCGTCGCGGGCAGCTTCGCTCAGTCGTCCACCACCAGCGGCTGCGGAGCAGGGCCATCGCGAGGCCGAACTGCGGCGACGGTTGGAGCCATCGCTGTGACGACGGTTGGTCTCCGTGGTACGAACCGTTAGCGACGGCGTGGTTGGGGGCCGTCGGAGCGAACCGTCTGCGACGGGTCGCTCGCGCAGCGAGCGCTCCGGAGCAGCCAGCGAGGACCGGAGTCGCGCGCGGAATGAGCTTCAGCGAATGAGCACGCGACGAGGAAACGCAGCGTGGTTCGCGAGATGGCCTCCGACCCGCCGTCGCCGCGTGAGTCGCGTGAGTCGCGAGACGGCCCCGAGCCCTAGACCCCTTTCTCCTCCAGCATCGCCAGGAACTCCTTCGGCTGAGTGATCTCCATGAGCCGCGAGGGCACATCGGGCTCCTTCGAGAACTGGGCGATCTTGCCCAACACCGGCAGGTACTGGTTGGACACCTCCAGCGGTGGCGCGACGATGAGAAAGAGAAAGTTGACGTTCTTCTCATCGATGGCTTTGAAATCCACCCCGTCTTTCTTGCGCCCAAACGCGACGCGCAGTTTGCTCACCACCAGCGATCTACAGTGCGGAATGGCGATGCCTCGTCCAATTCCCGTGGAGCCGAGATTCTCACGACGCTTCAGCATCTTGAAGAGCATCCCCTGGCTCTTGTCGTCGAGCTTCAACAAGGCGATAAGCTCTCGGAGCACATCGTCCTTGGTGTTGCCGGCCACGTCGAGCTTAATGGCGTCTTCGCTAAAAAACTCGCGCAATTCCATCGAACGGTGGATTGGAGAGGCTTGAAACGACCGCACGCAGGTGAGCGACGAAGTTAAGCAAGTTGGAAGCGCTGTCAAACCTCGACGTTGCTTAGGTTTACGTGCGGCAATAGCTTGTGTTGATGCCGCGCTTTCCGTTTCCCGTCCAGGCCGCCGTGCCGTTGTATCTGGCTCCCATGGCCGGGGTTTCGGAATCGCCCTTCCGCCGGCTGTGTCGCCGTTTCGGCGCGGACGTCGTGGTGACGGAGTTTCTGTCCGCAGAAGGCATCCGACGCGAGAACGAGGCAACGCTGGCCAAGCTGCGATTCGGCCCGGACGAACGTCCGATTGGCGTTCAGATCTTTGGATCCGACCCGATCGCCATGGGCGAGGCGGCCGCGCTCGTGACCGACGTGTTCCAACCCGAGTTCATCGACATCAATTTCGGCTGCCCCGTCAAGAAAGTCGTGAAGCGAAATGGAGGGTCGGGCTGCCTGAAGGACCTCGATCTCGTCCAGACAATCATTCGCTCCGTCAGCGCCAACACGAGCCTGCCGGTCACAGTGAAGATTCGCAGCGGGTGGAATGAGGAAATGCGCGATCCCGTTGCCATCGCGCGCCGGTGCGAAGACGCCGGCGCCCGCGCGCTGGCGCTGCATCCCCGGACGCGCACGCAGATGTACTCGGGGCATGCCCATTGGGATGAGATCGCGGCGGTAAAGCAGGCGCTCACGATTCCCGTGATCGGGAACGGCGACATCAAGTCGCCGGAAGACGCCGTGCGAATGCAACGCGAAACGGGGTGCGATGCCGTCATGATCGCGCGCGGTTCGTTTGGACAACCCTGGATCTTCGATCAGACGCGTGACCTACTGGAGGGGAGGCCGAAACGGCCAGACCCGTCGGTGGAGTCCAGATTCGCCACGGCGGTGGAGCACGCGCAGATGGCGGCGGCGTACGAGACCGATCCTCGGGGCGCCGCGATCGAGTTCCGCAAGCACCTGGGCTGGTACGTGAAGGGATTGGCCGGGTCTGCAGACCTGCGACGCCTGTTGCACGCGGTCAACTCACTCGATGAAGTTGAGGGCATTTTCGCCGCATATCTGGAGCATCGCGACCGGTACGAGGAGCAACGCGACCAGGATCGCGACGGGGCGGAGCTCGAGGTCGCCGCGGTATGACCCGTGAGCGCGTTCGCGACCTGCTGACGCGGGTGGCGGACGGCACGGTGTCTCCTGAACACGCGCTGAAGGACCTGGCGAACGAGCCCTTCGAAACGCTCGACTTCGCAACGATCGACCATCATCGTTCGCTACGACAGGGTTTCCCCGAGGTCATCTATGGCGGCGGCAAAACCTCGGGGCAGATCGTCGCGATCGCGGAACGCATGGTAGAGAGGGACGGCGGGTTCCTCGCGACTCGCTTGAGCGATGAGGCGCTGGCCGCGCTCACGAGCCGATTTCCCGACCTCGAAATCAATGCGCTGGGAAGGACGGCCCATCGTCCCGGCGCGGTGCCGCCCAGCGTTGGTCGTGGAATCGTCCTGATCGTGACCGCAGGGACCAGTGACCTCCCCGTTGCGGAGGAAGCTGCGGTCACCGCGAAGGCGCTCGGGAATACCGTGACGAGACTGACGGATGTCGGTGTCGCGGGCATTCATAGGCTTCTCGCGAGAAAGGACGATCTGCTGGAGGCAGCGGTGATCATCGTGATCGCCGGCATGGATGGCGCGCTGGCATCGGTCGTCGGGGGTCTGGTGTCCGTCCCGGTGATCGCGGTACCAACCAGCGTGGGCTATGGCGCGGCATTCGGCGGCATCGCCCCACTGCTGGCCATGCTGAACAGCTGTGCCTCCGGCGTCACGGTGGTCAACATCGACAACGGATTTGGTGCCGCGATGGCTGCTTCACGAATCAATCATTCGTAGAGCAACGCGCGTGCATCCGCCCGCAGCAATTCGTGGACGAACGGCATGACCTGGCTCATTCCGGCGTCAGCCGTTCTTCTCTTGATCGCGATCGTGGCCATTGCGCGGTATCTGATGCGCAGGCGGACGACGGTGGAATCGCTGCCGAATACCGCGGTACGCACCGATCCTCGGGTCAAGCAGTTCCGCATGACGGGCAGCAATCGCATCATCGATCCCAAGTCCACCGCCAGCGATCTGCGCAAAGAGTCGCAGGTCAAGCTTGAAGAGGCCGATCTCAAGTCCGATCTTGCGACCCTCGAGGCTTATCTGGCCGACGTGCGCGACTCGCTGGGCGGTGACGAGGCTGTATTCTGGCGTTGGAGTGAGCACCGGGACACGCTCACGCCCGCGTCCTGGTCCACGCCCGAGGTGGTTCGGCCGACGCACTTCGACATGGGAGCCTGGGGCAGCCTGGTGCAGTGGTCGGCCGAGCAGCGCATGCTCAATTTCGACGCCGACGCGCGCGTGGCGGTGACTCGTCTGGCCGCAGCCCCGATCGAGTACGAAGGTCGTCTCATCGGCGTGCTCAGCGTCTCGCGCATGGGCGGCATGGATCGGGGGCGCGAGCACATCAAGTCCTGGTTGCCGCGGCACGCGGTGCAGGTGGGGCGTCTAGTCTCGCTGTTCGAGATGCGGCGCGAGTACGGCCGCCACATGCGTCAGAGTCAGGCGCTACTGAGCGCCTCGCGACGCTTTCAGGGACACATGTCACAGGAGTCCCTGTCCAAGGCCATCTGTGAGACGGCGGTTGTCGTCTCGTCGGCCACGGATGCGGCGCTCATTCGCTGGCGCGCGGACGTGGAGCGTGGGTGGCTTCAGTATGCTACGCCAGGCTTCAAGCACACATCCCCGCATCCCATCACGACCGAGTCGCTCGCCGCCCGTACCTGCAGCGAAGGGTTGCCGCTCCTGGTGGACGACGTCGGCACCATGGCGCGCCCCCAATCGTTGTTCTCCGATGAAGACGACGCCTGGCCCCTGGGCACGCTGGCGATCGTGCCGCTCAATCTCGAGAGTCGGGTGATAGGCGCCATCGCTATTGCAGCCCCGGAGTCGTTTGCCATCCCCCCCGAAGAAGCGCCCAACGTGGCGATGCTGGGCGCCATGGCGGCAACGTCGCTGGAGATCGTCTGGGAGATGGAAGAGGTGAGCAAGCGGGCTCGCACGGATGCGCTCACCGGCTTGGCCAACCGTCGCCACTTCGACGAGTTGCTGGGAACCATGATTGTGCAGGCGGACCGCTTTGGGCATTCCGTGGCGCTCATCATGGCCGATGTCGATCTCTTCAAGGTGGTGAACGACACGTGGGGCCACGACGCTGGCGACGTCGTACTCAAGTCCATCGCCCGAACGCTGCAGGATGGGGTGCGGGCCGTGGATATCTGCTCGCGATTCGGCGGGGAAGAAATTGCCATTCTGTTGCCGCAGACCACGCTTCAGGGCGCTGCCGAACTTGCCGACCGGTTGCGGAAGCAGGTGGGGTCCAAGCCCATCATGGCGGGTGGCGCTGAAATATCCGTCACAATCTCGTGTGGCGTGGCCTGTTACCCGGACGGCGTGCTCACGAAGGAGGCCCTTTTTGCGGCCGCCGACCGGGCGCTGTACGAAGCCAAGAGCGCCGGCAGAAACTGCGTGAGGTCCGCGATTCCAAAGCCAACTGGCGTAGTGAGATAGCGGAGCTCGCCAAGGAGCAGTAAACGTTGACCAGGAAGCCCGAACCCGTTAGGTTCAATCCCACGGGGGCGACTGGTTTCGACGGGATAAGTGAAGCCGTGGCCGCGTGCACAGGTACTCGGGTCCCTGTTAAAACACTCGGGAACTTTTCAACTGCCAAC
>JANNJV010000459.1:0-2971 GCA_031395945.1 Gemmatimonadota bacterium | reverse complement strand
TGTCCAGCGCGCTCTCGGCGAGCTTTCCGGTGAGGTTGTCGCCTTTGTTGCGCAGATCGATGAGCATCAAGTGGTTGTCGGTGCCGCCTGATACGACTTGAAACTGCCGCGCCATCAACGCGGCCGCGAGCGCCCGGGCGTTGCTGACCACCTGCTTGCTGTACGTCTTGAACGACGGCAGAAGCGCTTCTTTCAGGGCCACGGCCTTGGCAGCAATCACGTGCTCCAGCGGACCGCCCTGCGTTCCGGGAAACACCGCCTTGTCGATGGCTTTCGCATGCTCGGCTTTGCAAAACACGATGCCGCCGCGCGGACCACGCAGTGTTTTGTGCGTGGTCGTCGTGACAACATCGGCAAGCGGAATCGGCGAGGGATACACCCCGCCAGCCACGAGGCCGGCGAAGTGTGCCATGTCCACCATGAATATCGCGCCAATTTCCTTTGCCACTTCCGCGAACTTCGCGAAGTCCACCGCGCGCGAGTACGCGCTGTACCCCGCGATGATCATCCTGGGCCGGTGCTCGCGCGCCTTGCGCACCATGTCGTCGTAGTCGATCAAACCCTCAGACGTGACACCGTACGACACGGCCTTGTAGAGAATGCCCGAGAAGTTTACCGGCGATCCGTGCGTGAGATGTCCGCCGTTCGACAGGTCCATGCCCAGGAACGTGTCGCCTGGCTTCATGAACGCCATGAACACCACCATGTTTGCTTGTGCACCGGAATGCGGCTGCACATTGGCGTGCTCCGCGCCGAACAGGTGCTTGGCGCGATCGATCGCGAGCTGCTCTACCAGGTCGATCACTTCGCAGCCGCCGTAGTACCGTCTGCCTGGCAATCCCTCTGCGTACTTGTTGTTGAGCGACGAGCCCAATGCCTCGAGCACCGCGGGCGACACGAAGTTCTCACTGGCAATCAGCTCGAGCCCGTCGTTCTGGCGCGCGGTTTCGCGCTCAATCAGCTCGGCGATATCGGGATCGGTGTCGCGGAGGAACGACCCTGGCGTTGGGCACTCCCACTCGGACCATTTCATTTGGGCTTGGGGCTGGGCTTTGGGCTGTGAGCTTTGGCTTTGGGCTTTGGGCTTGGGGCTTCCTTCGCTCCCGTGTTCTCGATCTTCACCACCCGTCGTTTGTGGCGGCCGCCTTCGAAGGGCGTATTGAGCCAGGTGCGAAGAATCTCGACCGCCTGCTCGTCCGTCACGAACCGCGCTGGCAGCACCAACACGTTGGAATCGTTATGGCTTCGCGCGAGCGCTGCCACTTCTGGCGACCAGGTGACCGCAGCGCGGACATTGGGATACCGATTCGCCACGTACGACATGCCCAGTCCAGTGCCGCACAACAGGATGCCGCGCTTTGCCTTTCCTTCGGACACTTCCTTCGCCAGCGGATGCGCGTAGTCGGCGTAGTCGGTGGACTCGGCCGAGTCGGTGCCCATGTCGCGGACGGCGAAGCCGAGCTTCTTCAGCTCCGCCTCGAGCTTGCGTTTGAGCTCGTAACCGGCGTGGTCGGCCCCGATGAGGATTTCTTCAGCCATGGGAGTTGGGCCATTGCGGCCACGTGCGTGTGAGCGCGCCCACCTTGCGAATACGCTGTTCCGCCAGACGGTCAGCCGCCTGGTACGTGGGGACTTTGTCTTTCTTGGCGATCGAGAAGACCTTGAGCACGGTGTCGTAGATCTCGTCCGCTTTGCGAAACGCGCGCGCCGAGGTCCACCCCGCGAGTTCGCTGTAGACGTTGATCACGCCACCCGCGTTCGCGACGTAGTCCGGCGCGTACAGGATGCCCTTCTCTTCCAACGCGTCACCATGGCGTTCCTCGAGGAGCACGTTGTTGGCGGCGCCCGCGACAATGTCGCACTTGAGCTGCGGGATGGTCTTGTCGTTGATGATCGCGCCCAGCGCGCAGGGCGCAAAGATCTCCGCCTGGACGCCGTAGATCTCCTCGGGGGAAACGGCGCGCGCGCCGAATTCGGCCACGACGCGCTTCACGCGATCCGCGTCGATGTCCGTGACCACCAGCTTCGCGCCTGCCTCGTGTAGTTCCTTCGCCAGGAAGTAACCCACGTGACCGCACCCCATCACCGCGACGGTGCGATCGGCGACATCGTCGTCGCCCCACTTCTCCTTGGCGCTCGCCTGAATGGCGCGGAACACCCCATGGGCCGTGACCGGAGACGGATCGCCCGAACGGCCCGCGAGTCCGCTGACGTTCTTGGTCTCCATGTGGACATAGTCCATGTCGGCGGTGCTGGTGCCGACGTCCTCGGCGGTAATGTATCGGCCGCCAAGCGACTCGACGAAGCGTCCGTGCGCTCGGAACAGCAACTCGCGATCCCTGGTCCTGTTGTCGCCGATGATCACGGACTTGCCGCCGCCGAGATTCAGACCGGCCACGGCGTTCTTGTACGTCATGCCGCGCGCCAGGCGCAGCGCATCCACAATGGCTTCGTCGTCTGTGCCGTAGTTCCAGAAGCGTGTGCCGCCCAGCGCCGGGCCAAGGATAGTGCTGTGTATGGCGATGATACCGCGGTATCCGGCCGCGGGATCATGGGAGAGCACCACTTGCTCGTGCCCCATGCTGGCTATGGTATCAAAAATCTGCATTGACGCGCTGGGGATCAGGGACGCAGGAACATGGAACAGCAGTGGACAAACCGCATTTGATGTGAACTACGTTGAGGCCGCGTGAGAGTACAGCTCACGCGCGATCACGATACGTTGGATCTCCGAGGTGCCCTCGTAGAGCTCCGTGACTTTGGCGTCGCGAAAGAGCCGTTCGACGGGGTAATCCTTCACGTACCCGTACCCACCAAAAATCTGAATGGCTTCGGTGGTCACCCACATAGCGGTCTCGCTCGCCATCAGCTTGGCCATCGCGCTGAATTGCGTGCTGTGCTGGCCCCGATCGCGCGCGGTCGCAGCGGCATGCAGCAACGCCCGCGAACCGGCCACTCGGGTGGCCATGTC
>JANNJV010000047.1:0-5216 GCA_031395945.1 Gemmatimonadota bacterium | reverse complement strand
TCTTTGCATTCCAGGAAGCCCTGGTGGGTCGTTACTCCCTGGAACGTGAGCTAGGACGGGGCGGCATGGGCATCGTGTACCTGGCGCGTGAGGTGCGACTGGACCGATCGGTTGCCATCAAGCTGCTGCCGCCGGAGCTGGCCGCGCATCCCAACCTGCGTGCGCGATTCCTGCGCGAAGCGCGCACGGCCGCTCGTTTGTCGCATCCCTACATCGTGCCCATCCATTCCGTGGATGAAGTGGGCGCCTTCGTCTTCTATGTCATGGCGTACGTGGATGGGGAAACTCTGACTGATCGTGTACGCCACCATGGGCCACTGAAGTCGAACGCCGCCACGCGCGTCCTGCGCGAAGTGGCGTGGGCCCTGGCGTACGCGCACGCACAGGGCGTGGTGCACCGCGATATCAAGCCCGCGAACATCATGCTCGAGCGCGGCACCGAACGCGCCATGGTGATGGATTTCGGCATCGCACGGTTGGCGTCGGCGAGCGGAGAAACCGGCGTCGGCGAAGTGATGGGCACCCCCGAGTATATGAGTCCCGAACAGGCCTGCGGTGAACCGGTGGACGGCCGCAGCGATCTGTACTCGCTGGGGGTCGTCGGATACTTCGCGATCTCTGGTGCCCTGCCCTTCTCGGGTGCCCCGCAGGAAGTGTTGGCTAAGCAGGTGACGCAGGTGCCGACGCCCGTGTCCGCGGTGGCTCGGTCGGCGCCACAGGCGTTGGCGCAGGCCATCGACCGGTGCCTTGCCAAAGACCCAGCAGCCCGATTCTCCAACGGTGAAGCACTCGCCGACGCGCTTGCGCAATCGATCGAGAAGCGCACGGACGTCGCGATTCCGCTGCGGGTCTTCCTCGATCGCCGACACCTCATGCCGCTCATCGCGATTTCAACCATGTCGGTGGCCATTAGCCTTGGATGGGTGGTCGGCATGGTGCAGAATGGGGGCTCGCCGGGGGGATTCGTGGCGATCGCGGTCACCCTTCTGATAGGCGTAGGCGTGCCGTTGTCCATGCTGCTCTCCAGGACCAGGCGCCTCCTCCGCCAGGGATATGGGCCGGCCGACGTGGCCGCGGCGCTGCGATCGCTCCGTGAGCGCAGCCGCGAAGAATTTCTCTATGACTTCGGCCCGACTACAAGCACGCGCGAGACGCTGCTTCGCGTCGGCGGGTATGCCGGATTGACCGTCGGTGCCAGCGCTATCGCTGCGCTCCTATTCGGCGTTGGCCCTGACCCGCGAGAAGCGTTCACAGCGACGGCAGTCCTCGGCAGCTACATGGGAATCCTTATGGCCGCGTTCAGCGGCAAATGGAAGCGACTACGGGACGGAAAAGGGTCGCTGATGACCAACCTCTGGCAAGGTCGAGTGGGGCAGGCGCTGGGCCGCATCGCGGGGTATCAACTCGGTGCGCGCGCCATTCCTCCTGACCGCCCGACAGAGCTGGGCATCGCGATGTCCGCCGAAGCGTTGTACGTCGGCCTTCCGAAGGAGGTGCGCAAGTCGCTGGGCGACGTTCCCTCGGTGTTGCACGGACTGGAAGCCCAGGCGCGCGCGATGCGCGCCCGCATCGGAAACCTGGACGTGTCCCTGCAGGATGCGCAGCGCACCACCTCGCGCGCCGCGACGGGAGCGATGCAGGAACAGCTCGTCATCGATCTGCGCACCGCTCGCGCGTCCGCCGAACAGCGACTGGCAGACATCGTGACCGCACTCGACACGTTGCGCCTTAATCTGCTTCGACTGCACGCGGGCGCGGGGTCCGCGGAGAGCATCACCCAGGATCTGTCGTCGGCCAAGTCGCTGGGTGAGGACGTAGATCGGTTGCTAGCGGGCGGGGCCGAAGCGGAACGTGTGGTGCGGCTCCGCGCCACGAGCGAGACGGTTTGATGGACGCCGAGTCCGTGCGTCGCCCCCGTCACCCCCGTCGCCCCCGTCGGCCCAACCTCTTCGCGTTCGCCAGCTTCTCGGTCGTCGTCGCTGCGACGGCCTGCGCGCCCTCCCGAGGACTCGAGCCGCCAGTGCCCGTGCTACCGTTTGCGACTGACACCACCCGCTCCGAGCGCGTGGAGCGCGGAGCGACACTCCGGTACTTCTACGCTCCCGCCGGCCCCTGGGCCATCCATGTACTCGATGTCAACCGCCAGGCGTGCTACTCGGCGGTCGCCGTGAAGGGATTTCCCGCCGCTGCGGGACGAAAGAAGACGTCGGACCTGCTGAAGGAACTCGACCAGACCGCCGAGGTGGTAGGTGGCGTCAACGCCGATTTCTTCTCCTTCGCGCCCGCGGGAGTGCCCGCGAACGCGCACATCTCGCAAGGCCGGATCGTCACTGGCCCGTCGTCGCAGCCAGTCCTCACGTTCAACGCCACCGGCTCGCCCGTCATCACGACGTTGACCGCGACGGGGAGCGTCGAGCTGGAGCGGGTGCCGTATCACGTCAGCGCTTGGAACCGGCGCATCGCGAACGGCATCGCGATCTTCGACGACCGTTACGGCGGCGAGACCGACTCCGCGTCGTCCGCACTGGAGATCGTCCTGGATGCGCGCAGTCGCGTGGTGCAGGTGGATTCCGCCGCGACCGGTGTCGCAATTCCCGTGGGCGGGTCGGTCGTGGTGGCGCGAGGTCCTGGAAACAGCCTGCTGTACCGGCAGGTGATGGCGCTGCAGCCCGGCGATTCCGTGCGCGCGCTGGTGAACATGTCGGCGCGCCCGATGGAGGCGGTTGGGGGGCGCCCCGTATTGCTGCGCGACAGCGCCATCGTGCGCGAGGTGGACACAGAGGGCGGCACCGGATTCGCCACCAGCCGGCACCCGCGCACGGCGGTTGGAATCGCTAACGGAGGCCAGCGTCTGATGCTCGTGGTGGTGGACGGACGGCGAAAGCCATACAGCGATGGCATGACCCTGCGCGAGCTGGCGACGCTGATGCGGGCACTGGGTGCGCGCGACGCGATCAATCTCGACGGCGGCGGATCGTCAACGCTGGTGTACGCGGACGCGAAGAATGGCGGACGGCTGCGGGTGGCGAACACGCCGTCGGATCCAACGGGTGAACGCGCTGTTGGGAATGCGTTGGGCGTAGTGAAGGGTTGCGCCCGAAAGTAGAACTGCGAGAACAGGGAACGGGGAATGGTTTCCCTGTTCCCTCTTCCCAGTACCGCGTTCCCTGCTCATGATACTTCCTCACCACTTGGAGAGCCCCAATGCGCCTCACCGCCCTCGCCCTCGCGGCGCTCGCCACCCTTGCCTGCGCGAAATACGATAGCGACGGCAAGGCAATCGTCGCCGAGTCGTCCGCTGCCAATGCAAATGACCCGGCCGCCGTACAACGTGCCATCGATTCTGCGATGGTGCGTTTCGCCACCGCGATGAAGAACGGCGACACGGCCGGCATGGCGATGCCTTACGCGGACGACGCCGTGATCATGCCCGCGAATTCCAAGGCGCTGCGTAGCCGCGCCGAGTTGGACAAGTACAACGCCGGCATGCTCGGGCAGTTCACGGTGACGTCGGCCAGCTTTACGTCGACCGATTTGATCGTCACGGGCGATTACGCCATCGAAAGCGGAACGTACGCCATGTCGCTGAAGCCCAAGACCGGCAAGCCCATTAATGACGTCGGCAAATACGTGAGCATCTGGAAGAAGCAGCCCGACGGCAGCTGGAAGATGACGCGCGACATCTTCAATTCGGATCTGGGGATGTAATCCAAGCTCATGGAAGCGTGTACTCGAGCACGTACGAATGCTTTCCCTTCGCGATGATGATGTCTCCGCGGGCGTGGGTGAATCCAACCGCATTGCGCAAGACGTTATCGGGTCTCCAATTTTGCTCACATGCGCTCATTCACCCACATCATCGCGGCCCTTGGCCTTGCGGCCCTTAGTTCCGCCTCGGCGCAGCCGCGCACGGCCACCCCGGATTGGACGAAGGGCGCGGTGTGCTACGAGATCTTCGTGCGTTCCTACTTCGACAGCGACGGCGACGGAATTGGCGACTTCAACGGGCTGACGCAAAAGCTCGACTACATCAACGACGGCAACCCCGCCACGCAAAAGGACCTGGGTGCGCGCTGTTTGTGGCTCATGCCCGTCATGCCATCGCCCAGCTACCACGGTTACGACGCTACAGACTATTACCGAGTGAATCCGCAGTTCGGCACTGCGGATGACTTCAAGAGCATGGTGGCTGAGGCGCACAAGCGCGGGATCAGGGTGCTCATCGACATGGTGCTGAACCACGCGTCCAACGAGCACCCGTTCTTCAAGGACGCTCTACTCAACCCCGGCTCACCATATCGCAACTGGTTCCGCTGGTCGTCGGCCAAGCCCGACGTCAAAGGACCGTGGGGCCAGGAGGTGTGGCACAAATCGCCGGTACGGGACGAGTACTACTACGGCATTTTCTGGCACGGGATGCCGGATCTGAATTACGAGTACCCGCCCGTAAGAGATGAGGCGAAAAAGGTCGCGACGTTCTGGCTGACCGAGATGGGAGTAGACGGCTTCCGGCTCGACGCCATTCCGTACCTGGTGGAGGAAGGCACCAAACTGTCGGGCACCTCCGGCACGCACAGCTTGCTTCGCGAGTACGGTGCGCATGTGCGCGCCACCGCGCCGCAGTCCTACACGGTGGGAGAAGTCTGGGACAGCGTGGGTTCGATGCTTCCCTACTATCCCAACGAGCTGGACTCGCATTTTGCGTTCGAACTCTCGGACGCCATTGTCCGCGCCGTGCGTTCTGGTTCGGGAACGAACCTGTTCCTCGGCTATCTGCGTCTGCAGGCCGCGCTGCCCGCCGAGCGTTGGTCGCCGTTCCTCCGCAATCACGACCAGACGCGCAGCGCCACCGAGTTTCGCGGTGACGTTCCGCGACAGAGACTCGCGGTGACGATGCTGCTCACACTCCCTGGACTTCCCTTCGTCTATTACGGCGAGGAGATCGGGATGACCGGCGACAAGCCGGACCCCCGCTTGCGCACGCCGATGCATTGGACCGGAGGACGCGCCGCGGGTTTCACCAGAGGCCACGCCTGGGAGCCGCTGCAGCCGGATTCCGCCACGGCGAACGTCGCGTCGCAGGACACGGATGAGCGATCGATGCTCAACCTGTTCCGCCGATTGATTCACCTACGCGCGCAGCATCCGGCGCTCGCAAGCGGCCAGCTGGTTCCGTTGCAGACGCCGGACACCTCGGTCATCGCGTATTTGCGGCG
>JANNJV010000395.1:0-3948 GCA_031395945.1 Gemmatimonadota bacterium | reverse complement strand
CGGCGGTTGGTGACCATTGGGACGCGGACCTGTTCCGCGACCGGATCGAGCGTCATCTGACGGCGACGTCCAGCATCCTGGACTTCGGTGCGGGGCGCGGAGCACTTCCGCAGATGAATCTGCGCGGTGAGTCGGCCATGCGCTTCGTTGCGGGAGTTGATGTGGACGATGCGGTTTTCGGAAATCCCTATCTGTCCGAAGCGAAACGGCTGGATGCATCAGGAGACATTCCGTATGCGGCGGAGCGCTTCGACGTCGTACTGGCGCACAACGTTCTCGAGCATCTCCCGGATCCTGCCGCGACCTTTCGTGAGATCCACCGGGTGCTGAAGCCAGGAGGCGTGTTCGTGAGCAAGACTCCGAACCGGCGCCACTATGTACCGCTCATCGCGCGCCTCACACCGCACGCGTTCCACATCTGGATCAATCATCGCAGGGGGCGCAAGGAGGAGGACACGTTTCCGACGCTGTATCGAGCGAACACCCCCCGCCGGATCGCGTTGCTCGCGCGCCGAGCTGGCTTCAGTGTCGAGCATATCGAGTTGTTCGAAGGCCGGCCGGAGTACCTTCGACAAAATGCCGTGACCTATCTGGCGGGCCTGCTCTTCGAGCGCTTCGTCAATGCGTCGCCGGCCCTGCGGGGATGGCGCGTCCTGATGGTCTCCACGCTGCGTAAGCGGCCACGGTAGCTCCGGACCTTGCGCATGTCACGTCCGACGACCTCCGGCTCCGGTGGTAGCGTGTTGGCGAACATCGTGGCGGTCGCGATCGCGACGATCGTGGTCATCGCAAGCACGGGACGATTGTACTTCGGTGTCGACTTCACGGACGAGGCGTACTACGCGGCCATTCCATACCGATTCGTACTGGGAGACGCGCCATACACCTCAGAGCTGAACATCCGCCAGAATGCGGCACTGCTCATCACTCCGCTCGTGCAGCTCTGGGTATTCGTGCAGGATGGCACGGATGGCCTCATGCTCTTCCTGCGCTACGCCGATCTCTTTGCCCGCATTGCATTGGCGGGGCTGGCGTTCCGCGCCGTCGTGCGCCGTGTTCCGGCCCACCTGGCCGTTGTCGTCGCCTCGACCGTGTGCGCGTTCGTATTCTTCTCGATTCCGGCCCTCAGCTACAACACGATTGCTGCCGCTGCCTTTACCGGTAGCGCCCTGTGCCTGCTTCTCTGGACGGAAACCGCGCGCATGCCATTCGCCGTGGCGACGATCGCGCTCGCGTTTGTGGCGGCGTTCGTGCATCCCGGTGTGGCCCTGGTGTCGGCCGCCACGGCCGTTGCGGTTGTGGCGACCGCTCCAACACCGGCGTTGCGGCGGCGGTCGCGCTGGCTGCTTGGCGTCTTTCTACTCGCGTCGGTGCTCCTGGTGTTGGCGCTGGCTCTGTATCTCGGGCGCGATAACGTCACGCGCCTGATGAGCGTGGGAGCGACTTACGCTGGGCCGCCGCCGAATCCGCAGCGGTTGCTGAATCAGACACGCAAGCTGATGACGCTGACGCACCTGAGCTGGATCCTCGGCGCTCTCTGGATTGCGCTCTGGTTCCTCCACCGACTGCGCCAATGGCCGAGCATCGTCCTGCTAGGCGCGTACGTGGCACTTGCCATCGCCGATCGCGGCGAAATCGGGATGGTCTGGCTGACCGTAGGGAGCATTCCGCTGGCGGTTGCGACGCTTCGATTCGGCGGCGGCCATGATCTGCTCATCGTCTCCATTCTTTCGGTGTGCGCGGGTCTCATGGTGTCGATGTTCAGTACCAATGGACTGTGGAATATGGCCATCGGTGCGAACGCCGCCGTGATCGTGTTCTTTGTCGCCATGCACCACATTCTGCGCGCGCAGTCGAGGAATGGGGCGCAAACCCGGCTCGCCACACTCATTCCCACTGGCCTGGCGGCGTTGACCTCGCTGGGGTTGGTGGTAGCACAGTGGGATTATGTCTTCCGTGACGATGCGATTCCCGCGCTCACCTCGGTCGTCGCGGACGGCCCGTATCGCGGGCTCCACACGACGCCCGCGAAGCGCGAGTTTCTGGCGCGCCTACAGGCGGCGATGCGATCCAACAGTGCGAACAAGCGTAGCCTGCTGGCATTCTACGGATTTCCAGCGGCGCATCTGCTCATCCCGGTGCGTCCTGCCCTCGCGACCACATGGGTGGCGAACTACGACGAGGAGTACATGAAAACCATGCGCGCCGATCTGGCGACCCTGGTCCCAAGCGCGCCCCGGCCCATGCTCGTCCTGCAGGTGTTTCGCATCCCGATGACGTCGAGCGAGGAGCAGCGATGGCGGTACGGCGTCGACGATCCGCTTGTCCGGGCATTGAACAGTGCGAATCCTCGCGCGATCACAGTGGGCCGCGACTTCGCCCTCTATGAGGTTAACGGCGGGACGTAGTCGCGCTCGCACTCATCGCGGGTGCTGCGCGACGAAATCGGCGATGTAGTCCAATACATCCACTCCCGGCTTCCAGCCCAACGCGCGTGCCTTGCGTGGGTCGTTCCTGGCCTCCGCGCGGCCGGCATAGCCTGGCACGAGTTTCACCTTGCCGCCGAATGCCTTCGCGATCTGCAGTATCGAGTACGTCTTCGTCTGACCAAGGGCATATCCATCGCCCCTGCCCTTCGCGCCGACCAGAGCGATTCCGCGCGCGAGATCTTTCACGTACGTGAACGCGCGGCGCTGAGTGCCCGGCCGCACGACAGTCAACGGCTCCCCTCGCAAGTACTGCCGCTCGAACTTCGCGATCACGGTCCCGTACTTCCCGTCGCCGCGCTCGCGCGGTCCGAAGCCGTTATAGAAGTAGCAGATCGCGTATGGAAGCTTGTACCAGCGCCCGTAGTCGTTGACCAGATCCACGTTCATCGCCTTCGTGAATGAATACGGATTCTGGTGACGTCCGTCGCCCTCGATCGCGAACCTGGTGCTCGACGCGGCGTACACAAGCTTCTTCACCTTCCGAGTCCTGCAGTACTCGACCACCGCGAAGGTGCCGACGATGTTCATGTCATACACGAGCTGGACGTCGTCGAACGACGGCGAGATTCGCGCATACTCGCCCATGTGGTACAGGATGTCGGGGGTTTCCGGAACGAGCCGCTCGATATCCTTGGTGTGTCCCTCGCGGTACTCGGCGCCGGGAATGTGGTTCTCCACCGACCCGTTGAAGTAGTTGTCCAGCGAGATCACGCGGTTCTTGGGATTCGCCACCAGGAGCTCGACGACGTGCGATCCAACGTGCCCGGCGCCGCCCGTGACCAGGATGGTGCGTTGTGCCATGGGGCAGAAGTTTACTACACAGCCGCGACGCTTGGCCAACGGCCTTCGACCAGGCGCCATCGCATCGGCGGGATGTGCGATGCGGCGAACCGATGGCACGCGTGCAGGCGGCGCCGGCACCATGGTGGAGTGCCGAGTAGACAGGATACCGCCGAGGGGATTAGCGTATGGGTATGGCGATCAGCGTTCCGCGCTACACCGTGGAAGATCTCGAGCGCTTCCCGGAAGACGGCAACCGTTACGAGTTGCTGGACGGGATGTTGCTCGTGACGCCGGCGCCAAATCCGTCGCATCAGGTCGTCGCAAACCGCATCCAGACCCTGTTGAGCCTGGCGCTTAGTGGCACAGCGCATGTCGTTGGTCCTGGCGCGATCGTGCTGCCGCCGGGCACACAGCTCGAGCCGGACATCCTCGTTCTGCCCTCGCGCTTCGATCCGAATGGCAAGTGGCAGGAGTTCGATGAGCATTGGCTGGCTGTCGAAGTGTTGAGTCGCTCTTCACGGGTGTACGACCGCGATTTCAAGCGCGACGCGTACTTCGCCCTCGGCGTGCGCCAGGTCTGGCTCGTGGATCGCGCGACGAAGAGTGTGGACGTATGCCTCGCGCCAGGCGAAACACGGACCGTGACCGATGTGATTCGTTGGGGCGTCCCAACCAT
>JANNJV010000043.1:0-5384 GCA_031395945.1 Gemmatimonadota bacterium | reverse complement strand
CTGGCAGGTCACGTGCGCCGTATCATGGCCGAGGCCGAATCGTCTGGAGACGAACGCCTTGCGCAACTGGCGCGGAGATTCCTGAGATGAGCGTGTCCATCAAGCGCTATGTGCTGCTCGGAGCGGCGGCCGCAATCGTGGCCAGCGCGCTGCTTTGGTTCTCAATCCACCCGCGCTCCGACCGTGAGTGGATCCCGGAGCAAGCGGTGCTGCCGGAAGCCAACATCCAGGGGAACGTTGCGCACATCAGGAACATGCGCGACTTCACCTATACCACTCGGCGCGATTTCACGCCGCACTACGCCGATCGCAGTTACGACCTGAACAAGCTGACGTCGGTGTGGTACGTGCTCACCCCGTTCAGCGAGGAATGGCGAGGCCCGGCACACAGTTTCGTCAGCTTCGGATTCGCGGACTCGCAGTTCGTCTCAATTTCCGTGGAAGCCCGCCGCGAACCGGGTGAGGTCTACAACGCCGTCACCGGCCTGTTCAAGCGCTTCGAGCTCATGTACGTCATTGGCGACGAACGCGATCTCATTGGGCAGCGCGCCGCCTTCAGCACCGAGCGGGTGTACCTCTATCCCATCAAGGCGACGCCCGGCCGCATGCGCGAGATGTTCCTCTCGATGTTGCATCGCGCCAACGACCTGCGCGACCACCCGGAGTTCTACAACACCATCACGAACAATTGCACGTCCAACGTGGTGGCACACGTGAATCTCGTCGCGCCGGATACCGTGCCGGCGGGCTTCAAGACGATTCTTCCCGGTTACACCGATGAAGTCGCGTTCAAGCTCCGTCTCATCGATACTCCGCTCGATCTCGAGCGCGCGCGCGCGCGGTACTTGATCAACGCGCGGGCGCGCCAGTTCATTCGCGACCCGCTCTTCTCGTTCCGCATCAGGGAGGCTCCGGCCACGTCGGGCGCCGCACAGCGGGACACCGAGCGTATGGCGCTCACCGCTTCGCGCTGACCGTTCAGGCGGCATCGCTCGCGGGCGCTACGGAGTGCTCCACGTGCCGTTCGTGGGCGTCTGCGTGCGATTCGTGACATTGGTCGGATCTGGCGAACCCCTGAACCGTACCACTTGCAGAACATCGCGTCGACCTCGCGCCAACCCGGCGGACCGACGAGGTGCGAACCAAGTGGAGATGGACCATGCGTAAATCGGTTCTCATGGGACTCGGGCTGGCGCTCTCGCTCGCCGGTACCGTGGCGGCACAGCAGGGCCAGGATGGCCAGCGTCCGCCTCGCGGCGAGCGTGGTGGTCAGTTCGAAGGCCGGCGTGGCGGTCCCGATGGCCTGCTGCTGAAGGACATCGTACTGACGGAAAGCCAGCGCACCCAGATCGCGCAGCTCAACAAGGCGCAGCGCGAGAAAATGGACGCCACTCGCGAAAAGGGACGCGGACAGTTCGAGGATGTGCGCGCCGCCCGCGAGCGTGGCGACACGGCCGCGGTCCGCAAAGCCATGCAGCAGCGCCGGCAGGTGATGGAGCAGGAGCGTACGCAGCACATCGCGGCGATCCGCGGTGTCCTCACCGTCCAGCAGCGCGTTCAGTTCGACAAGAACGTGGCTGAACTCAAGCAGCGCGAGGCCGATCGTGCCCAGCGCGGCGATGGGTTTGGTCCGCGTCGCCCCGATGGCAAGGGTCCGAAGGGTGGCGACCGCGGTCAGGGTGCGGTCAAGCCCGTTGGGTTCAGTCGCTAGTCGCCCAGACCGAGCTTCTTTTCAAGGGCTTCCAGTCGAGAGCGGCTGACGCGCAAGCGTCGGCCGCTTTTGAGTTGTACCTCGTAGTCGCCGCCCGCGCCCTTGTGCAGGGTCTCGATGAGGTCGAGGCGCACGATCACCGAGCGGTGCGTCCGTATGAACACCCCGGGATCGAGTCGGTCCTCCAGCGTCTGCATCGCTTCGCGAATCACATATTTCCGGTCGCCGGAGTACAGTTCGGCGTACGGCCCACTCGCGACGATAAAATCGATCTCGGTGACGGGCACCACGCGCACCTTACCCCGCATTTCCACCGGGATGCGCTCGAGATACTCGCCGCGCGGAGCCGGTGCCGGCCCCGGCCCCGGCCCTTCCCGATCAGACGCTCGATCGTTCTGCAGCACCGACAAGAGTCGTGACCGCAGTCGATCCACTTCCTTCAGATCGATGATGCGTCTGGCACGCTGCAGCGCCTGCTCGAAGCGCTCGTCGTCGAATGGCTTAACCAGGTAGTCCACCGCCGCCACTTCGAACGCTTCCAGCGCGTGCTTGTCGTACGCAGTCACGAACACCGTGAGCGGCATATGCTCGACGCCAACTTCCCGCACCACCTCCAACCCGGTCTTCCCCGGCATCTGCATGTCCAGGAATACCAGGTCCGGCTTCATGCTCCGCACGGCGTCCACCGCAGCATTGCCGTTGTCGATCTCACCAACGACTTCGACGTCCGAGTGCCCCCGTAGCATGTCGGCGATTCGCTGCCGCGCCAGCGGCTCGTCATCCACGATCAGCGCGCGAAGCCTGGATTCAGCCATCATGCCGGGTGTGCACGCGGCGCCGTATGGAACGGCAACGCGATCTCCGCGATGGTACCGCCGTCGGCGCCAGCTTCTCGCAGCTCGACGTGGTATTGCGCGCCGTACATCTGACGCAACCTGGCGTTCGTGTTGGTGAGACCCACTCCATACTCCCCACCCAGCGGGCCCGGACCGTTGTCCCTGACCGTGACAACGAGGTTCCCGTCAACGCGGTGCGCGCGCAGCTCGATCTCGCCCACGCCGGTGCGTTGGTCAACGCCATGCTTCATCGCATTCTCGACGATGGGCTGAAGAATCAGGTTCGGCACCATGGCGCCCCGCACTTCGTCATCCACGCGAATGGCAACCGTGAGTTTGCCCTGAAAGCGAATCTGCATCAACTCGATGTACTCACCCAGCAAGTCCACTTCGCGATGCAGCGGAACCTCCTGCTCGGTGCTCTCCTCGAGCGTGTACCGCAGCAGGTCGCTGAGTCTCGCGATCATGCGTCGCACACCACGTGGATCTCGCTCCACCAACGCGGACACGGCGTTCAGGGTATTGAAGAGAAAGTGTGGATTGAGTTGGGAGCGCAATGCGTCGAGCCTGGCCTGCGCCAACTGAGCCTGCAGTCTGGATGTCTCTTCCAGGCGGGCTTGATAACGCAGGAAGTAGTCGCGCGCGATGCCGGCCCCGAGCACCGCAAAAAAGACCATGAGGTCGTCGAGAAAGCCGAGCCCCACCACGGGCAATGGCGGACGGCGCCGGAAGCGCCCCGGCCCGCCCAACACCTGCTCCAGCAGGGCTTCGCGCACCTGCAACAGGGCCACGTTCATGACGACGGCGATGGCGATTCCCAACCCAAGAAACAGGATCATCCGTCCGAACCGCCGCCCTCCCTCGATGCTGTAACGGCTGGTCATCCACCAGATGGGTACGGTCAACACCGCCCAAAGCGCGTATTCCACGTGCGTGGCCGATACGACTGCGGAGGTCATGCGTTCGGAGACACCCGGGAACCGAGGATCCAACTCGCGACCAACTGCGGAGATAACCGCCAGCGACGCCCAGAACAGCCCAATAGCGAGCAGATCAATAGCTCGCAGCGGGTAATCCTCGCGGCTGCTTGTGGTTATAGCGGACTGATCAGTGATGGCAGACCCATCCATCGGACGAAGCATACCGCGCTCATGCGCATGTCGCACACCGTTCATGACAGGGACGTGTCATTCGTGACGTCCGCGTGCATGAGCACCCAACGGACCCCCCTGCCCACCTAACATGATCAAGCGCCGCGAAGCCGCGGCAATCCTCTTGGAGGGAGCCCATGTTCATGACCACGATCACGCGTGCCCTCGGGCGCAGGAAGATCGAGACGGTAGCCGTCGCGGCGTTCGCGGCGATCGCTTCGGTGGGCTTCGCCAACCGCGACGCTTCTACGGTCGCGACCACGGGCTCCATCACGGGTACGCCACAGGTGCAGTTCCTGGCAGCGGCCGCCGCCAAAGTAACGGGCGCCACTCCGGCTCCCGCCGGTGCGCACGCGGCCGCGACCATGGGCCTGCCCAACCTGGAGCACCCGCGCGTAGACTCGTGGATCAAGCGATTCACCACGGATCAACGCGGGAGCTTCACCACGTACCTGGGCCGCATGACCCGCTACGAGGACATGATCAGCGGGAAGCTTGCCGATCGCGGCATGCCTCAGGGCTTGATCTTCCTTGCCATGATCGAGTCGGGCTTCAACCCGACGGCCAAATCGCCGGTAAAAGCGACCGGTCTCTGGCAGTTCATGAGTGCGACCGGCAAGGAGTACGGGCTAAAGGTGACGCGTAGGCTGGACGAGCGGAAAAGTCCGGCGCGGTCCACCGATGCGGCGCTCGCGTACCTATCGGATCTGCACGATCGATTCGGTTCGTGGTACCTGGCCGCGGCGGCATACAACACGGGTCAGGGTCGCGTCGCGAAAATCATGAAGCAGGTGACCGGCAGTACGAAGGGAACGGACGCGGACTACTATCGCATTTCATCGCGTCTGCCCAAGGAAACGCAGGAATACGTACCGAAAATGATCGCCGCCGCGCGCATTGGAAGTGATCCCGCGAAGTACGGCTTCAGCGCGGACTGATTCATGGCCTGGCGCGGCTACGGTCGTTTGGTCGCCGGCGCCTTCGTCTGAGTCTTGGTACCAGCCTTCGTCCCCGTGGACTTCGTCTGCGGGGACTTGGTTGTTCCGCTCTTCGTCGCAGGCGCCCTTGTCCCGGACGTCTTTGTCCCGGACGTCTTCGTCACTCTGGTCGACGGCGGTGTTGCAGTGCGACCCCCGGGTGTCGCGGGCTTCGGGGCGACCTTTGCGGCCGCGGCTCTTGCCGAATCAGCTTTCGCCGAATCAGCTCTCACCGAATCCAATTTCGCCGCGGCGATTCGAGCGGCTTCGATCGAGCATGCATTGGTCGAGTCGAGCTTTGTGGGCGGCAACACACTGTCCTTCACGAATGCAAGGACGGGCGCCCAATCGCATGGGCGGCTCGAGGCGAGCAGCGCCGAATGACCCTTGCGCCAATGGCGCACCAGTGACGCACGCGCTGGGACCGCGGCCACGACGCGCTGCGCGTCTTCCAATGGCACCCGGTTGTCGGCGTAGCTGTGGACCGCAAGCAACGGGACGCGCACGCGCGACGCGGCCAACACGTTGTCCGCAAGCTCCTCCAGCAGTGGCGCCATGAGCTTGGGCACGCGTCCGCTCCGCTCCGCACAGCTGATCCCTTCACCGAAGCATCCACACCTTCGATGATCACTCCGCCCACGTGCGGTTGAACGCTATCGATGGCCTGCAGGAGTACCGTGGCGCCGAGTGCACTGCCCATCGCGACTTT
>JANNJV010000362.1:0-2109 GCA_031395945.1 Gemmatimonadota bacterium | reverse complement strand
TGTCGAAGGTGCATCTCGATATTTTGGGCAACACAGCGGACTTCGTGCTGTCGACAATTCTGTGCTGTGCACTCGCATGCATCGTCCCGACGCGACGGGCGCTTCGCATTCAACCGACGGAGGCATTGAAGGACGAGGGTTGAGCTCACGACCTGCGTCCCGCGGTGGGTGGCGAACAGGGTCCATCAGATCGAC
The DNA here is from genome assembly GCA_031395945.1 of Gemmatimonadota bacterium. GTDB lineage: Bacteria > Gemmatimonadota > Gemmatimonadetes > Gemmatimonadales > Gemmatimonadaceae > DASPMP01. The sequence goes on along the minus strand of JANNJV010000362.1, from coordinate 1,914 downwards.
GAACGTGCTGCGTCAGCGGCCGACCTTCGTGCCGGGCTGACGGAGAAGTGCGACGCTGACGGACAGAATCCATAGGCCCAGAAACCCCCCGAGAATCGGCAGGTGCCATCCGTTGACGCTGGAAAACCGCGCTGGGTTCGTGCCCAAGAAAAAGGTAGCAACGAACGCAAGTTGTACCGCTCCGAGAGCGAGCGCTGCGCGGCCTAGCCAAGCGGGCAGAAAGCGAACGCGCAACATGGCGGCGCCGGCAACGGCGAGGAATGCCGCTGTCAGAATTCGGCCGACTGGTCCGTAGATTACCAGAGCACCCTCGGCGCCTGATCCCACCAAGGTGGGATCGAAACGATCCGTTCGTCCGAGAACCCGCCCCGCTTCGTGTGCGATAGCGACGAAGTTCACTGCGACCAAAATCACGCCCAGAAAACCGAGCAGTGTGGCTAGCGCGTGCTCGTTTGGGCCTGCACGACGGATGAGCTCTTGGAGTCCCGCGACGAAACCGAGAAACGCGAGCATCTGGAACATCCCGACCAGGGAACGTGCCAGGACGTTGTCCCTCGGAGGAGGCCCCGCGTAGACGAAGTACAGCGGAACAACGGCGAGAATTAGCGCGAATGCGGCGACGCCGGCGATGCCGGTCCAACGGCGCAAAGTGTCGGCCACGATAGGGATGCTTTGTGGTGAGCCTAACGCGCCGTTGTTAAGCCGCGCCGCGACGCGGCGTCGACTTCGACGAACTGTTAGGCAGCACTTTCGCGTCGAGCCCACTTGCCGCCGCGACCATGAGCCCGAAGCCGAGCAAGGGGCCCGCGCCGTAACCTATCAGCGGCGCTGGTGTCAGCCCCGCAACCGAACACGCGAACAGCACCGCATAGTAAACGGCTACCACCGACAGCCAAGTCCGCCCTCCGGACGAGTTCACGTGCAGCCCTGCTACAAGAGCGGCCGCGCTGGCGATGACCGCAGCGCCGGCAAACAGCGAATGGCCAAGCGCCAAAGCGAAGACGCCCTCAACGTGCGCAACGGGCTGCAATGGATCTGGCTGCGAGAAAGCCCAAGCTGTGGCGAGGGCAGCAAAGGCCAAGGCAACGATAGACACTGGCGATCTTGATGGAGATCTGGCGACGGCTACCGCTGAGGCGGCCAGCAGAGCCAACGCCTGAGATGCATCTGGCTGAGCGGCCAGCAGTACGCTTGCGCCCACGATTGCAGTGAACGCGAAATGCTGAGATCGGCCCCCCCGGGCAATCCAGACTGAACACGCAACAAGGAATGATGGCAACAGAGCGGGCGCCATGTAGAGGTTTATAGGCCCAAGCGATGCCCAGCGCTCGGGCCCTGGCGCCTCCGCGAGCAAGGGAACCGCAATTCCGAGCAGTGTGAAAACAATGATCGGGCCGGCTGGGGAACGGGCGTTGGTACGGCGACTCAGCTGCGCGCCCACCAACGCAAGCGCACACGCCAAGCAAATCGCGAGCACTTGAATGATCCAAGTGCTCCTGCCTACCGCACCGAATGTGAGGACAGCCATGCTGGCGGCAACAGCCGGTACAGCGATTAAAAGTAGTTGTGAGTGCGACAGATGCATCCGTGCTGCCTTGTATCTAGATCCTGAGTGAGTTTGGAGACATTCTGATTGGGGCGCCAGCTCGAGTCTGCCTGGGTGGTGAACACCGTGCGTTAGCCGGAGCGGCGTACCCGATCTCTCGTCGCACAGAGCCCGAACAGTTGCGGGGGCCGACTTGGTCGAGCCCGAATTCTCACAAGGACGGGCGACGCGACACTCCTTCCCTGGAGGCAGCATGTTTGTCGGTATCGACGTTGCGAAAGCAGAGCTGGTGGTGAGCGTGCGTCCGACCATGGAGCGCTTCACGGTCGCGAATGATGAGCGCGGCGTGCGGACGCTCGTCGAGCGGC
>JANNJV010000303.1:0-4997 GCA_031395945.1 Gemmatimonadota bacterium | reverse complement strand
GCTGGAAGCGCGGCACGCCGGAGCCGGCGTCCATACGGGCAAAGCGCGCGAGCCTGCGTTTGGCGCTGGATGCCGGCGTCACGATCTGCAACGGCAGCGACGTCGGGGTGTTCACGCACGGCGACAACGTTCGTGAACTGGATCTGTTGGTGGACTACGGCATGCCGCCATCGCAAGCGCTCGCGGCAGCAACGTCCGTTAACGCGCGCATGCTGCACATGCAGGATCGCATCGGAGCCGTACGCGCCGGACTCCTGGCGGATCTCATTGCGGTGGACGGGGACCCGACGCGTGACATCGGCGCGCTACGACGCGTGTCGTTCGTGATGAAGGACGGCGTGGTGCTGGTTCAGCGCGCGAAGTAGCGCGCGAGCGTTGCGGCGTGCACGTCCGCTTCGCGCTCACCCATGGCGACCGTCTCGTCCAACAGATGGGGCTGCGTGTAGTCCCATCTGTTGATCGGTGTGGGTTGCGTGGGCGCGAGGTAAAGCCGTTTTCCCTGGATGCCCATCACGGATGGATGATACGGACGCGACATCATCACGATGCTGTGCTTGATCTCTGGATGACGGTCCTCCGCGACATATGCCGGCGCGTTGTCGATCATTCCGCCGTCAAGAAGCCGCAAGCCGCGAAACGTTCCGAGCGGCGTAAACGGAGGAGTCGCCGACGACGCCAGGATCAGGTTCGCCAACTCTTCGACCGAATCGCATTCGCGCGCATCCACGGCGATGCCGCGAAAGCCGATCCAGCGTGGCGAAATCGGATGGGGTGCTTTGCGCATGGAACGCTCCAGCGAATACATGCCGATTCCCAGCGCCACGGACAGCGTTCTCGGAAGGAGCCAGGGAAACTCCGACGCCAGCACATAGATCGGGAATGGCTGCTGCCGAATGCGTTCCAGCCCGCCGTCGGCGAAGGTCACCATCAGCGTCTCCCGATAGATCTCTCCCTGTGGCGCCGGTCGTTCACCGCGCAGCAGCTTGCGCCAGTCGAAGTTCCGGGTAATGCCTCGAGCGCGGTTCAGCCAGAACTCGCGCGCCTCCGCGCGACGGCCCGAGAGAAATGTCATGATGACACACGCGCCTGCGCTGCACGAGGAAACGGCGGCGACCCGGGGGAGCAACGCCTCGTGCCAGCGATTCAGCAGGCCAAGCTGGTAGAAGGCGCGGTTCCCGCCCCCGGCGAACGTCAGGGCGAGGTCGCGCGTAATTGTCGTCACGGTGGTTTAAGTCTATCATCCTCCGGCCGCAATTCCCTTGCTCACCGCAGTCGCCGTTCACGAGGGCACCCAATGCGCATGTCCAGTCGTCTGCTGTCGATCGCGAGCGCCGCGCTCCTGACATTGTTTCCAATGACTTCCTTCGCTCAGGGCGGCGGGGGCCCCGGCGGCCCGAACCAGCGGCGCCCCGATCTGGATTTCAAGGTTGACCTCCCCGCCGACGACGCTCGGCTGACGGCGCTGAAGACGCAGGCGATGCGCATGGTGGACAGCATGAGCACCGTGACGCAGCAGATGGTGGACATGCTGTTCAGCTTCGGTGAGCTGGGCTTCCAGGAAGAGGAAACCATGAAGTACCTGGGCGGGATTCTCGAGAAGAATGGCTTCACCGTCACCCGTGGTGTGGCCGGCATTCCCACCGCCTGGACCGCCGTGTGGCGCTCTCCAGCAGGCGCAAAGCCGGTCATCTCGCTGGGATCCGACGTAGACGGCATTCCGCAGGCCAGCAATAAGCCCGGCGTTGGCTACAAGGATCCGCTGGTAACCGGCGCCCCCGGTCATGGCGAAGGGCACAACTCCGGTCAGGCCGTGAACATCACCGCCGCCATCGCGGTCAAGCGAATCATGGAGCGCGAGAAAATCGCAGGCACCATCCACCTGTGGCCCGGTGTGGCCGAAGAGCAGATCGGCACCAAGGCTTACTTCGTTCGCGACGGCATGTTCAAGGACGTGGATGCCGTGCTGTTCACTCACGTCAGCAACGACCTCAACGTGTCGTGGGGGCAGTCCGCACAGATGGCGTTGATCAGCGCCGAGTTCCTGTTCAAGGGGACGAGCGCCCACGCCGCCGGTGCTCCCTGGCGCGGTCGCAGCGCGCTGGACGCCGTGGAACTGATGAACGCCGGCTGGAACTATCGACGCGAGCATATTCGTCCACAGCATCGCTCGCACTACGTCATCAAGGATGGCGGCGATCAGCCGAATGTCGTCCCACCCACGGCTTCCGTCTGGTACTACTTCCGCGAGATGGACGAACAGGGTGTCCGCGGCCTTTTCGCTCTGGCTGACACGATCGCGCGCGCGGCCGCGCAGATGGCCAGTGTGCAACTGGACACCATTCGCATCCTGGGCAGCGCGTGGCCCGGCTATTTCAGCAAGCCCATCGCCATCGCGATGCACGACAACATCAAGAAGGTCGGGCTCCCCAAGTGGGACGAGAAGGACAACGCGCTCGCGCGCGGCATCCAGCGCGAACTGGGACAGCCCGCGCGCGGCCTCGACACGACGCTGTCAGCCGAGGCCAATGGACCGGCGGTCAATCCTCAGGGCGGTGGCAGCGATGACATCGGCGACATCTCGTGGAACGTCCCGACAGTGACGCTGCGATTCCCGTCGAACATTCCAGGGCTTCCGGGCCACAACTGGGCGAACTCGATCTCGATGGCCACACCCATCGCGCACAAGGGTGCAACCGCCGGCGCGAAGGTTCAGGCGATGACAATGCTGGACCTGTACCTGAAGCCCGCCATCGTGACGCAGGCGTGGGACTTCTTCCGGTCGGTGCAGACGGCGCAAACCAAGTACACGCCGTTCATCAGGCCCACCGACCGCCCCGCGATCTGGCTGAACAAGGACATCATGGCGCGCTATCGCCCGGAGATGCGGAAGTTCTACTACGACCCCAGCAAGTACAAGACGTATCTCGAGCAGCTGGGAATCGCGTACCCCACCGTCAAAGCTGAGACTGTGGTGCCGTAGCAGCCCTCGGCATCCGTCCGGATCCCGGTCGGCGATACCAGTACGCGATGGCCAGCAGAAAAACGGCGGCGACGAGATCGGCGCCGATACGGGCGCCGATCGACTCGAGGTTGCGGGCACCGTAGAGCGCGGTGCCCGCCGCAACGACCGCGAGCCCCAGGCCGACGTGCCGCAGCACCGGCACCTGACGCGCTCGACCAAGCGCCACCGCGGTCACGCTCGTGGCCGCGTAGTACGTCACGCGAAGCAGCATGCCGACGGTGGGATTGACGGCCAGGGCAAGCTCCTGATGCACCCACAGAAATGCCCAGGCCATCGCCGCTCCGCGCAGCACTGTGTCCAGCTTCGCGTCCGCAGGCGTCAATCGCATCGCCGTCAGGATCGACGCCAGCACCACCGCGGCAACTGCCGATTCCTCCGTCAGGAATGGCGCGTATTCGTACGGCGTGCGGGTACTGAGCTGTGCCAGGCTGGCCAGCACCGCCCACGCCAGCCCGATCAAGCCAAGCGTCGTCCAGGAAATGCTTCGCCACTTCAGGTTTGCCGCGAAACCGGCAGCGCTGAGCACGGCGATCGTCGCCAGCAATTCGGATTCGCGACCCTTCAGCAACAACAGGACGGCGACGAGCGCGCTGATGACGGTCGCGAACACGGCGGCGTCGCGCAGGCTTCCCTGCGGGTAGCGCATCATGGACACCAGGAGAATCGCAGCGGCAGCTGCCATCGCCAGCCCGCTGCCGTGCGCCGAAGCGTCGAGCGCGGCTACGGTGGCCGCGGTGAAAGCAAGGGGAAGCACCGCCGCATCGAGCCAGTCGCCTTCATGCAGGTGTCGGTACGGAGACGGCACTGGTTCAGCCACCGCATGCGTCCTATCAACAAGCACGAGCCAGACAATGCCAGCGGCCGCAATGAGTGATGCGACAGTCGTCTCGTCGAGCGGATGGCCAATGCCCATTCCGGTTCTCAACGCCGCCAGCGCTGTCAGCGCCCCGAGCGCCCGTAACCGCTCGCGCCGTGGCCAGCCGCCGATCCATGGGACCACTCCCGTGAGCGCGACCGCCAGTGGAAACGCCATCGCGAGCGGCGGACCGAAGTCGATCTCGTGCCCAGTAGCCAGCGCCAGTGTGTACATCATGGCGGCGAGCAGGAACAGCCGGCCTGCTACCACCCAACGCCGCGCACCCATGGCGTAGCCGGCCGAAGCAAGGACCGCGACCCCGTAGGCGGCGAGCAACAGCAAGTTGCTTCGCCCGCTCGCGGTAACGAACGGCGCGATCGCCGCTCCGCTGAAGCCGACGCTCCAGAGCGGCTCATCGTCTTCCGCGTGCGCGAACACCGCAAGCGCAATCGACGCCAGCGCGGCGAGCACGAATGCGCCCCAGGGAGGGATGAGCTTCAGCAGCGGACCCGCGCCCCACGCGCAGACGTGGGTGATGGCGAGCGCCAGGCCGAGCAGGCTGGCGCCAAAGGAACGCTCGCGGCCATGGAGGCGCAGGCCCGCCACGCCAAGGGCCGCCGCCGTGATCAGCCCGAGCGCGATTCGCTGCGAGGGCCCCAGGTATCCTTTCGCGATCGCCCAGTTGAGAAACATCCCGACGGCGGCGAGCGCGCTGATGGTCGCCAACAATAGCGTTCCGTACCGACCCACGAGCGATTCGACGTCGAGCTGCGCCGGCAGCCAGGTGCGCTCCTCGGGCGCCACCGCGAGTGGCGACCGCGGCGCCATGGGGTGCGGGCTCGCCGACGGCCGACCAGTCGGGTGCTCCACGGGTGCTCCCGATTCCGGATCGCTCAGGCCGCGCCGGTCCGATCGCAGCCGCGCCAGCTCGTCCGTCAAGGCGCGAACCACCGACTCGAGCGACGCGACGCGCCGCTCGAGCGAATCGGTGGGGTCGCGCTCGTCGCTAGGCACGCCGTCGGACCAGGGTCAGGATCGTATACGTCGCCGCGAGTTCGCCGTCCTGATTGATCACCTCGACATCCCAGGCCACCACGCCCTGCGGAATCCCGACGCCCA
>JANNJV010000286.1:0-5043 GCA_031395945.1 Gemmatimonadota bacterium | reverse complement strand
GAGCTGAACAAGGAAGGCGCACCGGGCTTCAGGCTGTCCAATGTCATCAGCGTGCCGTCAGGCGGATCCGTGGACGACTTCAAGATCGACGCGACTGCCCGAGCACGGGTAATCGAAGGGGCGATCGCGAAGCTCGATAGCAACTATGTGTTCCCAGAGGTGGCCGCGAAGATGGCGGCCGACGTTCGTGGGCGTCTCAAGCGTGGCGAGTACGACGGCGTCTCCAACGGCCCCTCTCTCGCGCTGCTGCTCACTGAGCAGTTCCAGGAGGCAAGCAGGGACAAACACCTCCGCGTCAACTTCTCGGCGCCACGCATTCCGGACAGGGCGCCCAACGCGGCTCCAGACTCCGCCGCCCGTGAGCGCTATCGCAGCCAGCTGATGGCGGACAACTGCGGCTTTGTTCAGGCCGAGCTGCTCCCGGGCAACGTTGGCTACCTGAGGTTCGACTTCTTCGCCGATCCAGACTTCTGTGGCGAAACGGCGACGGCTCACATGACGAAACTCGCCGACGTGGACGCGCTGATCATCGACATGCGTCAGAACGGCGGGGGATCTCCGGCAATGGTCGCGTACGTGACGTCCTACCTGTTCTCGAAGCGAACGCACCTGAACGACCTCTGGACGCGCAGGACCAACGAGACCAACGAATTCTGGACGCGGCCGGAGTTGCCCGGCAAGAAGGTGCGCGACGATGTGCCAGTATACGTGCTCACGTCGAACCGAACGTTCTCAGGCGCCGAGGAGTTCAGCTACAACTTGAAAAACCTCAAGCGCGCCACGATCATCGGGGAAACCACAGGTGGCGGCGCGCACCCGGTGTCGGGGCACAAGATCGACGAGCATTTCACGATCGGCGTGCCCTTCGCACGCGCAATCAATCCCTACTCGAAGACGAACTGGGAAGGAACCGGCGTAACGCCGGATGTGAAGGTCCCGGCCGCTGACGCGTTGGCGACAGCGACAAAGATGATTTCCGAGAGGAAGGCCACCCCATGACCATGGTACATCGCGCGCTCCTGCTGACGCTGACTCCCGCGCTTTTGCTGGCGCAGAACTTCGACACCATCACAGTCAAAACGACCGCGCTGCGCGGTGGTGTCTACATGCTCACCGGCGCCGGCGGCAACATGGGGCTGATCGTCGGATCGGACGCGGCGTTCCTGGTGGACGACCAGTTCGCGCCGCTCACCCCGAAGATCCTCGCCGCGATTCAGGGTGTCACGCGGCAGCCAGTGCGTTTCGTGGTGAACACGCACTGGCATTTCGACCACACCGGCGGCAACGAGAACATGGGCCGCGCGGGCGCTTTACTCGTGGCGCACGAGAACGTCCGGAAACGCATGTCCACGGATCAGTTCATCGAGCTGCTCAAACGCGCCGAGAAGGCGTCCCCGCCAGCGGCTCTGCCGGTGGTCACCTTTACCGATTCGGTCACCTTCCATCTGAACGGCGACGACATGGTGGCGTTCCACGTGCCGCCGGCCCACACGGACGGGGACGTCATCGTGCATTTCACGAAAGCCGACGTCATCCACATGGGCGACGCCTTCATCACGCGCGGTTATCCGTTCGCCGACCTGTCCAGCGGCGGCAGCATCAATGGCGTGATCGGCGCAGCCGAGCGCGTGCTGGCGCTTTGCACGCCACAGACGATCATCATCCCCGGCCACGGCGCGGTGGCTGATTGCGCGCTGCTCAGGACCTGGCGCGACATGCTGGTCACGATCCGGGAGCGCGTTCGCGCGCAGATGCAGCAGAACCGTACGCTGGACCAGATGAAAGCGGCAGGACTCTCGGCCGAGTTTGACGCGCGGTGGGGTAACGCGACGATCAAGCCAGATATGCTCATCGAACTCGTATACCGCTCGCTAGGCGGCAAGTAGGGAGATTCGGCCCCCGGTGTCCTCTGGGACGTAGAGCGCGCCCTTACAGGACAGGCACTAGACTCCACCATCACCACTTACACCTAACTGAAGAGTGTGACCGCGATGGCAGACGAAGACATGCGCGCTGAGCTGGACCGCTTGCGCAGGGAGAACGAATCGCTGAAGAAGAGCGCCGTAAAAGGCGTGTCACTGAAGGTGAGCGAGAAAGGCGGCCTGTCCGTCTACGGGCTAGGCCGCTTCCCGATCACCCTGTACAAGGAGCAGTGGTCGAAGCTCCTGGATCTCTCCGAAGAGATCCGCACCTTCCTGCGTGACCACGACGCCGAGTTGAAGAGCAAGTCGTAGCAGAGTCGCGACGTCATTTACCGGCGGACATCGCGCAACTTGGCCTGTTGAGCAGGAGTGAGTGTGTTCTTGATCCTCACCATCAGTGTCACCTGCGCGCGCTTCACTTCCCGCTCGATCATGAGAATCTTGTCCACCTGCGCCAGCACGTCCTTCTCCACGAGCGTCGACGAGTCCAGCAACCGCGTGAGCTTCTCCGCCTCCGCGGTCAGCGCCCATTGCATCTTCACCATGGTCGCCTGCGCTTCCTGAATCGCGGTCTGTAGCGCCTCGCGCTGCGCATCCTGCAGCCCGATCTCTCCCTGATGCTGCATCACCAGTTCCGGCGGAAACAGGAATCGCGCGAAGGGGTCGGCCTGTCCGGGCGCCTGGGGTTGAGGGCCTTGCGCGTTGAGCGGCGCGGCCAGAGAAACCGAGCACAGTGCCAGCATGATGAAGCGTTTCATCGCAGTTCTCCTTTGATGTTCACGTTGATGATGGACGCGCCCAACGGCGACGCGCTCCGTAACAGATTGCGGCTGGGCGTCTCGAGCAGAACGTCGGTCAAGGGACGCCACGCCGAGAGCGCCGCGACTTCCTTGGGAAGCGTCAGCCGCCCGGCGCGTTCAGCCGTGACGCGGTAACCAAGCACCGCGGCCGCGACGAGCGCTGCGGCGAAAGCCAACTTCATTGGGGACAGGCGCTGCGCTCGGACACGACGACGCCGATCGACGATCTCGCGGAACTGCGGCGCTTGCTGTTCATCGACTGCGCGCAGCTCGGAAAGCGCGGAGCGCAGGGCCTCGCTGTCACAATCGGGGTGCGTCATGGCCGCGGCTCCGACAGGGTATCCGAAAGCAGCGTCGCCATGCGCTGCTTGCCGCGCGCGTAGTGCACCCGCGCCGACCCGACGGACACGCCCATCACTTCGGCGGCGTGGTCCACAGTGAGATCATGATAGAACACCAGCATGAGCACCTCGCGTTGCCGCCGCGGCAGATGCGACAGCGCGCGGCGCGTGTGCTCCCGCCGATCGGTGGCAACCGCGTCGTCGTCCGGCGCGGGCGCCGGCGCGGGCCGGTCGATACGCTCGGAGGAGCGAACGCTGAGCAGGGCGCGCAGCCATTCTCGGCGCCCGCGTTCGCGCGCCTTGTGGCGGATGATTCCGAAGAGCCAGGTGCGCAACGACGACGCCCCGTTGAATTGCAGGCCGCCCAGCACCGAGACATAGGTATCCTGGAGCACGTCTTCCGCATCCTCCCGCTGATTGCCGCAGCACGCCATCGCCCACCCGAAACACTGCGGGTGGAGCGCCTCGAGCTGCGCCGTCAGGTCGTCCGCCCGGTGGTCCACCCGCGTGCCTCCATTCGAGCCGCGTTCGGGAATGAGTGCGTCGACGGTACGTCCCATATGACAGCCAGGTCCTCTAACAAGGGTCTGTTGAATCGACACCCACGACGGACTGGAGCATCGCGCGCAGGTGCGGGATGGCCTCGCGGGGATCCGACGACAGTGCCAGGTGCCAGCCGCCGTCCGCCGCCAGCGCCGTGGCGACCGCGTCGCGCGCGTCCGGATTCAGGTCCAGCGCCGACCCCGGGGAAAGAAGCAGCGAGTCGCGAAGCTCCCGCGGCGAAGCGATCCGGCGAGACACCCCGGAAGACCCGCCGCCGTCGCCTGCGTCCGGATCGCGGCTCAGCAGACACACCAGCGCGCGTCGCGCGTAAGGCAGCACCGCTGAGAGCGGGATCTCCACCTCCAGCTTCTGGACGCCCCCGGCAGACGTCCAGGCCGCCTCGCAATCGCGCAGCTCCGGAAAGTCGTTTCGCGCCTCCTCCAACAAGTGCACACGTGGAACGGGCGTGTCGCCCCAGACGCGCAGCTCCGGCACGAGTTGCACGCGGCACGCGTCATCTGCCAGCACCATCAGCCCCGCCCGGTGCGCGACGTACACGAGCGTACTCTTGCCCACCCCACTGAGTCCGTGCAACAGCAACGTTGCGTCGCCGTCGCGGATGGCAGAGGCATGCACAGGGTGCCGATCACGCCGCGTGAGAAGCGCGAACGGGATGCCTTCCAGCACGCATCGCCGGAATGTTCCCAGCCGCGCCAGAAACGACGCGGTGATCTCGACGCGCGCACTTCCCTTCCGCAAATCGACGACTGCGCGCAGGCCGTTCGCAACGACCTCGGCGTCGGATGGCGTGCGAAAGGTCCAGGCGACATCGGTGGGCCCCGGCATTTGGTCGTCGCGCAGCGTCACGCTCAGAAGACACTCGGCGGCTGCGTCGCCATCATTGTCGCCGCTCGGCCGCGACGTGGACTTCCCCTGTCCATCGTGCTTCCACGAGTGACGCACTGCCGCGGCGGCGATGACGTCGGGAGAGTTGGATTCGAGCCGCACTGGAACGCCGGCGATGGACAGGTGGATCGTGGACACGCCTTGGAATCCGGTAGCTGCGTGAGACCGAGGAGCAACGCTCATGGCGCGCGTCTTCCCGACGTCGAGAGCGCGGCATAACGTCCGGAATGGCTTCCCCGTCCATGGTCGCGGAACGCATGACGCGGTACAATCGCGACCGCGACCTCGGTGCTCTCTGGCCTGGCCTTCGTCCCGCCGCACTCGCCGCCGCGCAGGTCGAGATCGAGGGCGTGGTGCGCGCTGTGCTGGCGGGCGATAAGCCCCGGCCCCTCGCCGCGGATACCGAGGCCGCCGCGTACGCGTTGAAGATCGCGTGCTTCACGACCGGTACAGGTGCACTGCTTGGCTACTGGACGGCCAACGCAACCGTGGAGACCTCGCCACGGGTGGGTGCCTTGCTGGCGCACGAAC
>JANNJV010000275.1:0-1799 GCA_031395945.1 Gemmatimonadota bacterium | reverse complement strand
TCGGCGAGAATCGGCGCGTTGGCTTCGCTGGCTTTCGCGCTGGCTTCGAGACGCTCGCTGATCATCTGGAGCCCCTCGCGCAGCAGCGCCAGCGCGCCGCGCGTGTCGTCCAGTGCGAGACGCAGCCCGGAGTCCCAGATGCGATGCGCCGCAAACGCGTCGGTGAGCCGCAGCACCTGGACTCCCGACTCGTCGAGCAACGTGTCGAGCAGGTCGAAGAGCAGGGTGGATTTGTCGCGCGCGGAACGGACCGCGGGCGCCAGGCGGTCCTCCACGAGGTCCATGCTGGCGACGCTGATGAGATCGCGCGACGCGTTCAGGCGCGTGACGAGCGCGGGCAGCAGACCGCGGCCGCGTCGCTCGAGACGGCCGAACAGCCGCTGCAGGCCGCGGCGCGTCACCGTCACCCCAAGATGGTTCGCGGCGGCATCCTCCAGGTGGTGTCCTTCATCCACCACGAGTCGCGAATAAACCGGGAGCACCGCCGCATCACTCCAGTTGCCCGACGCCCGCCGCACGGCGACGTCCGACAGCAGCAGGTGGTGGTTGACGACGATGACGTCCGCCTCGGCCGCGATCCTTCGCGCCTTGAACACGAAGCACTTCTCGAAGTGGCGGCACTGGAAGCGCGTGCAGAGATCCGGCTCAGCGGCCACTTCGTCCCAGACTTCGGAACGCGGCTGCTGGGGGAGATCACTCAGCGAGCCGTCGCTGGTCTTCGAGGCCCAGCCGGCGATGTCGGCCACGTCGTCGCGCATTCCCTCGTCGAAGAGGGTGGCTTCGGCTGACTCCGCGTGCTCCAGGCGCGACAGACACACGTAGTTGCGCCAGCCCTTGAGCAATGCGAAGCGAACCGGCTGATCGTCCAGGGCCTCCTTCAGGAACGGCAGGTCTTTGCCAACCAGCTGCTCCTGAAGATTGATCGTGTTCGTCGAGACGATCGTGCGCTCCTTGTTGCGCGCACCCCAGCGCAGCGCCGGCACGAGATACCCCAGAGACTTGCCAACGCCGGTTCCGGCTTCCAGGAGCCCGATGCCGCCGCCGTTGTACAGCTGTGCGATGCGCGCCGCCATGGCACGCTGGCTGGGCCGATCCTCATACCGTGGATGAATGCGCGCAATCGGGCCGCTTTCGCCCAGGTCGCGCTCCATCTCGTCGCGGCCCAGCGGCTGTTCCGGCGTTTCGTTCGGGATCTCGACGACGACGTAGATCGTATCGGCGTCGTTGTCCACGATGCCAAAGCCGATGCCGTCGTCATAGATGCGCGCGGCGACTTCCATGTCCGCGTCGGAGGGCTCCAGCACTCCGGACGGATGGTTGTGCACCAACATCTGGCCGCGTTCGGCGAACCCGGGAAGGGCCAGGACGCACGTGGCGTCGCCGCGTGCCACGACCCGGGCCGTCTCGACCATTCCTTCTCCGTCCATCGTGCAGGCAAAGCAGACTTCCCGGCCGCCGGCGAGCATGATCGCGGCGCGAATGGCCGCCGCTGCTTTCGGGTGGAGCCGGGAGGTACGCGGGAGCGTCGCGGGCACAATGGAAAGCTACAACTTTGCACTGCGTTCGAAGTGGAAAGTTTGACGTTCGAGGTTTGACGTCCAACGTCCAACGTCGAGCCTCACACGTCCAACGCAGTTCAGGTCTTCAAGGGCTTTTTCTTCGCCGCGGGGAACAGCACGTTGTTCAGGATCAGCCTGTACCCTGGGCTGCCCTTGTGCAGCGACAGGTCCGTGGGCGGATTGCCGATCGCGTGCTGCGGGTCTTCCGGATCATGGCCACCGTAGTACGTCCACGTGCCC
>JANNJV010000237.1:0-8840 GCA_031395945.1 Gemmatimonadota bacterium | reverse complement strand
GGACACTTTCGACTCGACGGGTGTGCGTTTGCTGATCGGGACAGACGCGCTGAACACCGGTGTGGTGCCGGGGTTTTCCACGCACGACGAACTGGCCGAGTTCGTGACGGCCGGGGTGAAGCCCTACGATGCGCTGCGTGCAGCGACAGCCAACGCGGCGGACTTCCAGTCCGAAGCGGGGATCAGGCGTCCGCTGAACGCGACCTGCGCGGGCAGGGTGCAGCGCGGTTGCGTCGCCGACCTGCTGCTACTGGAAGCAGACCCACGCACCGACATCTCGAACACGCGTCGCATCGCGGGAGTGATGCTGCGTGGACGATGGATCGCGGAACCCCAGCTCGAGGCGATGCGTGCCCGACTGCGTAGCGGGTAGCTCACTGTTCCTGGCTTCAGGCGTCCCTCAGGATTGACATCGGATCCACCTTCGCCGCCCGACGCGCTGGAATGATGCACGCGGCCAGCGCAACGGTTCCGAGGAGCAGCGTGACGCCGCCGAACGTCGCCACGTCGGTCGCGCTGACGCCAAACAACAGCGGCAAGTCCAGCGGCATGCTCGTGAGCACGCGTGTGAGCGCGAGTCCCAACACCAACCCAACCATGAGGCCGACGCTCACCAGCACCATCCCCTGCGCGAGCACCAGCTTGAGAATATCGCTGTGCAATGCGCCAAGTGCGATGCGAATGCCCACTTCGCGTTGGCGCTGCGCCACCGAGTGCGCCACGATTCCGTAGATCCCGATGATCGACAGCAGCAGGGCCAGCGCTCCGGAAGCGGCCATCACACCGCCCAGCAGACGGAAGGGATAGGCCGCGACCCTGAAATACTCGGCCAGTGTCTGCACGTCCGTCACTGGCATGTTCGGATCCAGAACGCGAATGCTCGCGCGAAGGCTGGACGTCAGCGCCGTCGGGTCCACGGCTGTTTCCACCAGCAGCGTCATCCTCCGCTCGTCGCTCTGCAACAGCGGGAGCGCGTAGAAGGGGCGCACCTGGGCATTGATGGACTGCCACTGGTCGTCTCGCACGACGCCGACTACCTCACACATGGTCTTCTGCTCCCGACTCCCCTCGAACCGGGCCAGGCGCTTGCCTGGCGCCGACGCCAAGCCACCGAGATATCGCTTGGCGAACACCTCGTTGACGATCGCCACGCACGGCGCGCCGGCGCGATCCTGTCGTGTGAAATCACGCCCGGACAGCAACGGCACCTTCATGTTCGTGAAGTACAGCGGGCCGACGATGGCAGCGTCGAGCTCGAGGCTCTCGCCGGCCCGCGCGACGTATCCCTCGATCTCGGTGCTTCGGCGCGAGCGGCTCATGAAACCGCCCGGCATTCCTTCCACCAGGCTCACGGCCTTCACTCCCGGCAACGCGGCCACCTTGTCAGACAGGTCCTCGTAGAACCGCTGCACCCTGGCACGGTCGAGTCGCCGGTCGTCGAGCGCGACTGGCGCGACCAGCATGTTCTCCGACGCAAAACCAAGACGAGTGGGCCGCACGTTCTCCAGACTCCGCAGCACCAAACCTGCTCCGATCAACAGCAGCAATGAGAACGCGACCTGCGCCACCACCAGCGATTGCCTCACGCGCGACCTGCGAACGCGTGGCGTGACGGCGCCGTCCTCTTTCAGCACGGAGGAAAGCGCCGAGCGGGACGCGTGCAGCGCCGGCGCCAGGCCAAAGAGCATTCCCGTGAGCGTCGCAAAGCCGATCGTGTACAGAAGGACGGACCAGTCGACATGGATGTCCACGGCGACGCGGATGCCTTCGGGGAGGGCAGGCATGGACGCCACGAGCGCCTTCAGCCCCCAGATGGCCAGTGTGGCCCCAATCGCGGCGCCGCACAGTGACAGCAGAACGCTTTCGGTGAGCAGCTGGCGAACGATACGGGGGCGTCCGGCGCCGAGTGCCAGGCGAACGGCGATCTCGTTGCGCCGCGCAAGCGCGCGGGCGAACAGCATGCTCGCCAGGTTGATGCACGCGATGACGAGCACCAGGTCCACGATGACGAACAGCAGCGCGGCCAGCGCGTATGCCGGGGCACGCATGGCGGGATGCACGCGCGTCTGGCTTTCCGGAAGCAGGGTGAGGAACGATTCGCGCGTTGTGCCGTCGTCGCGTCGGTCTATCCACTCGTCCGGATAGGCCGACTGCAGCTCCTTGGTGAGCAGGTCGAATCGCGCCCGCGCGGTCGCGAACGTGGTTCCAGGTTTCAGTCGGCCGATCATGGCCACCCACTTACTGCCGCGGCTACCCAGCCGGCCCTCGCCCCGCGACGGGTCCAGCAGTGGCAGCGTCATCGCCGGGACCCAGACCTCGGCGGCCCATCCGCCCATCATCCCAGAGTACCGCTGCGACGCGACGCCGACTACCGTGACGGGCTGGCCGTTGATGGTGAACGTCTTTCCGACAGCGCCCGGATCGCCGGCGAGCTTCCGCTGCCACAGCTCGAAGCCGATGACGACCACAGGGTTCCGCCCCGGAACACTGTCTTCTTCGGGAAGGAATCCCCGGCCCAGATGGAGGCGGACGCCGAGGACTTCGAAGTAGTTGCCCGACACCACTTCGCCCCACACCTGCTCGACGTCGTTCGCGCCCCCAGCCTTGAATTGCCAACCGACGCTGTATGCGGCGAGTCCGCTGAGTACCTCGTTGCGCTCGCGCAGCTCCAGGTAGCTGGGATACGACACACTCTGGTACGGCTGCCCGCGATCGCCTCCGTACAGCGCCACCAGCTGGTGAGGCTGTTCCACCGCGCGAGGGCGGAAGAGAATCGAATTGACCAGGCTGAAGATCGCGGCGTTACCGCCGATGCCGACGGCCAACGACAAGATGGCGATGAGCGTCAGGCCACGGGTCTTCGCGAGCATGCGGACGCCGTAACGAACGTCCTGAAGGAGTGATTCCATGGCAAAGGGCTTGGGCGTTGGGTTTTGGGCTCTGGGGAATGGACGTCCAAAGCCCACGACCCAAAGCTCACAGCTTTTTAGTACGTTGACTGTCTCATGAATGTTTTCAGAATCGCGCTTGCGAACATCAGAGCCGCGTCGAGTCCCGCGGAGTCCGTAACGCTCGCGCGCGAGGCCGTAAAGCGCGCGGCCGCCGCGGAGGCCGCGATCGTCTGCTTCCCGGAATGCTACGTACCCGGCTATCGCACGGCGGGGAAGCACATGCCGCCGCCGGATGTCGCATTTCTGGAGCGCGCGTGGTCCGATATCGCGGCCACCGCTGCCTCGTGCAAGGTCGCGGTGGTACTCGGCACGGAGCGCGTTGTTGACGGCGCGCCCCGGATCACCGCCATGGTCATCGACAATGATGGAACGCGGCTTGGCTTCCAGGACAAGGTGCAACTCGACCCGTCTGAGGAAAGCATCTTTTCGGCGGGTGCGGAGCGGCGCACGTTTCGGGTGGGGCCCCTGACGTTCGGCGTGGCCATCTGCCACGAAGGGTGGCGCTACCCGGAGACCGTACGCTGGGCGGCTCGGCGGGGTGCTCAGGTGGTGTTCCACCCGCATTTCCACGAAGCGGAACCGGGCGGATACCGTCCGACGACCTTCGCCGATCCGCTGAACACGTTTCACGAGAAAGCGATGCTCTGCCGCGCGGCGGAGAACACCTGCTATTTCGCGAGCGTCAACTTTGCGAGTGAGGGTTCGCCCAGCACGTCCGCCGTGGTGCGGCCGGACGGAACGGTGCTGGCCTGGCAGCCCTACGGTACAGAAGGCTTGCTTGTCGCCGACCTCGATCTCTCGGCGGCAACCGGGCTGCTCGCGTCGCGCTGTAGGTGAGCTTTGGGTTTACGCTTGGGGTTTTGGGCTGTGGGCTTTGATTTGAGAGCCCAGAGCCCAGAGCCCAGAGCCCGAGCCCTAAGTCGAGCTGGCGACGGCCTGGCGGACGCCCCTCGGCAACTTCACGTAGGTGTTGATGATGTACTTCCACGGCATGGCGAACAGCAGCAGCGGCAGCCACATGAACGCCCTGGTCATCTCCTCGGCTGGCGACCCCCACAGCGTGTTCGTCCGCCACAGCGGAAGAGCGACGAGGAACAGCCACAGCATCTTGTAGCCGATCGTGAAGAGCATCAGCGGCAGCATCCGGAGTGGGTGAATCAGCCCGAGCACCGCGAGCGAGGGATACGTCGCCCACACGCACCAGGCGGCGGCGGTCGTGGGGCTCCACGGTCCCTCGTGCGTGATGAGGACGCGCCACGCCTGCGGCGCGACGAACGCCGCCATCAGGAAGTACACGAGACGCAGCAGCCAGATATTGATCGGGCGGACGCCCTCATAGCGAACGTGGTCGGGAGCAAAAATGGACCTCAACGTCATGTGACTACGACTCCTCTGGAGGAATGGGCAGGGATGGATCGAACGCGAGCAGGTCACCAGGCTGGCAGGCGAGCGCCTCGCAGATGGCGTGCAGGGTGGAGAAGCGGATCGCGCGCGCTTTCCCGGTCTTGAGGATCGAGAGGTTTGGCAGGCTGAGGCCAACTTTCTCAGACAGCTCGGTCAGCGTCATCCGCCGCGCGTGGAGCATGTCGTCCAGCTTGACGATGATCGCCATACTCAGACCGTCCCTTCGAGATCGGCGCGCATGCGCGCGCCATGCTCGAACACGCGCGCGAGCACGAACAGCAGCAGCACGGCAATCCACGGCGCGAGCGAGAAGCTCCAGTCGATGTCGAGCTGCTGCGCCTGGGATCGGGAGCCCGCGGCAACGATACCGACGATGACGTGCAGGACCTGCATCGCCAGCAGCGCCCAGGCAATGGTATGGAGCCGCCGGCCGTTTTCGATGATGAAGGGATCTCCGGCGCGCACCGTATCGACGATCGCCAGAAGCCGCGTCAGCATGACGTGCGCGAGCGGCACCGAGCCAATGCCCACGACCATGATCATCCGCATCCCCAGGATCATGGTTGCGCTATCGGGTGCCGGTCGCACGCCGAGGGCTGCCATGACGGGTCCTTCGGCGACGAGACTGGCGACGAGCAAGACGATGATACCGGCGCCGTATACGAGGTTCACGGCAACGAGCACGCTGAGCGCGCGCCGGGAGTACGTCAGGGCATTCTGGGACGGGAGAGACATCCAGCTCCTTCTATCAATGAGAAATGCGCACCGCTATATTATCGATATACGATAAGCTACTTATCGCTTATCGTCAATATAAATCACGATAGTCGATAATACTGCTGTGCTAGCTCGGTTTGCGCCCTAGCCCGGGACGCGTAGCTTCACGCGCATCTCCTTCCGGATGACAGCGATGCGTACTGCTCTTGGAACCGCCCTACTCCTTTCCGCTGCAGGTATTGGTTCCGTGCTTGGCCGCGCGCCAGCGGCCGCGGCGTCCGACGAGCACGCGGGGCACGACGCCCATGCGGCGGCAGCTCCTTCCGCTCGTGCCCTTGAGGACAGCACGATCCCCGCTTCGGGTGCCACCGCCGCGGATCGCCTCGCAAAATCTCCACGTCACGGCGAATGGGTCGCCATCAAGCTCGGCGCCACCGATAGCGTGATGGCGTGGGTCGTGTACCCGGAGCGCCGCGACAAGGCGCCGGTTGTCATTGCCATTCACGAGAACACGGGGATCAATACCTGGACGCGTGCGGTGGCCGATCAGCTGGCCGCCGACGGATTCATCGGCATCGCGCCCGACCTGACGACGATGTTCCGATCCGATGATCTCAAGGCCGATCCCGACCGCGACGCTGGTCGTGCCGCGATTGGTCGCGTCACACCGGAGCTGGCCAACCAGATCATCGATGCGGTCGCGAAATACGGCATGTCGCTCCCGGCGGCGCAGCCGAAATACGGCATCATCGGGTTCTGCTGGGGGGGCGCCCGCTCGTTCCATCACGCGACGCACGCGCCGGCGCTTGGGGCTTCCGTTGTCTTCTACGGTTCCCCACCGAATGCCGAACAGATGGCGGCCATCAAGGCGCCCGTCCTGGGTCTGTACGGCGGCAATGACGCGCGCATCAACGCGACGATTTCCGCGACAGACTCAACGATGAAAGGACTCGGCAAGTCGTACGAGTATCATATCTTCGATGGCGCGGGGCACGGTTTCCTGCGCGGGCAGGACGGCAACGAGCCGAATACCGCCGCGTCGAAGCAGGCGTGGCCGAAGACGGTCGCGTTTCTCCGCGCAAAGCTGGGGCGCTAGGTAAACCTCCAATGACCAGAACACCAGATCAGGGCGTCAATCGCCGCGACTTCCTTCACGGCGCGACTGCATCGGCAGCGGCGCTCGCGCTCACCGGCAAGCATCCCTGGTTCGTCGCCCCATCCAAGGAAGACGTCCTCCGGCAGATCCCGCTGCAGCACGACCAGACAGTGCGCATGCTGCGCGAGTGGATCGCCATCCCGTCCATCGCGGCCGAGAACATCGGGTATCCGCGTGGCGTCGAGTACATGGCGCAGCTGGCGCGGAATGCCGGATTCCAGAAGGTCGAGGTGATCCCGACCACGGGCAAGCCCGGCGTCTTTGCCACGCTGGACGTGGGCGCACGCAACTGGCTGGGCATCTACTACATGTATGACGTCAAGCAGTACGACCCCGCCGAGTGGACGTCTCCGCCGCTCGAGGGGCGCATCGTGGACCGCCCGGGGCTGGGAAAGGTGATGATCGGCCGCGGCGCGACGAACACGAAGGGCCCGCAGGTAGCGCTGCTCGCGGCGCTGCATGCCTTCGCGGCCGCGCGCGAAAAGTTGCCGGTCAACCTGGTGCTGGTGTGCGAGGGCGAAGAGGAAATCGGCTCGCCCAGCTTCTCGCAGATCGCGCTGCGTTCCGATGTGGAGGCCGCGCTGAAGAAATGTCTCGGCGTGATCATTCCGCTGGGCAACCAGGACGCCAACGGCGGCGTCCAGATCAACCTCGGCGCCAAGGGCATCGTGGAGCTGGAGCTGGTGTCCACCGGCGCGAAGTGGGGACGGGGCCCGGCGCAGGACATCCACTCGAGCCTCGCGGCCCAGGTGGACAGCCCCGCGTGGCGCCTGGTGCAGGCGCTCCACACGCTGGTGAAGGCGGACGGACACACGCCGGCGGTGGACGGGTTCTTCGACAAGGTGCGTCCGCTCTCGCCGGAGTTGCGCCGCATCCTCGAAGACGCGATCCCGAAGCGGGACGAAGCGAGCACGAAGCGGGTACTTGGCGTCCAGCGATGGATCAAGGATGAGAACTGGCACGACTCACTCGTGCGGCTCGTCTCACAACCCACGATCAACATCGAGGGACTGGTGAGTGGCTACACCGGTCCTGGCGGCAAGACCATCCTTCCGCATCGCGCGGTGGCGAAGATCGACATGCGTCTCGTCCCCGACATGACCGCGAAGGGGACGCTCGAACTGTTGAAGCAGCACCTCGCGAAGCACGGCTTTGGTGACGTCGAGGTGAACATGTCCGGCGGCTACGATCCGACGGAGACGGCGCCGGACTCGCGCCTGATACAGGCGCAGATCAAAACCTACCGCGCTATGGGGATCGAGCCGCTCCTCTGGCCACGGCTCGCGGGCTCATGGCCGGGCGTCACCTTCACGGGTGCTCCGCTGCGCCTGGCCGCGGGACAATTCGGGCTCGGACTCGGCGGCGGTGCACACGCTCCGGACGAGTTCTGGCTCGTCGAGTCGGCGAACCCCAAGGTGGCCGGGATGGATGGCGCGGCTGCGTCGTTCGTCGAGTTCCTCTACGCGTGCGCGTGACGGTTCTCGGGTGTCGGCTCTGGCCCGTCAAGTAGAGATCGACGACAAAGGGTCAAAGACTACGGTTCTCTAGCGCGGCTGACCGGGGCTGGCTGCGCTTGGCGATGCTTGGCCGGATTGAGATCCTCGACTGGAACCTGGCCCAGCAGCTTCGTGACGTAGCGCTGGTTCTCGGAGATGCGCTCCACTTCCACCGCGATCGCATCCACCGACTGTTGCAACTGGTTCGTCTGCGACGCGCTCCCCGCCGTGATCCCGGCGAGGCGTGACATCCGCGCAAGCGCGTAGCGGAACGCCAACCAGCCGACCAGCGCCAGCAGCGAGAGCGACACCAGTCCACCCGCGAGCAGCGTGCGCCCATTCACGGGGATGAAGAGTCCCTCACGCGGAGGAACCATGGCCCAACCGTCAATCGGAAACGGAGGAATCGGCGGAATCGCGGGTATCGGCGGCCCAGCCGTCCCGACCGCCACGTCCGCGCCGGGGCGGGCGATTTCAGGATTTGCGAGCCCCGTCGCGATTGCGTCGTCGAGCTGCTGTATCTGTCGTTCGAGCTGCACGATGCGCGTGTCGAGTGTCGCCATCCGCTGCGTCAGTCCCGCGCGTGCGTCCGGTCTCGTGGCCTCGGCCTGTTGCGAAAGCTCGAAGCGGCGCCCCTCAGACGCGCGCAGCTGACCCTGCAGCTCGCCGCGGCGAGCGCTCATTGCTTCAAGTTCAGCGCGCGTTCGCGGCGCGTCCACGCCGCCCTTCTGTTGTCTCATCACAAGCATGGCCGCCTTTACGTTGACCGCTCGCTGCAAGTTACAGACACGCCACTGCAGCCGAGAGCCCTTAGAACGGCAGCCAGTAGCTCGCCTTCACAAGGAAGATATTGTCCGGTCGCACCGCGAACAGCGCCTCGCGGTCGCGCGAGAGGTCCAGGTTGCCGAATGGCGTTTCGCCAAACCGGGAATGTGTCCACGCCACGAAGAGCACTGAACCTGGACGATACTCCCATCGGAACACCGCATTGCCGCGCAGTGAGTGATCGCTGAAGTCGGGATTGTTTACCTGGAACTCGGCCGCGGGGCCGCCGGCGTCGGGATCGATCCGGTACCACGCCACCACGCCGTTGGTACGCACCGAGTCGCGGATGGC
>JANNJV010000208.1:0-6680 GCA_031395945.1 Gemmatimonadota bacterium | reverse complement strand
GTAAAGATCAGCGTCGTCTTGCCGCGATACTGTGGGTGCGACTGCACGGCTGCCCAGAGCGCCGCGAGATACGTGTCCACCGTATGCGCCGCGTTCAGCGTCCGATCGTAGCGTCCCTGGTGTGCCCAGTCGTCGGTCTCGACGTACGCGACGAACAGCGCGCGCGGACGCTGTTCTTTGAGCAACCGCATCGCGGCCGCGTGTGCGCGCGCGTCCAGCGGTTCCTCACGCGACGCGTGGACGGTGAGGCCGCTGCGCCGGCGATGGAAGATGTCGGCAAACGTATCCCAGGCGCCGATGGCGCCGACCTGACCGCGAAATGCCTCGCGCCGATTGAGCCACTCGAACACCGTGACATTCGGGTTGGGACCGTAGTCGTTGCGGTTGATGCGCGCGTCAGGATAACCCACCAGCATCTCGTTGTAGCCGGGATACGAGAAGTTCATTCCGTTGGTGACCCGCATGCCGCTTCCCAGGTCGCGATTACCGAACAGTTGCCCGTCCCTGGCCATCGCGCCCCAGACGAACGGCATCAATGCTTTGCGGCGCTCCGCGACGGTCGCGCGCCAGAAGCGCCGCCTGGTGTCCGCGGCGGCGCCGCCCATGGCGTCCGGATCGCCAAACACCAGCAGGGAATCGGCGCCACGGAAGACTTCCTGCCAGCGCAACCCGTCAGAGACGACGAGAATGACGTTCCCCGTCTCGGGCGATGCGGCTTCCTGGCGAACGCGGTCTCGTCGCGGGCGCAGGTCGTAACCCAGCGCGGCGATGGCGAGTGCAGCCAACGCAATCCCGTCCCGAAGCGTGTGCGACATGATGGCCTACTACGGGCAGGATCCTGGCGGGGTTACAACCCAACGATCACTGCGCGCTGCCCGAATGGTGTCGAATAGACCGTCGACAGTTCGGAACCAGGGACCTTCGACGGAATAATCCTGGAACGGACGACCGCCTAGCCGGCTGCGCGCGACGCTCGCGGTTGGCGTGGCGACGCTGGCCGCGGCAGCGATGTCGATGCCAAAGGTCGCACATTCCGCGCGTCGTATGCAGCCCGCGCGGTGTCTACTTCCGTGAGGTGGGCGCCAGACCACGCCACCAGTCCCCGCACCAGCTGCCGTAGCGTAGCGCCGAGCGGAGTGAGCGAATACTCGACGCGGGGTGGCACCTCGGGAAACACCTTCCGAGAGACGAGCCCGTCACGCTCCAGGCCGCGCAGTGTCACCGTCAACATGCGTTGGCTGATGCCATCCACTTGATTCCGCACCTCGTTGAAGCGCAGCGTCGGCGCGTCTCCGAGCACGTGAATGATATAGACCGACCACTTGTCGCCTATCCGCGCAAGTATTTCACGTGCATGACAGTTTGTCGGCGTGTACTCCAGCTCGACCGGCCGCTTCCGCGTTGTCTTGCCCATTGGTTACTCCCAAGTATCTGGGGCACGTTCATGTGCCTTCTTTGCAGCCCCTGCGAGCTGCTGTTAGTTACGAACAGTAACTGCATACTACACACATGGCAGGGGGCGCACTATGGGCGCAACTGGAGTTGATCTGGAGACGGTGAGTATCGGACTTCTCATCGCGAGGGTGGTGATCGGACTCGTGATGGCGGCTCACGGCGCGCAGAAGTTGCTGGGCTGGTTCGGAGGATATGGGCTGAACACGACGGGCGAATTCTTCGTGCAGCTCGGATTTCGCCCGGGCCGCGCGTTTGCAACCGCGGCCTCGCTCGGTGAGATCACGAGCGGGCTACTCGTCGCACTCGGGTTCCTGGGCCCGATCGGCCCGGCGCTCATGATCTCCGTCATGATCGTAGCCATCATCACGGTGCACTGGGAACACGGACTGTTCGCCGCCAAGAACGGCATCGAAGTGCCGCTACTCTACGGAACAGCCGCGCTCGGGCTCGCGCTCACGGGATATGGCAGTTACTCGCTGGACGCCTGGTTGGGCATCGCGGCTCGGTGGACGCCGATGATCACATGGACGGTTTTGGGTGCGGGAGCGCTGGGCGGTCTCGCGAATCTTGCCCTGCGAAGACGGCCGGACGCTGCCAAGGGGACGTGACGGTGCAGATCGGCATTGATAGCTTCGCAGCGGCGCACGATGACGCCAGTCGTGCCGTCGCTGCATCGGTGCGTCTGGGCAATCTGATCGAGCAGATCGAACATGCCGATCAGGTCGGATTGGATTCCTTTGGGATCGGCGAGCACCATCGCAAGGAGTTTCTGGACTCCGCGCCGACCGTCATTCTCGGGGCCGCGGCGGCGCGAACGAGGCACATCCGTCTCACGAGTGCTGTAACGGTCCTGAGTTCCGCCGACCCGGTACGCGTGTTCCAGAACTTCGCGACGCTCGATCTGCTGTCTCAGGGTCGAGCGGAAATTGTCGTCGGCCGCGGTTCGTTCATCGAGTCCTTTCCGCTATTCGGCCTGCAACTCCAGGACTACGATTCGCTGTTCGCCGAGAACCTCGACCTGCTGCTCAAGATCCGAGCGAACGAGCACGTGCACTGGTCCGGCAAGCATCGCGCGCCGTTGACGGGCCAGGGCATTTACCCGAGACCATTGCAGGACCTGCTGCCGATCTGGTTGGGGGTGGGCGGGACCCCGCAATCGTTTGCTCGCGCGGGCACGCTCGGGCTCCCCTTGATGGTTGCCATCATTGGCGGTGAGACGCGCCGCTTTCGGCCGCTCATTGATCTCTATCGGGAAGCCGGCCGACAGGCGGGGCACTTACCCGACCGGCTCAAGGTCGGTGTACACTCGCTGGGTTACGTGGCGGCCACCACGCAGGAAGCGGCCGACGACTTCTTTCCCGGCTACGCGCGCGCGTTCACCGATGTCGGAAAGGAGCGCGGATGGCCGCCAGTCACGCGTGCAGGTTTCGACGCGCAGCGGGGCCCCCACGGCGCGCTGCTGGTCGGCAGCCCCGACGAAGTGTCGGAGAAGATCCTTCGACACAGCGAGGCGTTGGGCGGCATCTCTCGCATCACGTTTCAGATGAACGCCGCTTCATTGCCTCATGACAAACTGATGCGGGCCATCGAGATGCTTGGCAGCCGGGTGGCTCCGGCGTTACGACGCCAGGCGGCCGCTTAGGTGAGCGCATTCACTTCACGCCCAACGCGCGCCGAATGCCGCTCAGTCCTTGCTGTTGTGAACCTCGACGAACCAGAGCCACTTATCGATGCCGCGTGAGATCTCGGTGAGAATGTCAGCGGACCCGGCATCCTCAAGCTCGTTCATCTCCTCGATACCCACGCGGGCGGCCCGGCCGAATTGCGCGAGCACATCGGAGAGAGCAGCGACGTGCTCGCTTGCGCGCGTCAGCGTCAAAGGATAGTCGAGCAGCGTCGTTCGCTGTGCGGCGACCCGCGCGGTGCCCTCGGCGGTTCCGCCGAACTGCACGACACGCTCGGCGAGCAGATCGGCGTATTCGCCCACCGCATCGTAGATCTCGTCGAACAGCTTGTGCAGGGCGATGAACTGCGGGCCGCGAACGTTCCAATGGGCCTGCTTGCACATCGTCTGCAGGTCGATGCAATCGGCGAGGCGGGCGTTCAGCAGCCCCACCACCTCGGACCGTTTGTCGGCCGGCAGATCGTTCTTGGTTTCCCGCAACGGCATGGTACCGTCGGTCGCGCTACGCGTGCGAGTCGCTGGTTTCATCGCAAGTCATCCTCTGGTGTCATCGAGATCTAGCAGAAACGGAGCGCCGCCGCATCATGACTTGGGTCGCGGGCGCAACCGTCCATAGGCGAACAGCGGCTGCACCATTCTCCGACCCATCACCAGCTCGGCGACTTGTTCGCCGAGCGCGGGACCCATCTTGAATCCGTGACCGGATCCGCCGCCCACGAGCCACACGTTATCGAGCTCCGGATGGCGATCGACGAGATAACTGCCGTCCGTCGACGCCTCGTACTGACATACGCGCGCCTCCACGAGCGGCGCGTCCGCGAGGGCCGGGAATCGCTCGCCGAGGATCGTGCGCGCGCGCACCAGTCCGGCCGGACTCGGCGTGCGATCCATGGTCGTAGGGTTCACTTCTTCGCCCGCGGTGTCGTCGGCGATTTTAAGCCCGCGTCGCTCGTTGCCGGGGACGCCATATACGACGCGATCGCCCATGTGCACCCATGCGGGGACCGCGCCGGAGTCATACTGCGAGCTCCCGGCAGGCACGCCGAAGAAGAAGACCTCCTGTCTGGTGGCGACGATGCGGCGGCCAACGACGTCGGGAAAGAGCTCACCCATCCACGGGCCGCACGCGAAGACGAACCGGTCCGCGTGGAGCACGCTGCCATCCGAGAGGGCGACGTTCGGCATCCGTCGGTTGGTGGACTTCCCCGGTCGGACCAGAGCGACCTTGTATTCGCCGCCTTCGCGGACGAACGTCTCGCGAACGAGCTCGCACGACAACCGCGCCAGCAGGTAGCCGGCGCGCGGCTCGAAGAACACCGATCGAACGCCGCTGAAGCCCATCTGTGGGTAGCGTCGCGCCGCGTCCTCGGTCGTCAACTCATCGATTGGCAGACCGACGGCTTTCATGGGCGCGATGGACTGGCGCACGAAACTGTCGTCGCCGGGGCACATCCAGAGAGCGCCGACCTGGAACAGGACCTGTCGTTGCCAGCGCTCTTCCGCCATTCGCCACAGCACCAGTGCACGCGCCACCATGAGCGTGTAGGCCGGCTCGCCACCGTACACCGCGCGAATGACACGAGTCTCACCGCCGGACGACGCGCGCGAGTGGCCCGCACCCCACGCGTCCACAAGCGTGACCCGCGCGCCGGCGCGGAGAAGCGCGAGCGCGGTCCAGCCGCCGAATGCGCCGGCGCCGACGACAACGACGTGGTCGCGCGACCGCTGCGTCGCCACACGCGCCGAAGGCGCCGCGGCGCTGCTGAGCGCCAGGGGAGATACCAACGGTGCCGCGAGCAGCGACGCCAGGAAACGGCGGCGATCCGGACGTGAATCCAACGGCTTCACGGCCAAACGATCCTTCTCATCTCGGTCTTAGAACTCCAACCGAGCCAGATGCGCATAGCTCGAGCGGACGGCGTCCAACGAATCCGCCGGAGCATCTTCCTCGACGAAGCAGTGAGCGACTTTTACGTCAGCCGCGGCGGCCAGGACCGCCTTGAAGTCGATCGTCCCACGGCCCACGCTGGTGATCCCTCGTACTGGAGTGGCGTCCATGTCCTTCAGGTGCAGTGTGGCCACGCGCGATCCCAGTCGCCGGATCTCCGTGGCCGGGTTCCGTCCGCCGTGCGTCATCCAGTACACATCCATCTGCAGCTTCACCAGCTCGGGATCGGTGGACGCCAGCAGCAGATCGAGCGGGATCTTGCCTTCCATCGGTTCAAGCTCGAACGAATGGTTGTGATAGCACAATCCCAATCCGCGGCGGCGTGCCGCATCGCCCGCTTTGTTCAACACATCGGCGAGCTCCTGCCAGTCGCGCAGGTGGAGACGTTCTTCATACGAGACATTGGCGAGCGTGATCCAGCGGGCGCCCAGGGTATTCGCGGCGTCGAGGAATCGATCCCAACCACGGTAGAGCGCCGGACTCGCGACTCGCGCAGAAGGGCACGCGAGTCCGACGCGATCGAGCATCGCGCGGGTCTCGGCGGGCTCGCGCCTGGCATCGTAGATGTACATGTCCACGTCGCGGTAGCCGATCTCGGCCACTTGCCGGAGCGTGCGCTCGTAATCGCGGCTCGTGAGGTCTCTCACCGTGTAAAGCGCCAGGCCGATGCGATCCAGTTTGCGGAGACGAACGAATGCGGACAGGTCCTCTACCCGTGAAAAAACCGGGAGGACGGCGATGCTACTGAGGGCGCGGAGTGCGTCGCGTCGCGAAGTCATGGCAGAAGATACGACGCGGTGCAGGCTCGTGCACGCCTGCGGCCAGCGCAACGCGTCCGCTGTCGCCGCCTGTCGGTGCCGTGCATATTCTGCCGGCAATCTTCTCTCCCATCCAACGCAAACCACCACCGCACGTGTCACCCATTCTCGCGGAATTCATCGGCACAACGATTCTCATCGTGCTCGGTAATGGCGTGGTCGCCAATGTCGTGTTGCAGCAAACCAAGGGGCATAACTCGGGTTGGATCGTGATCACGGCTGGCTGGGCGTTTGCCGTCACGATCGCCGTCTATTGCGTCGTCAGCGTCAGCGGCGCGCATCTCAACCCCGCGGTGACCATCGCATTGGCGTCGATTGGCACTTTCTCATGGGCAAGCGTTCCGGCTTATGTCGCGGCGCAGGTTGCTGGCGGCGTGGTTGGTGGCGTCATCGTCTGGCTTCTGTATCTGCCGCACTGGAGTGTGACACCTGATCCTGGCGCGAAACTCGCCGTCTTCGCGACCGGGCCGGCGATCAGGCAGCCTATTCCGAATCTGATCAGCGAGATCATCGGCACATTCGTCCTCGTGCTCGCGATTTCCGCAGTCCTCTCGCCCGCCAACTTCGTTCCGGGTTCCGATCTGGCCAAAGGGATTGGGCCCGCGCTGGTGGGCGTCATCGTGTTCGGCATCGGGCTCTCGCTCGGCGGGCCCACGGGCTACGCGATCAATCCCGCGCGCGACCTGGGACCTCGCATTGCCCACGCCCTGCTGCCAATTCCCGGCAAGGGGAGCTCGGATTGGGGCTACGCCTGGATTCCGGTCGTCGGGCCGGT
>JANNJV010000132.1:0-6917 GCA_031395945.1 Gemmatimonadota bacterium | reverse complement strand
TGGCGTTCGATGAGGACGGCTGAGTCGTTGTTCCCCAGGCACCCGCCAGTGAAATCAGCCCGGAAGGACTTGGTGCCAGTCAACGCCACCGCCGCATCGAGATTCACCGAGCCGCCGATCTCCCGCGTCGCATACGCGTTTCGCAGGGCCGTCGTGGAGACGTAGCTCTCAAAGTCTTCGAAATACATGCTGGTATCGACGCCCACCGTGAACGTGGGTTCCGCGGTGGACGGCGGCGCCGCAGGTTGCACCGTGATGCCTGTGATGGTCGATTTGCCTTGTGAGCTGCCAGTGACGTTCGTCTGTCCAATGGCGACGCCGCTCACCACACCTGACGAATTCACCATTGCTATCGAATTGGAACCGCTCACCCAGTTCACCGGACGATTAGGAAGGGCCACTGAGCCCGCGCGTGGCGTGGCCGATAGCTGCGTTGTTCCACCCACCTGGATCGTGGTGGACGGCGCGGCGGACACCACCACTGTATCGACGGGCAGACCCAGCAGGCCATAGACGCTCAGGCTCGCAATCCACGCAGTCACGGTCTTGCCGACAGCGTTGAAGGTCATGCTATCCACACGCTGCCACGAGTTTCCTGAGGTCTTGTAAATCCCGAGTTCGGCCGGAAGAACTCCCGGTCCCGCAAGATCCAGGTTTGCATACGACACCGTTAATTTTGCGCGTGGACTAAAGATCGTTCCGTTCGGCCCGATATCCCAAGCAGTCCCGGATATCAACGATGGAGCGCTGGGCGGTGTCGGGACCTTGGTGGCAGAGAGGTTTAGCCCGTCCGAGGGGAGCGCCGCCGCCGGAATCTCGATGGTCAGATTCTCACTAATAAAGCGGCAGTCGCGGCCCGGAGCGCATTCTAGGGTCGCTGAGTCCTGGCAGCCAAGCGACAATAATACAGCTAACGGCGCAAAAGCGGCCCTTAATACGGCTAATCCTTGGTTTGTCATTGGCATTGAGAGGCGATATGCGGCTCGCGAGAGCGAACCCGATTATTCGGCATCGCTCCCGCGAGGTAGTCGCGGGGTCGATGCTCTGGGGTGGGGCATGCATGATCATATCCGGACCTTTCAGGGTCAATGCCGGACTCGATTGACTCTGTACCCTACATCACACCTCCGCGCGCTTCTCTGATGACGCGGTCATAGTGGCGATGCAAGTCGCGTCCGACCACTGTCCAACTATATGTGTCTTCCGCCGTTCGCCTCGCTGCCGATCCGAGCCGGGTTCGAAGCGCGTTGTCTTCAAGCACGTGTTTGATCGCGCGCGCGAAATCGGCCGGTGAGTCTCGAATCAGGATGTTTTCACCATCGTGGGCCTCGAGACCCTCGCAACCTATGGATGTGCTAACTACGGCTTTCCCCATGGCCCACGCATCCAGGATCTTGAGTCGAGTGCCACCGCCGACCCGCAAGGGAACCACGTAACACGCTGCGCGAGCAACCAGCGGCCGAATGTCATCGACGTAGCCGGTCAAGTCCACGGAGTATCGGGCGCTGTAGTCGTCTCGGTCTTCGGGAGACGCTCGGCCCACCCACCGCACAGGCGTTTCAACCCCAAGGGCGCGCAACTCGGGGAGGATGTCCTGACAGAAATGATCCAACGCGTCGCGATTTGGGAACCAGTTTGTGCCGCCAACGAAAACCACGCCGCCTTCGACGTGGTCGGCGGATGGCCGAAAAGTCTCTGTGTCTACTCCGTTCGGAACCACCGCGAACCTTGCGGTGGGAGCGATAGAGCTGAGCTTTTCCAAGTCGGTTTGCGAGGTTGTGAGATTCAAGGCGACCTTGGGACACCACTCCTGCTCAGTGTCGCGCAGCCATCCGCCTTGCACGGCCAGATACGCCCTGGCCAACGGGTTGGTCAACGTCGTCGCCCGCCGCTTCAATAGTTCGGACTCCACGTTGTGGTGCGTGAGCACCACTGGGAGATGCCGAACGAGCGGCAGGTACGCGGCGAGATCCAGACTGTCCACGTGAACGAGGTCGTACCGCACAGCAGTAACATGCTCGCTCAACGCCCGACGGAAGGGTTCAGAATCGTACGTGTATCTCGTGTACGGCTCTCGCCGGCCCACACTTCGAAGATGGTCCCAGACCAAGCGCGTGCGCCGATGTTCCTGCGGAATCGGGAAGGCCGCGACCTGCGCGAAAAAACGGAGTCCATCCAGGCCCGTGGCGACCGCCGCCGTTGACGATCTCTCGCCCCGGCGGAAAAAGAACAGCGCGTCGATATCGAATCGATTCGCCAGGATCTTCAAAATGTTGAAGGTGCGAATGTTGACCCCGCCGTCAGGCGGGTAGGGCAGGGTCTGGCAGATGAACAACAGGCGAGGACGACTGGACACCACCGGTTTCTCAGTCAGCGTCGGCGGCATCGGTGTTGCGCCCGCGAGCGACCAGGTTGACCACACTCCTCAGCTTGCCGCCCTTGGTGCGCGGCAGGGACGGGACTTCGTAGAAGTCCACTCGCATCTGCGCGCCCAGGCGGTTCCTTAATCCACTGAGAAGTTCCTCGCGGTCGCTGCGCGCCAGGGGCGCGCGAAGCACCGTTTCGACCCGAACATGATCCGGCTCATCCTGCACGATCCTGGTCTCGTACAACGAAGAAACAGACTTGAAGATCGGGTCCAAGCGACCGACGCGCCGGCCTTCAGGAGTCACGAGTACATCATCGAGCCGCCCTTCAATACTGGCGAGTGCTGGGAACGCCCGCCCGCACGCGCATGGTCCGGATACCCCAATAGCCGAATCGCCGGTGGCATAGCGGATCAGCGGCATGATTGGATTGATGAATCCGGTCGCCACGATCTCGCCCTCTTCGCCGGCAGCAACCTCGTGACCGTCGCGGAGCAGCTCGACCATCCCAAACTCGGGGTTCACATGATACCGGCCGTGCGCACACTGCGTGATGAACGCTGCCATTTCTGCTCCGCCATAGTGGTCGAAGACGGGCGCGGAAAAGGCGCTCTCGATCAGGGTCCGAACCGGAGGGAGGAGCGTTTCGGAAGAAGTCACGATTGCCCTTGGCCGAACCGTGTCTATCCCGTGCTCGCGCAGGTACTGCGCGATGGGCTCCAAACTGGACGGATACGCATCGATCAGCGCTGGTGCGTATTCCGCCAGCGCCTTGGCATAGAAGCCGACGGTATCGGGGCTCAGGTGGTACGAGGAAAAAAGCATGGTTCGCGCGGCAGCGTTGTAGCGCCAAAACGGCGGTCGCGTTTGCCGGGGTGGGACGATGATCCGGCCCGCGAATGTCGCCTTGCGATCACCCCGGCGTACGCCCGCCCAGTGAAGAAACCGGACAAAGAACGCGTAATTGTGTCGGAGGACGTCGCGCGTGCAATAGATGGTCAGTGGCTTTCCGGTGGTTCCACCAGTGTGCACCTCTTGCCGTCGTGCGCCAGGAGTTCGAGTGGTGATTTCGTCGGCTCGGGTCTGCAACTGGTCCTTGGTCAGGATCGGAATCTGGGAGATGTCCTCGAGTCGGCGGATGGACGGAGCGTTTCCGCGCCTGGCGTAGAGAGGTACGGTCGAATAGGCGTGCCGGACGACTTGCTGGAGCTCCTTTAACTGCAACTCGCGAAGCGAATCGTCGGACCAGGTCTCCGTTTCGAGCAGCTGCGCCAGATGCGCCTCATGGGCGCCCCCGTAGCGAAGATGCCTCAGCCACAACCCGTACAACGACAGGAGTCCGCTCTGGACCACGGGTGGTGCGATAGAGTAGAGTATTGCGGGCAGCTTCGTCAACGCCCAGCGCTCTCCATTGCCGTACCCACCGCGAAGCTGCTAGTCACCGAGTGGCCACCTGTTCCGTTGGGCTCCGGTAGCGTATCAGGCAGCCCCGGTGCTGGCCTTCCAACTGACTTACGGCCGCGACCATTAGCTTGCGCCTACCGAGATTTTTTGGGGCATACCCGAGGGACCATGTGCGGCTTTTGCGGCATCGCGTTGTCAGATCCCAGATCACAGGTAAGCCCTCAACGCCTTTCCGGAATGGGCGATGTCATTGCGCACCGCGGCCCTGACGGAAGCGGTGTTCACAATGCGCTTGGTGTGGGACTCGCACATCGGCGGCTCAGTATCATCGACATCGAGGGCGGTGCGCAACCCCTTTCAAACGAGGATGGCACGATCTGGGTGGCGTTCAATGGCGAAATTTACAACTTTGCGGAACTGCGTGATGATCTCGAGAGGCGCGGACACAGATTCCGCACGAGGTCTGACACGGAAGTGTTGGTGCACGGCTACGAGGAGTACGGTGTAGCTGTTGCGCGCCGTCTCCACGGCATGTTCGCCTTCGCGCTCCATGACATGCGGTCTGGGAGCGTTCTGCTTTTCCGCGACCACGTTGGCATCAAGCCGTTGTTCTACGCAGTACTCCCGGACCGGCTGATTTTCGGATCAGAGATAAAAGCCATTCTCGCCGGGATGGATGCAAGTCCGGCCACCTCGCTCTCCGGTTTGCAGGAGTATCTCTTATTTCGCCACACCGCTTGGGACCGGACCATGTACGAGGGTGTGCATCGTCTCCCTCCCGGGCACGCTGCGGTGTGGAATAACGGACGGCTGTCGATTGAGCGTTTTTGGTGGCCGGGAGACGTACCGATCCTCAAGTCGATCCCCGATGTGGCGGATGCAGCCGCCACGCTCGAGCAGCAGCTGTCCAGCGCAGTTCGTGCACAGATGATTTCCGAAGTCCCGCTTGGCACTTTCTGCAGCGGCGGCCTCGATTCGGGTCTAATAACGGCGTTCGCGGCGGCCGCTGCGCCGCACCCGGTTGAATCCTTCTCCGTCGGTTTCGCGGAGTCTGACTGGGACGAAAGCTCACTCGCGCGCGAGACGACGACGCTTTTGGGCACGCAGCACCACTCGGTCGTGGCGACCGCGCAAGAGCTTGTAGACCTGCTTCCGCTCTTGCTCTGGTTCAATGACGAACCATTGTCGCAGCCCAATTCCGTGCCGCTATTCGTGCTGAGCCGCCTGGCGCGCCGGCACGTGACCGTTGCCCTCACTGGCGAGGGTGCGGACGAGCTCTTCGGCGGCTATCCGCGCTACCGGGTAGAGCTATTCCGAAACCGCTTCTTCGGGATGAGCGGCTTCGTCGCCGCCCTGGCAAATCGATTGGCACCGCTGAGCGGCAACCATCGTCTTGGCAAGTTCGGCGATCTGCTGGGCCGCCCTGCGCCAGATGCGCGAATCCTCAATTCTGCTTTCGTGGATCCTTCGCTGGTCGCGTCGGTGACGAGAGGTCCGCTGGACCAGGCGCTCGCTACGCGGCGACGACTGGCAATGGAACTCGAAGTGCCAGGCGATCCCGTTGCCTCACTCATGCGGTATGAGCTGACAACCTATCTGGGTGGCCTGTTGGAGCGCATGGATCGCATGTCGATGGCTCACGGACTCGAGGGGCGCGTCCCGTTTCTACATGTGCCATTGCTGGAGTGGGGCCTCTCGCTGCCTCCTCGACTAAATGTGCGCACCCGGACGAGCAAGCGAATTGTGCGCGCGATCGCACGCAACCACCTGCCCCCATCAGTCTTGAGGGCGCCGAAATCAGGATTTGGGCTGCCACTGGCTGAGTGGCTTCGCGGGAATGCCTTCGCGAACCTCCTCGCGCGCCTTCGGACGGGTGCCCATGGGGCAGCCGACGAGCTCGATCGGGTCGTGGTTCAGCGACTAGTCACGGAGCACCTGGGCGGACAACGCGATCACAGCGAAATCCTGTGGCTGCTGATCAACTTCATGCTGTGGCGTGATGGTGTCTCCGCCTCCGTGCGTGAAGTGGCGCACACGGTCCCGATGTTGGTTCAGCCGCAGTCCCGCTAGGCAAGATGCCTCTCGCAAGGCTGATCGAAAGCCCGGCCTCGACCCTGCGCAATGTCGCCGCCAATTGGGCCGCATTCGTTTTTATCGCGCTGTCGAGTTTTTTCCTGTCGCCGTTCGTGGTTCGGACGCTCGGCGATACCGGCTACGGCACGTGGTCGCTCCTGGCGTCCATGGTCGCCTACCTCGGGTTGCTCGATTTGGGCATTCGCAGCGCAGTGATGCGATATGTCGCCAACCATCACGCAGCTGGACGGCACTCTGAATCGGCGGCCATCACGGGTGCCGGGCTGGCCCTATTCGGCGTTCTGGGCGGCGTGGCCATTCTAGCCGCCGTCAGCGTGGCCTTCGCAATTCCGGCGTTCAACGTACCGGCCGAGTACATGCAAGCCGCCCGCGTCGTCATCGTGCTTGGCGGTCTAACGGTGGCCACCACTCTCGCCACGGCACCCTTCGGGGCCATTGTCTCCGCGATGCAGCGGTTCGACCTGTCCAGTGGCGTCGATATCCTACTCGAGATTGGACGGATCGTCGCGATCATTACGGCATTAAAACTCGGCGCGAACCTGGTGGCGCTCGCGAGCATTCAGCTGACGGTTGCCGTGTCGCGCGGGCTGGCGAACATGTATCTCGCTCGACGGCTCTACCCCGAATGCCGAGCAGGGTCAGCCACATGGAATCGGACTCATACACGAACGGTGTTCGCCTTCGGTGCTGTCTCGAGCGCGATATACGTCTCGCAACAGGTAATCTTCGCGGCTGACGCGATCGTGATCGGAGCGTTCTTGCCCGTCTCCATGATCACGTTGTTCGTGGTCGGCGCGAACCTGACTGACTACACTCGCGCAGTCGTGAACGGATTTGCCGCCACGATAACTCCACGGGTGAGCCGCCTCGACGCGCCCTCCAGTCGCCAGGAACTGCGGCAGCTCGTCCTTGAAGGCGCTCAACTTTCGATGATCGTCGTTCTGCCCATCGCGCTCACCCTCTTCATTCGTGGGGGCACGTTCATCGGGCTCTGGATGGGTCCGGCTTACGCTGAGCCCTCGGGGAACGTTCTTGCTGTTCTATCGATTGCAT
>JANNJV010000129.1:0-15855 GCA_031395945.1 Gemmatimonadota bacterium | reverse complement strand
GCCGTGGAGATGCTCGAGCTGGTGGGTATTCCTGCCCCAGCCGAACGCGCCAAGGAGTATCCGCATCAACTCTCGGGTGGTATGCGCCAGCGCATCGTGATCGCCATGGCACTGGTGATGAAGCCCGCATTGGTCATTGCCGACGAACCGACCACCGCCCTGGACGTCACCATTCAGGCACAGATTCTCGATCTCCTCAAGGATCTGCAGCAGAAATTCGGGACATCCATCCTGCTCATCACACATGACATGGGTGTCGTGGCGGAGACATGCTCCCGCGTGATGGTGATGTACGGCGGCGAGATCGTGGAGCAGGCGCGGGTAGAGCGCATTTTCGCCAACCCACACCATCCGTACACCGAGGGTCTGTTGGGCGCCATGCCGCGCGTCGGCCAGGAGCGCGATCGACTGCAGACAATTCCCGGGACCGTTCCGCCGCCGACCGACTGGCCCGCTGGGTGCCGTTTTCACGATCGTTGCAAGTACTCCTGGGAGCGGACCGAGCGCGCGCACCCGCCGCTGTACGAGATCGAGCCGGGTCACCTCTCGCGCTGTTTTCTCGCGGAAGAGCCGCAACGTCGTTCGCGTCCCCACGAGCCGCTCGTTGGCAAAGCGTGAGCATGTCCACAGCCCAGCACCCAAAGCCCACGGCCCAAGGCCCTCAGCCCGGAGCACCATTACTCTCGGTTCGCGACCTCTCCAAGCACTACATCCGAAAGACGGGACTTTTCGGTGGGGACCGGGGGGCGGTGCGGGCGGTGGACGGAGTTTCGTTCGACGTGTTCCCTGGGGAGACGCTGGGATTGGTCGGCGAATCCGGCTGCGGCAAGACGACTACTGGCCGCGCGATTCTCCGACTCATCGAGCCAACCGCGGGCGAGGTGCGCTTCGACGGCAATGACGTGCTGCGGCTGGACGCCGCATCGCTGCGGCGCTTGCGCCGAAAGATGCAGATCATCTTCCAGGATCCCTTCTCCTCGCTGAACCCGCGCATGTCAATCGGCGCGATCGTGCGCGAGGGTATCACCATTCACAAGATGGCGGAGGGTGCCGAGGCGGATCGGCGGGTGAAGCAGCTGCTTGAGGAAGTGGGTTTGCGGCCGGAGTACGCCAATCGTTATCCCCACGAGTTCTCAGGCGGACAACGCCAGCGCGTCGGGATCGCGAGGGCGCTCTCGGTGGAACCGACGTTCATCGTGTGCGACGAGCCCGTGTCCGCGCTCGACGTGTCGGTCCAGGCGCAAGTGATCAACCTGATGCAGGACCTGCAGCGTGACCGCGGCCTGGCCTACCTGTTCATTGCCCATGATCTCTCGGTCGTTGAGCACATCGCCGACCGCGTGGCCGTCATGTACTTGGGACACATCGTCGAGCTTGCCGATTCGCACGATCTCTACCGCGAACCGCTCATGCCCTATACCCAGGCGCTGCTCTCCGCAGTGCCGGTACCGGATCCGGGGGCCAAGCGCGATCGCATCGTGCTGCAGGGCGACGTGCCCTCGCCCGCCAATCCGCCAAGCGGATGCGTTTTTCATCCGCGCTGTCATCATCCGATGAAAGACGCGGCCTGCGCCTCGATCGTACCGCCGCTCGAGGAGAAAGCGCCAGGACACTTCGTGGCTTGCATCAAGCAGCCTCCCACGAACGTATCGTGGCAGCAGCAGCAGGCGGCTGGTGGAACACGACAACCCGAGCGGTACATTCCGGCCGCGGCGTTGAATAGCGCGCGGACGTAGCACTCACCCGAGCCAAAACCGATCATGGCGAACGACAGGCCACCGAGAGCGCAGGCACAGTCCGCGGCAGTCGGCACGGACGCGCCCCCTGCAGGTTTCGAGGCATTCACCGGCGACCGGCGCTTTTTTGGTCACCCGCGCGGCCTGGCGACGCTGTTTTTTACCGAGATGTGGGAGCGGTTCTCCTACTACGGCATCCGTCCGCTACTCGTGTTGTTCATGTCGGCGGCGCTCATCGACGGCGGCTTCGGCTTCGACCGCTCCCAGGCATCCGCGATCGTGGGGATCTACGCCGCCTGCGTCTATCTGGCTTCACTGCCGGGCGGTTGGGTCGCCGATCGTCTGCTCGGGTTACGACGCGCCATTCTCTACGGCGCGTTTCTCATTTCAGCGGGCCATATCTCCATTGGATTGTCCGCGTTCATGGGCGGCAAGATTCCGTTCTTCATGGGGCTCATCCTGATCGTGCTCGGGACGGGCCTGCTGAAGCCCAACATCTCCGCGATCGTCGGTGACCTCTATCCCGAAGGTGGAGCGCGTCGAGACGCGGGCTTCTCGATTTTCTACATGGGCATCAACATCGGCGCGTTTGCCGGACAGTTGATCACCGGATATCTGGGTGAGCAGGTAGGCTGGCATCTCGGATTTGGCGCCGCCGGCGTTGGCATGCTGCTGGGATTGGTCATCTACACCCTGCGGGCGCGCCCGACGCTTGGCGAGATCGGCATGCAGCCCTCGCGACTCGCGGATCCCGTGGCGCAGGCCAAGCGCGAGAAGAACATCAAGCTCACGCTCGGTGTTGGTCTCGGCCTGATTGCGGTCGTCGTCATTCTTGCCGGCACAGGCGCGATCACCTTGAACCCGCTGGCCATCGGTCAGAGCATGACATATGTGCTCGTCGGCACGGCGGCGCTGTACTTCCTGTACCTCTTCATCGCCGGCGGCTTGAGCAGCGATGAAAAGAAACGGGTCGGCGTCATCGGTGTGCTCTTCGTCGCAGCGGCCATCTTCTGGTCTGCCTTCGAGCAGGCGCCAACGTCGCTCAATCTGTTCGCGCGGGATTTCACCGATCGACAGTTCGGCAGCTTCGAGGTGCCGGCCACCTGGTTTCAGTCCATCAATTCGTTGTTCGTCATCATCTTTGCACCCGTGGCCGCGGCCACGTGGGTCGCGCTCTCGAAGCGTCCGCCCGGCGATCTCTCCAGCCCGGCGAAATTCGCGATGGGTCTCGCGCTGGCGGGCGTGGGCTTCTTCGTAATGATCTTCGCCGCCAACAGTGTGGTGGACAGCGGTGGCGCACTGAAGGTGTCGGCCTGGTGGCTGGTGTTCAGCTATCTCTTCCAGACCCTCGGCGAGCTGTCGCTCAGCCCCGTGGGCCTCTCCTCGATGACGAAGCTCTCGCCGCGCCGGTACGTGGGACAGATGATGGGCATCTGGTTCCTCGCGTCCGCGGTGGGCAATCTCATCGGTGGTCTCGTGGGCGGGCACGTGGATCCCGAGAAGCTGGATCAGATGCCGCGTCTGTTCATGCTCACGACGGCATCACTCGTCGTGTCCGCGATCGTGCTCGGTCTGCTCGTGAAGCCCATCCGGAACATGATGAAGGACAGCCCGGTGACGGCGCAGCGGTAGTTACGGCCAGCTGTAGACGCTGGCGGGCACAGCTCGCGCCCGCGCAGCGTCTACGTCCGCTGGCTCGCGCCAGAAAAACGTGGTTCGATCCGAGTGTGAGAGCCGCAATTGCCAGGTGCTGGTGCCCGGCGCGCGGTTGATGGGCGCGGCGAACTCCAGGCGCCACATTCGGGTGGAACGCATCGGCACCGCGAGCAACAGGCTCGCTCCCGCGGACGCGCGGACGGGCGTCCGGACACCGTAGGGCACGTCCCCACGCCAGAGTTGGCCCGCGTCACTGAAGAGCGCCATGCCCAGGTCGCCAAAGGAAAATGGCGCGCCAAGATAGATCTGCTCTTCGAGACGAGCGACGCCTCGGCGCCCGCCCACGGGGGAAGTCTCCCGGAATCCGCGCAGACCGCCTTCCGGCAAGCCCAGCGACAGGGCGTGGGGGATGAGCACCCGCGACGTGCCGCTCCACTCCACGGAGAGCATGCGGGTGCGACGGTCCGTGATGCGCGAATAGCGGCTCAGGCGCCCGCTCGCCACCAGACCATCCCATCCCGCACTGTTGCGCATACGACGGCCCTCGGCTTGCGCCTGCAAGCGATACGTCAATCGCGGCGTCCCGAATCCCATGTACACGTCGCTCGCCACGAACAGGTCGTTGGAATTCGCGCCGAGCGCCGGCACCCCCCGACCGATGAGCGTCCCGAATTGCACGCCGATCGGAATGTCCTGCGTCCCCCGAAGCGCGTCGAATCCGCGCGCGCGCATGAATCGGATACGCCGGAGTCCGACCAGCGCGTTCACGCGCGCGGCCCGCATCTCGAAATACCGGCCACTCATCTCCACCGCGGTGTCCGGCTGGAATCCGGAATCGGTGATGCGCTGCGGATTGGGGTCCGGCCTGGAATGCTCGTTCGTGAACGCGAATCCGAGAAGGCTCAGAAGACCAGGCGCCCCCACACGCAGAATCCCGCCTGCCTCCGAATACTTGCGGTCGTACCCGAGGGCCAATCGGCCGCTGTCACGCTCGACGAACTGGGCATGGCCGCGACTCTCGCCACCCATCAGGCGCCACGCGACTCGCTGGAAGTCCGTTCGAAAGGGAAGCGCGAGTGACGCGCGATCATCGCTTCCCAACGGATCGCGCAGCGACGCGACGCTCAGGATATAGGGTTGGCCCAGGAACTGATGGTCGGTGAGTTGCCAATGCACCCGGTCGGGGAAGACCACCTCGTGTCGCCACGCTGTGGATACGGCTATTCCGAGTCCAGCCAGGTTGGCATTTCCCACGCGAACACTGCGAACGATGGGTGCCGCTCCGGCCACCGAGCCACTCAGGATCAGCGACGCCTCGTCGATCGTGAACACTTCCACATTCACGCCCCCGCGCCCGCTTCGCACCACTTCCACGGACGCATCCGCCAGAAAGGGCTGTGCGCGGAGGATGCGCTCCGATTCAGCGCGACGCGCCTCGGAACAGCGGTCTCCAGCGTGTATCAGCAGGTACCTTCGAATCACGTTGTCGCGCGTCACCACGTGGGTCTTTCGGACCACTCGGCCAGCCACTGGTACCCGCTGCAGGCCGGCCACCGTCGGCGCCTGCGCGTCCACGACAATCGAGTCGATACGCTGCCCCCGGCATGGAACGGTGGTCTGCGCCCATCCGCTGGCGGCGCTGCAGCACATCAGCAGCGCCAGAACACGCGACCGCACTGACTACTTGCCCATGCGGCGTTTGAGCTCCTCGAGCCGCTTGTCCGCATCAGCGTCGCGATCCGATCGAGCGCGCGCTCGGGCCAGGGCGTCCAGTTCTTCTCGCGCGTTGGTCTCCGTGTGATCCTCCAGGGGATCGTCCAGCGGATCGTCCAGCGGCGCTCTCGCCGATGCCGGCGCCCCCATCTGCGCCTTGCGAATCTCGGCCTTCATCTCCTCGACTTCGTGCTCGCCGATCGCGACTTCGCGGGTCTGCACTGCGATCTTCTCCTCGAGCAAGGCCACAAGCTGCTCGTGCTGCTTTTCATAGCGTTCGGCGACCGCCACCGTCTCGGCATCCTTGATGGCCAGCGCCATTTCCTTTCGGCGGCGCACCGTCAGCAGCTCGCTGCGCTCGGCGTCGAGTTTCCGCTGCGTCTTGACCAGCGCGTCACGCAAATCGTCCAGGCCGAGTTTGGCCTGCACCAGCGTGGCCTTCATGCGCACGACAATGAGCCGTCGATCTTCGGGCTTCGTAGCTCGCTCCAGGAGTTCGTTGAGTGACCGTCGTAGCTGTTCGAACACGCTACTCTACGTGTTGGAGGAGTGGAGAGTGACGCTTACCATACCCTTCAGCGCAATGCACTGGCAACACCAGGATCCTGAATGAGTGCCCCGCTCGTGGCGCTGACCGCCACCACGAAAGAGATCGGCGGCATGATGCGTGTGCGGCTGAACGAAGCGTACGTGGACGCCGCGCGCGCCGCGGGCCTCATCCCCATTGTTGTACCCCCGCTGCGGCCGAATGAGCTCGAAGACGTCGTGTCGGTCGTCGCCGGCATCATGTTGACCGGTGGCGAGGACGTGGACCCCGCCCGGTATGGCGCGCGGCGCCACCCGAGCGTGGAGCACTCGCACGCCGCGCGTGACGAATGTGAGCTGGCGCTCATTCGCCTTGCTCGTGAGAAGCGCCTGCCCACGCTGGCCATTTGCCGAGGCATCCAGGTGATGAACGTCGCGCTGGGAGGTACCCTGATCCAGGACATTCCCTCCGAACGCCCGTCGGACATCGATCACGATCAGTCCGCGAACCGGACGATGCGGGTGCACGACGTCACACTCGAAGCAGATTCTCGACTCGCTGCCGCCTTGGGCGCGTCGAAAGTTGCGGTGAATTCGTCACACCACCAGGCGATCGATCGAGCCGCCGATGGGTTGCGCGTGTCGGCCTGTGCTCCTGACGGCATCATCGAGGGCGTCGAATGGGAGGGCGACGACTGGTGGATGCTCGGCGTGCAATGGCATCCTGAGGAGTTGCTGCGCGACGGGAAGCCCTGGGACCGCGGGGTCTTTCGTGCCTTCGCCGAACGGCTGGCGCGCTAGCCCGCCAGCTTCCAGCGCGCTTCGTCGGCGACCTGCCGCATCAGGCGCTCCGGTGTGTTGATGCTCGGGAAGAGCAGCGTGTCCGAGAGGGTGTTCAGCGCGATGCGAAGCACGCTGAACCTCGCCGCCACCGTCGCATACACCTCCGCCATGCCGAACTGCTCGGCGATGCGGTGTTCCGCCGCAAGCTCGAAACCGCGCTTTCCCAACTCCTCGAAGTAGCCGAGGTCGGGTCCGCCGCGCCGCCACTTGCGATGCTCGACCATGTCGGGGAAGAGGCCCGCGATCCACAGCGCCTGATTTCCGAGGTGCACGCGCACGAGAAACGCGCGTCGCGGATCCTGGTCATTGACGCTTTCGAGAAGGGACGCCAGGGTGTCATAAAGTTCGTCGTCGGCCTCACTCACACGCTCCGCGCGTCCGCGCGCGCCGAACGCCAAGAGCACGGCCGCCAAATAATCGCTGATCGCCCGGTCGCGTTCCCCCGCGCGCAAGAGCGCATGCCGCACCATGACGTAGAGGAACAGGGGTAGGGACGCGAACGCGCCGTGCCGCGACCGAATCAGGGCGCCCGGGAGCCGGCCGTCGTCCAGTATGGCATCGAGGCCCTCGTCCACCAGACGCTGCTGCGTCGACACCAGCTCATCACTGGAGTCGTTGGCCACGAGCCGAACCGCTAGCTGAGCGTCCTCGCGAGACAGACGCTGCCGAGCATTCGCCAGAATCATCTGCGCCCCTCCTGTCAAACCGTACCCCAAGGGTGGTTCGAAGGTTTGCGTAGGCAGGCCTTATATACCCCAGACGGCCCAAGCCGACTGAGGTAAAACCTTTGGCACTCGGCGGTTATTAGTGCTAGCGGGGTCTGGCCTCCCGGTTCGCGACAGCGTTCCCGAACTCCACCAGCAGGCTGCCTATGCGAGCCATCTTGTCGTAGTCGATCCGCGATGGCTCATCGGACACCTTGTGGTAGTCCTCGTGAAATCCTGTCGAGACGAACAGGATCGGGATGCCCTTCTGAGCATAGTTATAGTGGTCGCTGCGGTAGTAGTAGCGCTCGGGATGGGTTGGCGAGTCGAACTCGCGATCGATATCCATGGGCTGGGGCTGCCGCACATTCACGGTGTCGAAAATCACGCCGAGCACGCGGCTTTGATTGTTCGGAGCGGCGTTGGGACCCAGGATGTACAGTCGGTTCACCGATGTCCCGCCCTGAGTACGGGAGTCGAATTTGGGCGTGCCGCCGCCGCGTCTGCCGATCATGTCCATGTTGATCTGCGCGACGATCGAATCGATGGGCACCGTGGGCTGACTCGTGAACCGCCCCGAGCCCAGCAACCCCTTCTCCTCTCCCACATGCCATACGAAGAGCACCGAGCGTTTTGGCGGCGAC
This sequence comes from Gemmatimonadota bacterium, assembly GCA_031395945.1. GTDB lineage: Bacteria > Gemmatimonadota > Gemmatimonadetes > Gemmatimonadales > Gemmatimonadaceae > DASPMP01. Next base: position 8,034 of record JANNJV010000129.1, on the reverse strand, counting down.
TGCTTGAGCGTTTTGGCGATCGCGAGCATCGTCACGCTGCCCGATCCGTCGTCGTCCGCGCCGTTGGCGATCGAGTCGGTTGGTATCCCGTGGACGATGCCGATGTGGTCATAGTGCGCGCCGTACGCCACGTACGTCTTGTTGAATCGCGGGTCGGTGCCACGCACGACGCCAATGACGTTGTACGCGGTAAACGGCTCGACACGCATCTCGATGCGAGCCGAAAGCCGGCGACCGGTCAGCGCCTGCGGTGATTCATCTGCGGGCCAATTGGCTGGCAGAAGCGGCGAGCCGGCCTTGGCGAGCCCGAACACCACCATCGGTAGTGGCCGTTGTGCGTCGGACGTCGTTTGATCACCGGGCGCCGCCGTCACCGACCGCAGCAAGTCCGGCGTCGCCTGGGCGTAGAACTCGGCGGTCCCGGGCGCCATCATGAGAATGATCGCGGATGGTTGCAGTTGGAGGGCGCGGACGATTCGCTGCCCCAACTCGTCCTGTCCTTCGAGTTGCGTTCGAACGGCCGAATCAGTGACCTGCGGGGGCGCCCCATGCAGCATCACAATGACCTTGCCCGGCTCATTGATCCCGCGAAAATCGTTGCGACCCATCGTGGTCATTCCGTAGCCAGCGAAGAACACGTCGCCCTCCGCGCTCCGTTTTGGCAAGGGGGTGCCAACGCCGAGATTCACCACCGGCACGATGTCCGGTCCCATGGCGAGGGAAACCACCCTCTGCCCAGTCGTCACGGCAAATCGCGTCCCCTGACCAAAGCTGTTTCGAATGAGAGGAACGCGTTGGTAATACAAGCTGTCGCCGGCCGGTTCCAGACCAAGCGAGATTAGCCGGTCTGCCAGGAACCTCGCCGCGCGGTTGGCGGATGGAGTGCCCGTCTCCCTTCCCAGGAAGGAGTCTGCGGCGAACGCATACAGGTCACGTCGCAATTCGTCCGCCGAAACAGCCATCAATGCCGAGGGACCCGTCACGACGTTACTTGAGCTCGCGGGCGCGCACGCGACGAGCAGGACCAGCAGGAGCGCCGGACGGTGCATTCTGACTCCCTGTGTGTCGTTCTGTCGGCTTCGGAAAGTACCGGACGCTAGCCGTGGGCTCCCCACCACCGCAAGCACGAGTATGGCCGCGAAAATCGTTGCGGCGAACACCGATTGACAGTCCGTGTAGTACTTATTCAGGCGCTGTCGATCCCCGCCGTCCTTCCGGCGTCTGCTGGCCCCGTGCATGAGGTGTTCTTGCTCTATATCTGCATTCCCGCGTACAACGAGGCTCCGACCGTTGGTCTCCTGCTGTGGCGCATGCGAAGCGTCATGCAGGAGTTCGCGCGCGAGTATGAGATCATCGTGTTCAACGACGGCAGCACCGATGCGACCGCCGAGACGCTCAAACCGTACGAGGAAGTTCTGCCCCTCACCGTGCTTGGTGGGACACGGCATCTGGGGTATGGGGCCGCGCTCGACGCTCTGATGCGCGCCGTGTCGAAACGGACCCGGTATCCGCGCCGGGACGGCATGCTCACGCTTCAGGCCGATTTCACGGATCGCCCCGAAGATCTGCCCGAGCTGATCAAGCGTTTCGAGGGGGGCGCCGATGTTGTCGTAGGGGAGCGGGAAGTGTCGGATGCCTGGCCGGGCCCGGCGCGAATGCTGCGGCGCATGGCACCCCTGATCACTCGTCCGTTCCTCAACATTCCGGATGTGAAGGATCCCTTCGGCACGTTGCGTATCTATCGTATTTCCGTTCTTCGCGACCTGCTGAAGGAGGCCGGTGACGCTCCCGTCGTCCGCTCAGATGGATGGTCCGCCAATGTGGAGTTGCTGGTGCGAGCCAGCCGGCATGCGCGCCGCATCGAATCCATCGCGTTCAGTCCGCGGTACGAGCTGCGGCCGCGGGGGACGCGGGTTCGCCCCTGGAGGAACGCGCTGGCGCTCTATCGGTCGGCGCGAGCACTTCGCGCCGCGCGCCAGGTGACGTCGTGATTCAGGCGCTTCGCGTTCTGTGCTCGCTGGTCGCGTTTTCGGTGTCCGCGCCCGCACAGGACAGTTTGGCCGCGCCGGTCGTCGTACCGCCGTCCAGGACGGCGGTACCCTTTGGCGCCGGCGAACGAGCCGACTACCAGGTGAAGTATGGTCCCTTCAGCGTGGGCCGCGGGACGATGGACGTCGTCGGACTGGACACCGTGCGCGGACGCGAGACCTGGCATATCCTGTTTCGCGTGCGTGGCGGCGTTCCCGGATTCCGGGTGGACGACCGGATGGAAAGCTGGATGGATACGGAATCGCTCGCGTCGCTGCGATTCCGACAGGAAATGAACGAGGGTAGCCACGAGCGCGAGCGCAAGTTCGAGATCTATCCCGACAGCGTCTTCCAGGAAGACTCCAGGGACCCGCAGGTGACGGTGGAGTTTCCGCTGGATGATGGATCGTTTCTGTTCTTCATCCGAACCATCCCGCTCGAGGTCGGGAAGGAATACGTCTTCGATCGATATTTCCGGCCTGACCGCAACCCAGTTCGCATCCAGGTACTGCGCAAAGAGCGCGTCCGAGTGCCAGCGGGGACCTTCGAGACCATCGTCGTCCGTCCTATCATCAAGGCGCGGGGCGTATTCTCCGAGAATGGCCACGCGGAAGTGTGGCTCACCGATGACGACAAGCGCCTCATGGTACAGATGAAGTCGCAGCTGAAATTCGGATCGTTGAGTCTGTACCTCCGATCCTATACGCCTGGGAAGTCGCCGTCGGACTCCACCGCGCTCGCCAAGCAATGACCCGCCCCCGGCGCCCGCCGGACCCGAAGGCCGCCGACGCTCGCGAAGCGGATCTGGCAAACGTCCGCACCGTTCCCGTGCTCCGTCGTGAGAACAAGGTGCGCGCCTCGGAGTTCGCAAAGCCGCCTGCTGCCGATCGCTCCTTTCACGCGTTCCTCGACTCGCTCCCGGACATTCTGGTGGCGCGCGATTTCCGCCGCCTCGTCGACGCGATCGTCGCCGCCGCGATGAACAAGCGCGCGGTCGTCGTCATGCTCGGTGGCCACATTGTAAAGACCGGGCTCGCGCCACTATTCGTCGCGCTCATGGAAAAGCGGGTCATCACCCACGTTGCAATGAACGGGTCCGCCGCCATTCACGATTTCGAGATCGCCCGGTTTGGCGGAACCTCGGAAGACGTCGCCTCCGGTCTGAAAGACGGAACGTTCGGCATGGCTGACGAGACCGGACGCGAGATGAACCAGGCGTTCATCGATGGATCACGGGCGCACCGGGGTATGGGCGAGTCACTCGCCATGGGACTCGAGGCGGCCACGTTGGTGAACCCCGAGTTATCCGTGCTGCTGGGCGCGAGGCGCAACGACGTGCCCGTCACCGTGCATGCCGCGATCGGCGCTGAGATCATCCATCAGCACCCGCTCGCGAGCGGCGCCGCCATTGGCGATACCAGCCACCGCGACTTTCGTATCCTGGCGCAAAGCCTCCTTTCGCTGGATGACGGGGGCGTCGTTCTCAACCTTGGCAGCGCCGTGATCATGCCCGAGGTGTTTCTCAAAGCCCTGACGATTGCCCGAAACCTGAACAAGGGCCGGCCCCAGAACTTCGTGACATGCGATCTCGACATGATGCGCCACTACCGGCCGAGGATGAACGTCGTCCAGCGGCCCACGCTGCACAGCGGCAAGGGCTATGAGATCACCGGACACCACGAGCTGATGGTGCCGTTGCTCGTTTGGGCCGTGCTCGATCGCCTTGGCGCGTCCGCGTAGCGCGGACATCTCGCCCGTCAGAGTTGGGGCGACGTCAACGACTCATCCGAATAAGACCGACGAAGCACAGATATCAGCAAACGAAAAGGCCGCGCAGGTGCGCGGCCCTTTTTTTCATCTCGATGATCTGAAGGATCTACGGTCCCGACCACTTGGAACGCAGCCGGCTCGCTGTGTCCGGACTGACAATGCGTATCACGAAATACACGATCAATCCGATGATCGCGATCTTCACTGCCCACCAGAGCAGCACCAACAGGATGCTGAACAAAAAACCGAACAGCCCGAACGCGAGCTTCAGGGCAAAGAGCCCGAGCAGTGCGAACAGTCCGATCATGAAAACTGTGCGGATCATTCTTGTATTTCCTGAAGAGTTCTGACTGGGCTTACGCCGGGCGGGCCGTCCGAGTTTCACCATCGTAAATGCCCACGCATCGCATCGCCATACCCTGCCGAGACATAACCCACTAACCAGCTAGATTGTTTCTTGCCGGTTAGCTGAAGCTACCGTCCAATAACTGGGGGGGTAGATTTCGCGCTCCGCGGCCTGACCCCACAAGGAATGGCAGAAACGCTTTACCAAATTCTGGGACGCCACCGCGTCCAGCCGCTTCCCGAACGGAAGCCCAGCTGGTTGAAAGTGAAGGCGCCAGGCGGCCCGAACTACTTGAAGTTGAAGCAGATGATGCGGTCACTAGACCTGCACACCGTCTGCGAGGAAGCGCGTTGTCCCAATGTCGGCGAATGCTGGGAACACGGCGCGGCCACGTTCATGATTCTGGGCGACGTGTGCACGCGGAACTGTGCCTACTGCGCCGTTGCCCATGGTCGCCCACCGCGATTTGATCCAGCAGAGCCGGAACGGGTGGGCGAAGCCGTTGCGCAAATGCAGTTGCGCCATGCGGTGATTACCTCAGTGGACCGCGACGATCTCCCCGACTTTGGCGCCTGGGCGTTCGCCGAGACCATCCGTCAGATCCATGCGCGCCTGCCCGAGTGCTCCGTCGAGGTGCTCGTGCCCGACTTTCAGGGCGACGAGGACTCGATTCGCGCGGTGCTCGAGGCGCGGCCCGAGATCTACAACCACAACACCGAGACGGTCCCGCGTCTGTACAAGAAGTGCCGTCCTGGCGGCCGCTACGAACGGGTGATGCAGATCTTCCGCTTCGCCAAAGCGACCGCGCCGGAGATCCCGACGAAAACGGGAATCATTCTCGGGATGGGCGAGACGAATGAGGAAGTGCTGGCGGTCATGCACGACCTGCGCGCCGTCGACGTCGACATCCTGACCCTGGGACAGTATCTGCGCCCGTCCGACGCACACATCGAGCTGGATCGCTACGTCACGCCTCAAGAATTTGCTCACCTGCGCGACGCGGGCCGGGAAATGGGTTTCCGGCACGTCGAGTCAGGTCCACTCGTACGCTCCAGCTATCACGCATGGGAACAAGTACAAGCCGCGGGCGTGTGAAAAGCGCCCCTGCGAAGCCCGCCGGCGCTGGGAAAGTCGACAACCTCGCGCTGCTGCGGTCGATGTTGCTGCAGCGCCGCTTCGAGGAGCGCACCGCGGAAGCGTACGCGTTGGGAAAGATTGGCGGCTTCTGCCATCTGTACATCGGGCAGGAAGCGGTGAGCACTGGCACGCTCTCTATGCTGCGTCCCGACGACTACATCATCACCACGTATCGCGATCACGGTCAGGCACTGGCTCGCGGCATCCCACCCCGCGCCGTCATGGCGGAGCTGTTCGGCAAAGCCGATGGCTGCTCGCGGGGCAAGGGCGGCTCCATGCACATGTTCGATCGCAACCTGAACTTCCTGGGCGGGCACGGCATCGTCGGCGCGCATGTCCCGATCGGAACCGGTGTCGCGTTCGCCATCAAGTATCGCGGTGGCGATCAGGTGTGCATCTGCTTCATGGGAGAGTCCGTCGTGAACACCGGCGCGTTCCACGAAGCACTCAACATGGCCGGCCTGTGGAAGCTTCCGGTCGTGTACATCATCGAGAACAATCGCTACGGCATGGGCACGGCGCTCGAGCGCGCGTCGGCAATTCACGACATCTACGAGCGCGGCGCCGCGTACAACATCGCGCGCGCGCAGTGCGATGGGCAGGATGTCTTCGCCATGCAGAAGGCGGTCAAGGAAGCCGTGGATCGGGCGCGCAAGGAATCGTTGCCCACGCTGCTCGAGGCGCGAACCTACCGCTTCATGGGACACTCGATGTCCGACGCCGTCAGCGGCACGTACCGGACGAAGGCGGAACTGGAAGAGTGGCAGCAGCGCGACCCGATCGTGCTCCTGCGCGTGCAGATGCAGGAAAAAGGCGAGCTGACCGAGGATGCGCTGCACAAGCTCGACGACGAGGTCAAGGCCGAGGTGCAGGACGCCGTCGATTTCGCCGAGAAGAGTCCCGAGCCGCCGCCCGAGGCACTCTTCGAGGACGTACTCGTCGACACGACCAGTGATGCAACCGCGGAGCCGGTCGCCGCGGACTGACGCGCCCAATTCCGATCGACGCAGAGGAACCGTTCTTATGGCTGTCATTACGTACCGGGATGCGCTCAATCAGGCGCTGCGTGAGGAAATGCAGCGCGATGATCGCGTTTTCCTGATGGGTGAGGAAGTCGCGGTCTATCAGGGCGCGTACAAGGTGTCCAAGGGACTGCTTCAGGAGTTCGGCGAGATGCGTGTCGTCGACACGCCCATTACAGAGCTCGGATTCGCCGGCGTGGGTGTTGGCGCAGCGATGGTGGGGTTGCGCCCGGTGATCGAGTTCATGACCTGGAACTTCGGCATTTTGGCCCTTGATCAGGTGCTGAATTCCGCGTCGAAGATGCTCTACATGTCTGGCGGCCAGTATCCCATGCCCATGGTGTTCCGCGGACCGAACGGCGCGGCATTGCAGCTGTCCGCGCAGCATTCCCAGGCCTTCGAGTCCTGGCTCGCGCACATCCCGGGCGTGAAGGTCGTGACACCGGGAACACCGTACGACGCCAAAGGTCTGCTCAAGAGCGCCATTCGCGACGACAACCCGGTGCTCGTCCTCGAAGGCGAGATGCTCTACAACACGAAAGGCGAAGTTCCCGACGACGAGTATCTCGTACCGATTGGAAAGGCCGATCTCAAGCGCGAAGGGGAACACTGTTCGATCATCACGAACGGCAAGATGGCGCTGGTCGCGATGCAGGTCGCCGACCTACTCGCGAAGGATGGGGTACGCGTCGATGTCGTTGATCTGCGAACGGTGCGTCCCATGGACATCGAGGCAATCAAGACGTCCGTGAAGAAGACCAATCGCGCCGTCGTCCTGGAGGAAGGCTGGGAGCTCGCCGGCATCGGCGCGCAAGTTGTGGATTACGTGCAGCGCGAATGCTTCGACGATCTGGACGCTCCGGTCCTGCGGGTGCATCAGGCCGACGTCCCCATGCCGTACGCGAAGAATCTGGAAAAGCTGGCCAAGCCTGACGCAGCGAAGACCATCGCGGCGGTCAAGAAGGTCATGTACATCGACTAGCCGAGCAGACAATGGCGACCAAGGTCTTCATGGAGGCGCTTTCTCCCACGATGGAGGAAGGACGTCTCGTCAAGTGGCTGAAGAATGAAGGAGACGCCGTAAAAAGCGGCGACCTGCTGGCCGAGGTGGAGACCGACAAGGCCATCATGGAGTTGGTCGCGCGCGGCGACGGCATCCTTCGCAAGCGCTTCGTTGCTGAGGGCGAGTCCAAGCCCGTCGGGCAACTCGTTGGCGTGATCGCGGAGAAGGACGAGAACATCGACGCCCTGCTCGCCGAGGGAGGGGGCACATCGAGTGCTGGCGCGGCGAAGGCCCCGGAGCAGGTGGTGGCCCAGGCCCAAGCAAAAGAGCAGGCCGGCGCCACCTCAGTGCCCGCCGCACCGGCGCAATCGCAAGGCAAGGCGTCAACATCTCCTGAAGCAAAGACCGTGGGCGGTCCGCCACCGCGTCCCGGTCAAACCGCCACGCCATCAGCGCCCTCTGCGCCTGCTGCCCCGTCCGCTGCCGAAGGTAGCGGTAACGGCGGCCGCGCGAAGAGCTCGCCCCTCGCGCGTCGCATTGCGACGGAGCGTGGCCTGGATATCTCGGGAGTTCAAGGCTCCGGACCAGGCGGCCGAATCATCAAACGCGACATCGAGGCGGCCGCTGTTGCCGCCCCGTCGCGTTCGAGCCAGGAACCGAGCGCCCAGCGCCCACAGCCCAGCGGCGCGGACTTCGACGACATCGCGCTGACGCAAATCAGAAAGACC
>JANNJV010000123.1:0-3461 GCA_031395945.1 Gemmatimonadota bacterium | reverse complement strand
CCGCCGGCGGATGCCGTCGTGGACTACGGCGACCGGGACGAGCACTGCTGGAACGGCGATCACACGCGTTCCAACGCATACTCTCGGCTGCGTTATCCGCAAATGGTGGCACCGTGGGCCTTGGAGCGGATGTTGATGACGGCGCCGGCGGGGGCTGATATTCGGAGCTGGAGGTACTGAAAGGGGGGAAGGAGAACCGGGAATAGTTCCCACTTCCCCGTTCCCACCCATACATTTGCACCCAAGAATGGGTGACAATCTCGAGAAACTTCGCGCCGCCCTGACCGGGCGCTACGAGATCATGCGCGAGCTCGGACGCGGCGGCATGGCCATCGTCTACGTCGCCCGCGATCTCCGCCACGATCGTCTGGTTGCCATCAAGGTCATGCGACCGGAGGTCACCGCGCAGTCCAGCTCTCAGAGATTCCTGCGGGAGATCAAGGTCGCGGCGCGCTTGCAACATCCGCACATCCTGTCGGTGCACGACTCCGGCACGGCCGGCGACGAGCTGTACTACGTGATGCCGTTCGTTGACGGCGAGTCGCTTCGCGATCGCCTTGAGCGGGGTTCTCTGCCAGTGCCCGAGGCGCTGGAGATCGCGCGCGAGGTGGCTGACGCGCTTGACTACGCCCACCACCAGGGGATCATCCACCGCGACATCAAGCCCGAGAACATTCTGCTGACGCCGGGCCAGGGGCAGACCGGCGGACACGCGGTGGTCGCCGACTTTGGCATCGCGCGGGCCATCGAAGCCATCGAGGGAGACGCATCGGCCACCGCCACTGGCATCGCGGTCGGCAGTCCCGCCTACATGAGTCCCGAACAGGCGATGGGTGCCCGCGACCTGGATGCTCGCACCGACGTGTACAGCCTGGGCTGCGTGCTGTACGAGATGCTCGTGGGCGCGCCACCGTATGGACGCGCGTCCGCGCGTGCCGCGATGGCGGGGCACGTGTCCGGCGAGCCGGGCTCCATCTCGCAGCAACGCGCGCACGTGCCCGAGAACGCGCTGGCAGCCGTCGAACGCGCGATGGCCAAGCGCCCCGAGGATCGTTTCGCCACCGCAGGCGAATTCAGAGAAGCGCTGCGCGCGGACGCGGCAACCCAGTCATTCTCGGGAGCGCGCGCGAAGCGGCGATTCAGTCCGCGGCTTGGCGTTGCCGCCGCGGTCATCGTTCTGCTGGCCGCTGGGGCGACATTCCTGGTCGCGCGCCCCGGCGCTGGCGCATCCCTGAAAGAACGCGCGGCGGTCGTCATCGCGGATGTCGACAACGCCACGGGTGACCTCGTGTTCCGCAACTCGCTGGTCACGGCCCTTACCGCCGGAATTGGTCAGTCCGACCGAGTGACGCTCGTGTCGCGGTCGCGCATCAGCGAGACGCTGGCGCGCATGCAGCGCGGGCCCGCCGACACGGTGCTCGATGAGCGGGTCGCACGGGAAGTCGCGGTGCGCGAAGGCTGGGCCGCGGTGATCGTGCCATCCATCGCGGTTTTCGACAGCACGTACGTCATCACCGCGCGGCTGCTGGACCCCGCGACCGGAGGGGAGCTGACAACGGAAACCGTTCGCGCACGCAACAAGCGCGAGATCATCGACGCCGTGGACGATCTGTCCCGCTCCATGCGGCGCGCGCTCGGAGAGTCGCGGCTGTCCGTTCTGCGACGCAGCAGCTCCCTTCCCCAGGTGACGACGTCGTCCCTCGACGCGCTCGAGAAGTACGCGGCCGGCAGCAAGGCGTGGGACACGGGACGCATGCAGGAGGCCCGCCAGCTGTTTGCGGGAGCGATTGCTCTGGATTCCAACTTCGCCCTCGCGCACGTGGGCATGGGAAAGGTGCACTACTGGCTGAACAACGCCCCTGCCGGAGACCAGCACTTCGCGCGCGCCGTGGCCAACGCGGATCGCATCACGGATCGCGATCGCATGTGGGCCAGCGCGCAGATGGCGTCCGCTCGCGGCAACTGGGATCTCGCGGCCACGAATTATCGCGCCTACATGACCCGCTACCCGAACGTGCCGGCCGCATGGCTCAGCCTTGGCACGACGCTGATGCGCGACGCGCGTCCGCGTGAGGCGCTCACCGCGTTTGAGGAATTCCTGAAGCTCGACTCCACCTCAGGGTCGCCGTTCATCAACATGGCGACGAGCTACTCGATGCTCGCGCGCTACGACAGCGCGGTGATCTTCTATCGCAAGGCATTTGCGGTCCGCCCCGAGTGGGAGACGTGGTTCAACGTGAACCACGAGTACGGCATGACGCTCGCGAAGGCCAACCGTCCCGCGGAGTCGCGCGCGGCGTTCCAGAAGATGCTCGGCCGGCCGAGTGCGTCGGACCAGGCACGCGGGCACCGGTCGATGGCCCTCCTCGAGTTGCTCCAGGGACGTCCGTCGGCAGCCATCCCGGAGCTCCGGCAGGCCATCGCGATCAATGCATCGCTCAAGGAGCCGTTGTCCGAGGTGCGCAATCGGCTCTTCCTGGCCTCGGCCCACGAGCTGGCGGGCGACGACGCGCACGCGCGCGCGGAAGGCGAACGCGCGTATCAGATATTCACCACGGCGTATCTGGAGCCGGTGATGTCCGCGCGAATCGTGGGGAGGCTGATGCGGCATGGTCGCGTGGCGCAGGCGGCGCGCGTCGTGGACTCCATCCGGGCACGGCTGAAACCAGGCAGCAATTTCGAGGAAGCGCACATGTTGCTGGCGACGGCGGCGCTGGCACGGGCGCGAGGCGCAACGGACAGCGCCCGATCGTTGTTCCAGCGCGCCGCGGTGCTGGACTCATCTGCGGAAGTGTTGGCACCATTGGCCGCCATGCGCGCCGATGCCGGTGACATCACCGAGGCTATTCACATCGAACAACGCATTCACAACAGCCCCGCGAACGTCGGGTACGAGGCGCAGTTCGGTTGGAGTCTGGCGCGCTACAGGCTGGGGAAATTGTACGAGCGAACGGGCGACAACGTACGCGCGCGACAGGAATACGAAACGTTCCTGTCGGAATGGGCTGAGGCAGAACCGACGCTGCCGGCGATCATCGATGCGCGGGCGCGGTTGAAGCGGCTTATGGCTTTACAGCCAAAAGCTGGATAAGGAAATGCGGAACAGGAAAAGGGCTCCCGCCCTTTCAGTTTCCCCATTCCCGCTCGCTATTCCCGCACTGCGGTCTCGCCGAGATCCTTCACAAAAGTCACACACCCCGCCGCCACCAACAGACACACCCCGCCCAACATCACGACATACAGCGGCGAGTTGGGGTTGTTCTCGCCGAACAGGAAGCGGATCGCGGGTCCGAACCCGAGCGACGCCACAATCTCGGGGATGACGATGAAGAAATTGAACACCCCCATATACACACCCATCCGCTCCGCCGGCAGCGCGGTGGACAGAATGGCGTAGGGCATCGAGAGAATCGACGCCCACGCGATCCCGACGCCTACCATGCTGAGCAGCAGCAGATACT
>JANNJV010000009.1:0-3023 GCA_031395945.1 Gemmatimonadota bacterium | reverse complement strand
TCTCGCGAAAGCTGCGTTCCCTACCGAGTGTCAACAGCCAGATCAGCAGATCGTAACGGGCAGCCCAATTGACGATGCCGCGGTTGCTCGAAGGCATCCATCAATCAACATCAACTCCTTTCAAAATGATGCCGATTTTGCGACCGCTGAGATCGGGCCGTCGGCCCGCTGACACAGCGACCATCAATCACGACCGGACAGGAAGCGTACGGCACTGTCGACGACGGCGGGATCACGAAGGATGCGATTGTGTCCCAGGCCGTTCGTGGTGTGGAGCGTTGCGTTTGGCCACTTGGCCGCGATGTCCGCCCCGTCCTGCCACGCCGTCTCACGATCGCCCTTGTCGTGAATCACCAGCACCGGCGGAGTCTTTGCTTTGCTCGCCATCGCCGGAACCTCGAAATCGTCCCAGCTGAAGTGGTACTCACGTTCCGTATTCGCCCTGAATTGACGCATCGCGCGGTCGCTGAGGCCGAGCATCTGCTGGAAGATGCCCATGTAGCGGGCGGCGCTCCCGAAGGGCGCGATGAACACCATGCGGCGCACGCGCAATTCCTGCGACTTGGTCAGCGCCCACGCCGCGGCCGCACAGCCACCCGAATGCGCGAGGACTCCGGCGATGTCCGGTGATTCCTTCGCCACCGCGAGCAGCGCGTTGGAGAAATCGAACAGCGTTGCCTGGCCAGGGCCGCGCTGGCTGGGTCCCGACATGCCGTGCGACGGCGCGTCCATGATGACCGCCTGAAATCCCGCGCGCGTCAACGGCTCGACGAATGCCTGGAGTTGCGCGCCGTAGCCGCCCCACCCATGCAGCAGCAGCACCGTGGGACCACTGCCCCATCGCCATCCGGCCACGGGCGTGCCGTCCACGCTCACCTCGAACGGCGTACCGGTGTCCAGGAACTTTCGCGCGTCGTCGCCGATGCGGGGATGCGGTATCGCGAACCAGAAACGCTCGGCCAGCCTGGCTGCGCGTCCGGGAGCGACTGCCGACAACACTCGTAAGGCAAACCACTGGAGCTTTCGCACCGGCCCTCCGGCCGTCGTCTGGCACATCAACGTAGCCGAACGGCCCGTTCGGTGCGAAGTTCTCAGGACTCATGTCGAATGATGCCGCCGAGCCCTCTCGTCGCGATTTTCTTGCCGAGCCCTCTCGTCGCGATTTTCTTGCCGCGTCCACCGTTGGTCTCCTCGGACTCGTGAGCGGCGCGGCGGATCTCGCGGCTCAGGAGTCGCAGCCCCAGGGTGAGCTCCTCTATGTGGGGACGTACACCGACGGCGGCCGCGAGGAGGGGATCTATCTCGTGCGAATGGATCCGCGCACGGGTGAACTGCGGCAAGTGGCTTCGGTGAAAGCCGGCGCGAATCCATCCTTTCTGGCCATCCATCCGAACGGGCGCGTGCTCTACGCGGTGAACGAAGTCACAGAGTACAACGGCAAGCCGAGCGGTGCGGTGAGCGCCTTCGCCGTCGATCGCGACACCGGCGGGCTCACGAAACTCAACGAGCAGTCGTCGGAAGGTGGCGCCCCGTGTTACGTGAGCGTGGACCGAAGCGGGCGCCTGGTACTGGTGGCCAACTACGTCGGCGGCAACGTCGCATGCTTTTCGGTCCAGCCGGGAGGAGAGCTGGCGCAAGCCTCGCACGTCGTGCAGCACATCGGCATCGGGCCGAACAAGGAGCGTCAGGACGCTCCGCATGCCCACTGCATCATGCCGGATCCGTCCAACCGCTTCGCGCTCGCCGCGGACCTCGGCGTCGACCGAGTGCTGGTGTATCGCCTGGATCTCGATGCGAAGAGAATACACGTAAACGGCGGCGACGCGGCGATGCGCCCTGGCGCCGGCCCACGCCACCTGGCCTTCCATCCGAGCCGGCCGTTCGTGTTCGTGGCCAACGAGCTGGACTCCACGGTGACCACGCTGCGCTTCGACGTCGAGCGTGGCGCGCTGTCTGTGCTCCAGTCAGCCTCGACTCTTCCCACTGGGTGGACCGGCACGAATTATCCGGCGGACATCCACGTCGCGTCGTCCGGGCGCACGCTCTACGTGTCGAACCGCGGCCACAACAGCATCGCCGCGTTCGCCGTCGCCAATTCGACCGGCGCGCTCAGGCTCGAGCAGGTGGTACCCACGGGCGGCGACTGGCCTCGCAACTTCAGTCTGGACCCCACGGGTCGGTGGTTGCTCGTGGCCAATCAGCGGTCCGGCTCTGTCGTCGTGTTCGGCCGCGATCAGGAGAGCGGCCGGTTGACGCCGACGGCACATCGGCTCGCGGTACCGAGCCCGGTCTGCCTGAGGTTTCGGGCGACACAGACGCAATCGTGATGCGGTTGTGACCTCGACATCTGCTCGAGAGTTTCAGTCAGTATGAAGCGCCTTCGTTTGAGTTTCCTGATGCTGCTCGTTGTCGCGACCGCGAGCTGTTCTCCTGAACGGATCCTCGATCGGGCCTTCGATCCGGTCCTCGGCCCGTGTCCGCAGGACCTGATCTGCGTCAACGGTGCCGCGCGGTTCTACAGTTTTGAGGGTGGATTCTGGGCCGTCCGCGGTGACGACAATGTCACCTACGACCCGCTTGGCGGGCTACCGACGGAATTTCGTCAAGACGGCTTGCGCGTGCATTTGCGAGCACGCTTGCGCCCCGACCAGGGGAGCTTTCACATGGCCGGCCCCATCGTCGACATCGTTTCCATCCGACGACTGGACTAACGTCGGGCGGCGGCCTGGCGCTCAGCTACTCCTGGCGCTGGTACACGATACGGCCGGCGACCATCGTCAGGCGCACGTGCGCATCCTTGATCTGGGCCGCGGGAATCGCGAACAGATCGCGGTCGATGATCACGAGGTCCGCCAGCTTCCCCGCCGCGAGCGTCCCCTTGCTGGCCTCCTCGCCCTCGGCCCACGCGTTGTTGACGGTATAGGAGCGCAAGCTCGTCTCGAGATCGAGACGCTGCTCGGGGAACCAACCGCCCTCCGGCTTGCCATCCACGGTCTGCCGCGTCATCGCCGCGTAGATGATTG
>JANNJV010000095.1:0-2463 GCA_031395945.1 Gemmatimonadota bacterium | reverse complement strand
TTCGGCGCAAGGTGACCAGTTTGCGCCCAGCAGTGCAACTTTCATGGTCAACTACCGGGTGGAGGATCTCCACGCCCTGGTCAAAGTCTTGCGCGAAGAAGGCTGCAACGTTCTCGAGAAGATCGACGATTCCGAGTACGGGAAGTTTGCCTGGGTCATCGATCCAGAAGGAAACAAGGTAGAACTTTGGCAACCGCCTGCCGGCCAATGACCAAGGCAGCGGCCTCAGCGCACTTTGCGCACAGCGCGACTATGTCACTCGGGAGTTAGGCTGCTGGGCGAAGTTCGAGGGTACTGCGACCACCTAGAGCACCGGCCGCCTAACGAGGAGTTGTGATCGTCATCCTTCTCGCCGCGCAGATCGCGGCCATTGCACCGTCGCCTGCCGCCACGCGGTTCGAGCTGCCCAACGGCCTCCGCGTTTGGGTGCAACAGGACCGCACGCGTCCGATCGCGCTGGTTCAGGTGACGTACAAGGTAGGATCGCTCCACGACCCCGCCGGGAATACCGGTGTGGCGCACTACGTGGAGCACATGCTGTATCGCGCCACAAAAAACATCCGCAACGAGGATTCGTACGGCTACATCGACCGCATCGGCGGGCGGTACACCGGCGGCACCTGGCCGGAAGTCACCAAATACTCGGAGCTGGTCCCGAGCTGGGCGCTGGAGTCGGCGCTGCACATCACGGCGGAGCGTATGACGAACGCGCTATTCGATTCGCTCGAGTTCGAGCGCGAGCGGAGCAACGTCGTGACCGAGGCCAACGGCTACGCCGACCAGGATCCACTGAGCGCGTTCCACGACCTCATGATCCAGAGCGCCTTCGAGCTGCACCCCTATCGACAAAACAGCAACACCTGGGCGCGGGACAATCTCGTGCTCACCCGCGCCGAGGCGTACGACTGGTACAAGCGCTACTACGGGCCAAACAACGCTGTGCTCGCCATCGTCGGTGACGTCGACCCCGACTCAGCGCGCGCGCTCGTCGTGCGACTGTTCGGAGCGCTGTCGCGGGCGACGGAATCCGGCCGGATCCGCGTCGTTGAGCCGCCGCAACGCGCCGAGAAACGCGTTCGGCTTGTCGCCCCGGGTGTCGCCACGCGGCTCGAGATCCTGTATCGCGCTCCACACGCCGCGCACCCGGACGATCCCGCGCTGGTCATGGTTGACCAGGTGCTGGGAATGCGCCTCGGCCGCGCCATGCAGCGAGCCGGGCACGCGGGCGAATTTTCGGTCTCCGACAGCGCGTCGCAGTATCCGTTCGCCTTCAGCATTTCCATTCCTGCCGATTCCGCCGAGGACATGGAGCGATTGCTCGCCATCGTGGACGCCGAAATCGACAGCCTGGCGACGCATGGCGTCCCCGCCGCCGAGCTGGCGGAAGCGCGCAAATTGCCGGGCGTTCTCATGCGTGAACTCCCCGAGACGACAGCCTCCGTGATTCCACCGCGCAGATCGTTCCTGAGTGAGCTGGCCGACAGCCTCACCGCGCGCGACGCCGAGCCATGGGAGGTGAGCGCAACGCTGCGCGACCGGATTGCCGCAGCCACTCAGCGGGTGACGTCCGACGACGTCACCGCTTATACGAAGCGCTGGCTGCGAAGGTCCCAGCGAACGGTGGGAGTGTTGTTGCCGGGTGAGAATGACTTCGAGCCGCGCTGGACCGACGAGCGTCCCCTGGCGGGCGACCGCATGGAGATCCCGCCCCTCACGACGCCGCCGGCCGCGCGCATGCGTCCGCAGCCGGTGCCGGCGCGCGCGCTCCAGCCGCTCGCTGCGGTTCAGGTACCGAACATGCGACGTGTGCTCGACAATGGCGTCGTCGTTCGAGTCGCCACGACTCGCAGCCAGGAGCCGACGCACGTTCGAGTGGCCTTCACCAGCAGCGCTGATTCAGCCACGGCGGCTGCGTTGATCGCGCGCGACCCCACGCTGACCAGACTTCGCGCGAGACACTCGTGGGTTCGCACGGACACGGGCCAGCGCCATGGCCGCCTCATTGTGGGGGTCGCGGCATCCTCGCGGAGTGCAACGCCATCCGGTTTGATGCAGACGACATCGAGACTCTTCGCGGGCTTTCCCAGGCGCGAGCGCGCCGCGGCGACCGCGTCCCCCTCGCAACCGCACCAGCCGGGAGAGGAACGCATTCCCAAAAAGGACGAGCCGCAAGTGGACATCATGGCCACGCTGCCTGGCATACCAGGCAATCACCCGGACCGCCGAGCGCTGGAGCTTCTCAACTACATCGTTGGCGTCCCGTGGTACGGCGGACGGCTCGGGTGGGCGCTCACGAAGACCGGTCTCACCTATTCGGCCGCCGCCATCGCGACCTTTGGCGAGAACGACGGTCTGATCACGCTGCGAACGACGAGCGACACGCGGAACACGGAATCCGTGATTCAGGCCATTCGCGAGGTCGTGGAGGGGGTAGGGGAGCGCGGCGTGGATGAGTGGGAACTG
>JANNJV010000076.1:0-8551 GCA_031395945.1 Gemmatimonadota bacterium | reverse complement strand
GCGCTGCCACTCGGCAGCCAGCTGTGCGTACGAGGGATCCGTGCCTTCCGCGCGCTTTCTGGTCCAGGCCTCCCGCGAGAGCACGACGAGCACGCCGAGGGCGAAGAACGCCATCGTCAACAGCGCGAGAAGTCGGACGCGGCCGCGCGGATCCGGCAAGACGGGCAGCGCAGGCGGGTCGATGACCGTGATCACCGGGGTGTCGCGCACTTCGCGGATTCGGGCATCTTCATATTGCTGCGAGAGCCCGACGACAACCTGTTGCCGCAGCGTAACCTCGCGCTGCAACCGGTCCTCCTCGAAGCGAAGTTGCGGCGAGTTGGTGAACTGACGGTTGGCCTGGAGAAACCGCTGCAGGGCGTCTTCGGCGGAGCGAAGAGACGCGCGCGCATCCGCGAGCCTCGCCTCGATGAAACGACGTTCTTCCCCAGCTTGGCTCTGCCGGGTAAGGCGGTTGTACTGATTCAGGCCGTCGAGCAGCCGTTGTGCGATCCCCAGCGACACCTGGGGCGAACGGGTCTGGACACGGACGGTCACCGCGTTGGTGGTCCGTGCGGCGACCGTGGATGAAATCACCTTCTCGCGCAACGCCCTCATGGTGTTCTCCAGGACGACGCGGGGATCGCCGCCCTCGACCTCGAGGAATTCAGGCAGCGGCTGTTTGCGGCCGTCCGGGCCCGAGGCAAAGCTGTCGCGCGCGACCAGTGTGAGGATTTCGCGCATGGTGAGCACGTCGGCATACAGCTGGGGAGGCTGGCTGGCGCCCCCGAGCATGCCGATCGGAATGCCGAATTGTCCGGCAAGTCCTGCAAGACCGCTGCGGGACTGGTCCTGAGCGGACTGCGGCAGAAATGAGAAGGACGCCGTGTACTTTGGCGTGCGGGTCAGCCCTACCAGGACGGCTAATGCGACCCCGACAGCGGTAAACGCCACCACGGTCCGGCGGTTGCGTAAGAGCACCGCGAGGATGGAAGGAACGGGAATCGGAGTCAGGTCCGAGGCGAAGCGGGGCGATGCGCCCGCCTGCCCGTGTCCGGATAATGTCACAAATCTAGTACCGTCAACATGTCCATTGTTCCGTCTCAGGTGTATTGAGGCAACCTATTGCTTCTGCTTGGGTTTCGGGAGAACTTTAGTGCCCCAAATCGGGGCCTAGGTGCCAGTCCCTCGTTGTAAGCTGGCACACGCAAGTATGCCGAATTGAGCAGCCGAACGCGATATCGAGGAAGAATGTCCGGAGCGTTGATAGCAGTTTTTTCCCTCATCGTCGCGACGATAACGGCGGCTCTCATAGTACCAGCGATCAACAAGATCGCGGTTCATCGGCAGCTTCTCGACTACCCGGATGGTGAGCGCCACAATCACGCGCGGCCGGTTCCGCGGCTCGGTGGCGTGGCGGTATTTGTGGGGCTGCTCCTGGCGGTGACGTCTGTCGCGCTGTTGTCACCGACCTTCTCGACGGTCACGCCCTGGGCGCTGCCGCTCAATCGCGCGCTCGTTGTGGCCAGCGCCATCCTCTTTCTCATCGGCCTGTTCGATGATCTCCAGGGTGTGTCGCCGGCGCTCAAGCTCCTGGGGCAGACCGCCGCGGCAGCGATCGTCATTTCCTTCGGTTTTCGCGTGGACCACGTGAGCCTTGTGCCGGGATACGAGTTCTCGCTTGGCGTTTTTGCGGTCCCGGTGACGATCTTCTGGTTGGTGGGCGTCTCGAATGCGTTCAACCTCGTCGATGGACTCGATGGACTCGATGGCCTGGCCGGCGGCGTAGGCGTCATCGCGCTCGCGACCATTTGCGCATCGGCGCTGTTACTTGGTGGCGTGAACGTTCCCCTGCAGACCATGGCGCTCGGCGGCGCGCTGCTGGGCTTCCTTCGATACAACCTGCCCCCCGCACGGATCTTTCTCGGAGACTCCGGCAGCCTGGCGGTGGGCTTCCTGCTGGCGTTCCTCGCGGTCAAAGGCTCCACGGACGCACGCGGCGTCGTGTACGCGATCGTCCCGATCTTCGCGCTGTCATATCTACTGCTGGATACGGGCATCGCGATGATGCGCCGCTGGTTGCGCGGTACGCCCCTGTCACGCGCCGACAGTCGGCACATCCATCATCAGCTGCTGGCGCTGGGGCTGACTCCGCGGCGTGCCCTCGCCGCGATCTACGCGCAGTCGACATTGATTGCACTGCTGGGGCTTTGCGTGATGTTCGTGCCGCCGCGGATGACGCTCACGATCACCGTCATCGGAATGGCGACGTTGATAATTTTCTTCCTGTACGGGTTGCGGTGGCTGCAGTACCACGAATTTCTGGAGGCTGGGGCTTCGTTTGCATCCGGCGTGCGTAAGGCGCGCGGAGCCATTCAGGACCGGATTCTCGCCCGCGACGTCGCCCGGTTGGTGCGCGACGCCGATTCGGTAGAGGAGATCAGCGAAATCGTTCGCAGCCAGGCGACGGCGTTCCGGTTCGTTCATATGGACATGCTTTTTGACGACGGAGCGAGTGCCGGCACCGTGCGAGCTCCGGACCACATTGGTTCGCCCACGTGGCTGCTGGAGTATCCGATACACACAGAGCCCGGCACGACGGCTCGCTCGCGCGTGCGCGAACCGGTGCTCGCCATCTGGTGCGCGGTGCGCTCGGACAACAGCCGCCCGGCGAACGCCGAGCGTGTGGCGCAGATTCTCGCCCCGGCGATTGCGGCGTCGTTGGACAGCGTGTCCCAGGTGGATGATCTGTCGACCGACGGGCGCGGCCGGATCCGCGGGACACACTTCCACACGAAGAGACACGCCGCGCCTGAGCACCGGCGCATCTCGTCGGAAGCGGCTCCACCGCTCTGAAGCAAATACTTCAGAACTATCGCTCTGGCGAGGTGCGTCTTGCCGATGTGCCTGCACCAGCCTGTGGGCCTAAAGAGCTCCTTGTTGACACCCGGTCCTCACTCGTCAGCCTCGGCACCGAGCGTTCGGTGGTGGAGCTTGGTCGCAAGAGCTTACTCGCCAAAGCGAAGGCCAGGCCGGACCTGGTTCGCCGCGTCGTCGAGAAGGCCAAGACCGAAGGTATCGCCAGCACCTTCTCCCAGGTGGTCAATCGGCTGGATCAACCAGTTCCTCTGGGTTACAGCGCGGCGGGCGTCGTTCGCGCCACAGGCCGCAACGCCACGCGATTCGCGGTTGGGGCACGCGTCGCGTGTATTGGGCAGGGGTTTGCTTCGCACGCCGAGGTCATCGCCGTGCCGGAGATGCTCTGCGCGGAGATCCCGGCGTCTGTCTCGTTCGAGGACGCGTCTTTCGGCATGGTGGGTTCGATCGCGCTGCATGGAGTCCGCTGCGCGAATCTGACTTTTGGCGAGTCGGTGGTGGTGACCGGGCTGGGCCTGATTGGGCTGTTGACGGTTCAGATGCTGAACGCCTACGGCTGCCGGGTCATCGCGGCGGACATTGATCCCAGCAAACTGGCCATCGCGCGGACGCTCGGGATAGCGAACGCGTGCACGATCGGTGAACTGCCCGGCGTTGTGAACCACGTGACCGGTGGCGAGGGTGCCGACGCGGTATTGCTCACGCTCGCGTCCACCTCCGCGGATCCGGTGCATCAGGCGGTCGAGCTCGTGCGGCTTCGCGGTCGGATTGTGGTCGTCGGTGTCGCCGATATCCATCCGCATCGCAACGAACTGTGGCGGAAAGAGGCGACACTTGTCGTATCCCGCGCGGCGGGAGCGGGGTCGCTCGACGAACGCTACGAGCTCGACGGCGTCGACATGCCCCGTGCCTTCGTGCGGTGGACGGAGGGGAGGAATCTCGAAGAATTTCTTCGGTTGCTGGAGACCGGAGGCGTTCGCACGGCCGATCTCATCACGCACCGGCTTCCCATCCTGGAGGCGGAATCGGCCTACGCGGAGATTCTTGCGGGCCGCGGTGGACCGCATATCGGCGTGGTTTTCAGCTACCCCGAGTCGTCGCCTCGATCTGTGTCTCCGCGTCTCGATGCGCCGCGTCGGACGGCGCCGCGGGTGGACGCTCCGCGCGGGGACCCTCCGCGCGTCGGAATCCTGGGCGCGGGCATGTTTGGTCAGGCCGTGATCATCCCTGCGCTCGCCAAGACGAAGGCGGTGCTGCACACGGTGAGCAGCTCGGACGGTGCCACGGCGGAGCATGTCGCGCGGCGTTTCGGATTTCTGAATCACGTGTCGAGCCACCAGGATGTGCTGGCGGATCCAGACGTAGACGCAGTGCTCATTCTCACGCGGCATCGGAGCCATGCCAGGCTCGTGAGCGCGGCGCTCGAGGCCGGGAAGCACGTGTTCGTCGAGAAGCCGCTGTGCGTGACGCGCGAAGAATTGACGGCGCTGACCGCGGACCTCGAGCGCAGTTCTGTCGGGCTGACGGTGGGCTACAATCGTCGCTTCTCATCGCTCGCCGCCGAATTGAAGGAGCATTTCTCCGGTCGGCGCGCGCCGCTCGTCTTGAGCTACCGGGTGAACGCCGGCTACGTGCCGCCGACGCACTGGGTCCACGCACCGGAGGAGGGTGGCAGCCGCATCATCGGCGAGGTGTGCCATTTCGTGGACTTCATGCAGTTCCTGACCGACGCGCAACCGACGCGCGTGTATGCCGAACGGGTGAGCTCCAGCAGCGCCGCCATCGTTCCGAACGACAATGTGGTGATCACGCTGCGATTCACCGATGGCTCCGTCGGCACCATTGCGTACACGGGAGGCGGGGACCGGGCCCTTGGACGCGAGCGAGTCGAGGTATTCGGCGACGGGCGGGCAGCCACGCTCGACGACTTCAGGACCTTGCAGCTATTCCGCGATGGGAAGGGGCGTCGGCACAAGCTGTTCGGGCAGGATCTCGGACATGCGCGCGAGCTCGAGGCATTCGTGGCAGGCGTGCGTGAGGGCAATGGGACGACCATCCCACTGGCGGACCTGATCTGGTCCACGGCTGCCGTCTTCGAGATCGACGCCGCGTTGCAGTCCGGCGAGCCGCGCGTCGTCGGTCGCTGAACGGATGCACGTTCTGCTGTTGTGCGATGCGTACCCGCCCGAGGTGCGCTCGGCCTCGGTGCTGACGTTCGATTTTGCGAGCGCGCTTCGTGACCGCGGACATCGGGTGACGGTGGCAACCAGCTACCCGCAATACAACATCGCGGCGGGCGAGGACGCCTCCGCGTATCCCACGGACGCAGTCGAAGACGACATCCGCGTGTTACGGGTCCGGACGCTGCCGATTCACAAGGTGCATCCCATCCGGCGCGGTATTGGGGAGCTGGGGTTGCCCATCCAGTTCGCGTCCAGGGTGCGCGCCGCGATTTCGGATGCGGTGGACATCATCGAGGTGTACTCACCACCTCTTCCTCTGGCCCTTGCCGGCTGGATGCTGAAGCGCCACTACGCCTGTCCGATGGTGCTCAACGTTCAGGATCTGTTTCCCCAGAATGCGCTGGATCTTGGCCTCGTGCGGAATGGCCCGATCCTGTGGGCGCTTCTGGGACTGGAGCGCGCGGCATACCGGATGGCTGACGCCGTCACGGTGCACTCGCCGGGCAACCGCCAGTTTCTCATGGAAAGGCGGGCGCTGGAGCCCGGCCTGGTGCATGTGATCTCGAACTGGGTGGACGCGTCGCAGCTTGGCGTCACCCACCCACCCGCCAACGGTCCGTTCCGCGCGCGCTACGGAATTGCCGACAAGTTCGTGCTCGTCTTTGCGGGCGTCCTGGGGCCTGCGCAAGGGCTCGATGTGGTGGTCGACGCCGCGTGGGAGGTGCGGGACGTCGGCGATCTCACGGTGCTGCTGGTTGGGGATGGCACCGAGAAGCGGCGCCTGATGGATCGGTGTGCCGCGCGGCAGCAGACGAACGTTCGGTTCGAAGGGTTTGTCTCCAAAGACGCGTACCCCCTGCTCCTGGCCGAATGCGATGTCGGCATCGTTTCCATCACATCGCGGTATCATACGCCTGTAGTTCCGGGGAAGCTGCTTGGTTACATGGCCGCCGGCGTTCCCGTGCTGGCAGCCTTGAACGCGGAGAGCGACGGGCACATCATTCTCGCGGAGTCGGGTGCCGGGATCTCTGTCCCGGGCAGCGACGTTGCCGGGCTCGCAACGGCCATGCGTACGCTGCGTGATGATCCGGCGTTGCGCGCCGCCATGAGCGAGCGCGGACGCCAATACGCGCTGCAGCATTTTGACCGCAGTCATTGCGTAGCGCAGTACGAGCAGCTTTTCAAAACTTTGACCCAACACACGGCATGACGGAAGCACATAGGGAGTTCTTTGCGGGAAAGACGGTTCTCGTCACCGGCGGCGCCGGGGCGATCGGGACGAACCTGAGCCGCGAATTGGCCGAGTGCGGCGCCCGGACCGTGATCATCCTGGATGATCTGTCGTCGGCGTACGAATGGAACATCCCATCGCTGCCGAACATCCTGTTCGTTCGTGGCGATGTTCGGGATGACGTGGCTCTCAAGCGCGTGTTCACGATGCGGCCAGACCTCGTGTACCACCTGGCCGCATTCTTCGCGAATCAGAACTCCGTCGATTACCCGGAAACCGATCTGCTGGTGTCCAGCCTGGGCACCGTGAAGATGCTTGAATATTCGGTGATGTCCCAGGTACAGCGCTTTGTCTACGCGGGATCCGGTTGCGCCATCTATGGCGCGCAGGCCCCGCTGCCGCTGAAGGAAGAGTTCATCTCGATGCATCTCAGCACGCCGTATCAGATCTCGAAGATGACCGGCGAGCTGTATTGCAACTTCTATCATCACCACTACGGATTGCCGATCGTCAAGACGCGGTTCTTCAATTCGTACGGTCCGGGAGAAGTCCCCGGCCAGTACCGCAACGTCATTCCCAATTTCATCTACTGGGCCATGCTCGGCCTGCCGCTTCCCATCACCGGCAATGGCGAAGCAACGCGCGACTTCACGTATGTCGGCGACATCGTGGATGCGCTGCTGCGCGCGGGATGGAGCGAGAAGGCGGTGCCTGAGGAGATGAACATCGCGTCCGGCTGCGAAACCAAGATCGTGGACCTGGCGGAGCGCGTGAATAAGCTGGTGGGTAACGACGCGGGCATTCGGTTCGCCGATCGCAGGAAATGGGATACGAAGAGCCGGCTGCGTGCCTCGATCGATCGCGCTTCAGAGTTGCTGGGCTACGAACCGAAGACGGACTTCGACGTGGGCCTGGTGAACACCATCGACTGGTTCAAGGCCAACTGGGACCGCATCCGGGAGTCCGCAGAGTTCCCGCCCGGGATGTCATCGGCCGTCAGCGGGTTCGCGGTTCGGAAGTGAGCTTCGCGCTCGGCGATCGAATTGACGCCGAAGGTAAAGCGCGCGTGAACTCGGGGTCGCTGCCTGAGGTGGCCGTGGTCATCGGCACGCGCCCAGAGGCCGTGAAGATGGCGCCGGTGGTGCTGGCTCTGCGGCAGTCGAGGCGTCTTCGCTGCCGCGTGTACTCGACAGGCCAGCATCGTCAGATGCTCGATCAGATTCTGCAGTTCTTTGGAATCACACCTGACGAGGATCTCGACTTGATGCGGCCCAACCAGACGTTGGCGGAGCTGACGGGCATCGCGGTTTCGAGACTGAACGAGCTCTTCGGCGCTCGCCAGCCGGCAATGGTGCTGGTTCAGGGAGATACCACCAGCGCGATGGCTGCCGCGCTGGCGGCATTCTACGCCAGGGTCCCAGTGGGGCATGTCGAGGCGGGACTGCGGACGTACGACAAGTACGCACCGTACCCGGAAGAAATGAATCGCCGTATGATCGGCGTGCTGGCGGACCTGCACTTCGCGCCCACCGCACTCGCTCGCGAGCATCTGCTCGCGGAGCACACCGCTGCTGATCGGATTGTCGTCACGGGCAACACCGGAATTGACAGTCTGTTGTACGTCATCGATCGCCTGAAAACGGAAGCCATCTCCCTTCCGGAGCTGGATTATCTGGCTCCGGACGCTCGCGTGGTCCTGATCACCGGGCATCGGCGTGAGAGCTTCGGCGACGCCTTCCGCTCCATGTGCCTTGCGTTACGGGATCTCGCCATCGAATTCCCCGCTGTCCAATTCGTGTATCCGGTACACCTCAACCCGAACGTCCAGGCGCCGGTCCGCGAAATCCTCGGTGGGGAAGAGCTTCCGAACTTCCATCTGACGCAACCGATGGACTATGTGCCGTTCGTGGCCCTGATGGCGAGATCAGTTCTGATCATCACGGATTCGGGCGGCGTTCAGGAAGAGGCGCCGTCCATCAACAAGCCGGTGCTCGTCACGCGCGAAGTGACGGAGCGCCCGGAAGGAATCGCGCAGGGATTCGTCAAACTCGTCGGGACCGACCGCGACAGAATCCTGAGTGAAGCGCGCCTTGTCTTGCGCCGCGAATCAGCCTACGGCGGTCGCGGGCAGAACCCGTACGGCGACGGCAAGGCCGCGGGTCGCATCGTTGCCCGTCTGGAAGCCGATCTCGTCACCGCGGGCTAAGTCAGCCAATGTCATTGCCGCCGTCGCCGTTCGTCCGCGGATCCGGGAATGGGTAGGGGCGTTGCATTCATCGAC
>JANNJV010000595.1:0-28317 GCA_031395945.1 Gemmatimonadota bacterium | reverse complement strand
CGTTGGCGGACGACAAGTCCACCTGCCTGCTCATGATGGTCTGGAGCGCGAGGACGATCTGCGATCCCACCACGATGGGATCCACGCCGGACCATGGGATGGCACCGTGCGTCTGGCGTCCCCGCACGACGATCCGGAAGTTGTCTCCCGAAGCGTAGACAGGACCGGCGCGATACGTCACGCTCCCCGCGCGTCCCGGAAAGACGTGCAGACCGAAGACTGCATCGACCTTCGGGTTCTCCAGCACCCCCGCCGCGATCATCGGGCCGGCGCCACCCAGCGGCGGACTTTCCTCCGCCGGCTGGAAAATGAATTTGACGGTGCCCGGAATGCGGTCCTTCATGCGCGCGAGTACTTCGGCGGCGCCCATGAGAATGGCGACGTGATTGTCGTGCCCGCACGCGTGCATGACGCCGACATCCTGACCGTTGTACGTCGTGCGTACCGTACTCCTGAACGGCAGGTCCACCATCTCGGTGACGGGAAGCGCGTCCATGTCCGCGCGCAGCGCTACCGTGCGTCCCGCGCGACCTCCGCGGAGAATTCCCACGACGCCGTTTCCGCCGACGCCCGTCTTCACTTCGAGTCCCAGAGCGACGAGATGCCGCGCGACCAACGCGGCGGTACGCGTCTCCTGATACGAGAGTTCGGGATGCTGATGAATGTCACGCCGCCACGCGACGACGCGCGCGGTGGCCTCGCTGGCGCGACGCTCCACTTCTTCGTGCGGCGTGGCGTTGGCCTGCGCCTGGACGATGATTGGCAGGAGCAGTTGCGCGGCGAAAGATCTAATCAGGACGGACATGATCGGTTGAGTGGCCGGTGAATGTGATAAGTCACACTATTGAAAGGGAGCCATACCTGGCCAAACAGATGACGTTTGGCGCGTGCTTTGCCTTTTTCTGGGTGCTTCGGCGCGACGCAGCGTGGAACTCCAACCATCCAAGTATCTCGGCGAATGCTGCGTGAGTTCAAGGACCAGAAGGGCGTAGACTGGCTGGTTTGGGACGTCTATCCAACCAGCGGGAGCGCGGCCGATCCACTTACCAGCGACCCCGGCAGCAACGCCTTCCCGCATCGCGAGCTCAACGATGGCTGGCTGTGCTTCGAGTCCGCGACGGAGAAGCGCCGAGTGACGCCAATTCCGCCCGGGTGGCAGTTGTGGCGCCCCGAGAAACTCGAAGCGCTCTGTTCCGGTGCCGGATATATCTCGCGCGCGAGCACACGGGTGACGCCCGGAGGCTCCGAAGTGGTACCTGGCGAAACGGAGTCAAGCGTCTAGCGCTGTCCCAGCTCTTTTTTCCTCGCGCGCACCGCTTCAACGAACCGTTGCGCGTCGGCATCCGAGAAGGTCCCGCCCAGCGGCCGATCATCCGTCTTGACGTTGCCGAAAAGCTCGGACGTACTGCCGTTCATCCGCTCGATGATGAATCGCCCGTCTGCATAACGGATCTCGCGAATGTCGGCGAGTGGATAGACGACGTGCGTCGAGATCGCGCTGGCGACGGTTTTCTTCACCATCTGCGCAATGCTCCCGCCCAACCCGCTCGTGTCCTTGACCGCCGACTTCTCGAGATCGGCGCGCACCTTGGCGACCGTCTTGGGTGACAATCCCGCGAGGACGTTGGCGCCCTGGAGAATGAGGTTCACCGCACTATCGCGGTTGAAGATCTGCACGTCGCCCGGCCCCAACGCTGTGGTCGCCGGCGGCTCCGACTGCACGCGAAAATCTCCGCGGACCGGTGACTTGCGCTGCACCCAGCTTAAGACGAGCATGACTGCTACCACGACCAATCCAATGCGGATCAGCCGCCCCACCCAGCGGCGCTGCGCCAGCTGCATTTACGGACGCTCCGGGACTTCGATGAGCTTCTCGGCCGATATCCCCTCCGCCTCGGCCTGAAAGTTCACGACGATGCGGTGCGCGAGCACCGGCTGCGCCATCGCGTTCACGTCTTCCAGATCGGGGACACCTCGGCCGTCCATGGCCGCGCGTGCCTTGGCACCGAGCACCAGGTATTGCGAGGCGCGCGGTCCCGCGCCCCAGCTCACGTACTTCTTGATTCGGGCGGACGCTTCGGGGGCATCCGGCCGCGTGGACCTGGCCAACTTCACGGCGTAGCTCACGACGCTCGGTGGCGCCGGCAGACGTCGCACCAGATGCTGGAGATCCTGCATCTGCTGCGCCCCGAGCACGGGAGAAACGGTCGCTTCGAAATCGCTCGTGGTCGCAGTGACGATGCGCTCTTCCTCATCGCGCGACGGATAACCGATCTTCAGCATCAACATGAACCGGTCGAGCTGCGCTTCCGGCAACGGATAGGTCCCTTCCTGCTCGATGGGATTCTGCGTCGCCAGCACGAAGAACGGCTCGGCCAACCGGTGCGTCTGTCCCGCCGCGGTGACTGCGTGCTCCTGCATGGCCTGCAACAGCGCTGCCTGCGTCTTCGGTGGCGCGCGGTTGATTTCGTCGGCCAACACCACGTTCGCGAAGACCGGGCCTTTGGCGAACTTGAAGAATCGCCGACCGGTGGCGTGATCCTCCTCGAGCAACTCGGTGCCGGTAATGTCGCTGGGCATCAAGTCCGGCGTGAACTGCACGCGGTTGAACGTCAGTTCAAGCGCCTGCGCGACGGTCTGGACCAGCAGCGTCTTGGCCAGGCCCGGCACACCGACCAGCAGCGCGTGTCCGCCGGCCAGCAGCGCGGCGACGAGGTTGTCGACCACAGCGTGCTGGCCCACGATGCGCCGGCCTATCTGTTCGACGAGCGCCTTGTGCGCGGACGCAAGCTGATCGAGCAGCTCCACGTCGCGATCATCTTGTTTGCGGATGGGGGTGGCCATGGGAGGTAGAAGCTAACTTCTCTCCCCCGCTCATACATATAGAAGGGATGGCCGGGCGATTCGAAGGGACGGCCGGGCACGAAAACGCCCCTCAGATCAGCGGGATCCGAAGGGCGGTGCGCCGTAGTGGTGAATCGCGATCAGCGCGATGCGATCGTGGTGGCGTTGACGGTGAACGCCGCTTCTTGCACGAGCGGATAGTTGGCGCTCGTGAGAAATGCCTTGGCGGTATAGCGGCCTGGCGGGAGCGGCTTCCGATTCATGGTCTCTTCCATTTCCAGTGCTTCGCCGCCGCCGAGAAGCTTGTTGCGCAACGTCTGCGTGAACATCCTGCCGCTCCCCCAGCGCCACATCTCGCGGCCAGCGGAATCGAGAATCACAAAATCGTGCGTCTGTCCCGTTGGAAACGTGAGTTCGATGTTCTTCCTCGTGTTGTTCATGACCTGGAGCGCGAAACGAATGTGCGACTCACTGGTGCGGACGTACAACTGCGCTTCGACTCGTGGCTTCGTTGTTTTTCGCGTCGCGACTGGAGCGCCCTGTTGTATTGCCAGCGTAGTGCCACCCGATTGCGCGACGAGGACGCTGTCCTTTCTCGGTGTGGATGCTTCGTTGTGCGTGCGCGGGCCGCAGGCAAATGCGACTGCACCGACACACAACACGGGGATCAAGAGGCGCGAACTCATCGAATTTACCGGAACGGCGTCGGGCGGCTCTCACGCAGCAAGCTCCACTGCTCACAAACGTGGTGATGCCGAACTTATCAACTACAACGAGAAGAGTCAACATCAAGTCTTACGTGCAAGTGACGACCGGATCATCACTTCCGTCACGTGACCCAGGACACGGAATGGGCCCGAGGTTATACGATAAAGCCGTGCTTGAGAAAAATTTCACAAGCCCTAGTTTTCCAGACGGACAAACAGTGGCGGCGTCGATTGGCAGACAGGCCGGGCAACGAAAAACCGACCCCATTACGCGAGGGCAACGAAGAGCACGATCGCCTGTTGCATAAGCGTAAGGGTATATCCGGCACCGAGTTCGCCGGGATCGGCATTCAGTTCGGAATCACCGTCGTCGTCTTTGCCTTTGCGGGCGTCTGGCTGGACAAGCGCTTGGGAACCAGCCCCTGGTTTGTGCTCATCATGGTCTTCGCAGGGGCGGGACTGGGCTTCTGGTCGATGGTCAGGAAGGTCAAGTGAAGTGGTTCGCGCTGTACGGCGCGGCCTGCGTAGTAGCGGTGGCGCTGGTTGGCGCGGTTGCCTGGTCCTTTCTGGACACGCGTGCGCGATCGGCGATGCTGCTCAGTGCTGGTCTCGCAGTCGTGGTGCAGATGGTGGCGTTCGCGGTGGCGCGGCTGCTGCGAAGCAAGAACATGATGCTGGGGTGGGGGGTGGGGAGCATTCTCCGACTTCTGGTGCTGGTGGTCTATGCGTTGGTGGCGGCAAAGGGTTCGCGCGTTCCGCTCGCGCCCGCACTTCTGACCTTCGTAGGTTTCCTGTTCGTGACGACGGTGATAGAACCGATCTTTCTGAAACAATGAGAGCTCTTCTTTTATCTGCTGCGCTATGTATCGTGGGCTCCGGGCTCTGGGCTCAAGGGCAGGGCCCATCAGTTCAAAGCCCACAGCCCACAGCCCACAGCACTGACGCGCCGGCGGAGGCCGCCGCCTCCGCGGACATCATCATGCCGCACATCACGGACTCCAAGCATCTCGAGTTCCCGTGGATTCATGGCTGGGGCAACTGGGCAGGCCACGTGACGCTGCCGACGTGGAACGTCACCCTTGCGGGCAAGACGTTCGACATGGGGCCGACCAAGCACATCATGTACCTGCTGTTCGCCGCGACCGTCGCCGCGATCCTGCTGGTCGGCACCGCACGCGCGCACGCGCGACACACCCACGAGGTTGGCCGGCCGCGCGGTTTCGCCGCTGGCATCGAGGGCGTGATCCTCTATCTCCGCAACGAGGTATACATGCCCGCCATCGGGCATGGTGGCGAGCGATACGTGCCGTTCTGTCTCACGCTCTTTTTCTTCATCGCGATCGCGAATCTCTTCGGGCTGGTCCCGTACGGATCTGCGGCGACCGGGAACATCGCGGTGACCGCGACACTCGCGATCATCACGCTCGTGGTCGTGGAAGTCGCCGGGATGAAAGCGCTGGGGAAGGGTTATCTCGGAACCATCGTGTATTGGCCACATGACATGCCGATCTACATGAAGCTGCCGTTCACGCTTGTGATGACGCCGGTAGAGATCATGGGAAAATTCACCAAGCCGTTCGCGCTCACCATCCGGCTGTTCGCGAACATGATTGCCGGGCACGTGGTCATTCTCGCGCTCATCGGCTTGATCTTCATGTTCGGGGCACTGGTCTCGATTGTGGCAGTGCCGATGGCCCTGTTCATCATGCTCCTCGAGTTGTTGGTCGCGTTCATCCAGGCGTTCATTTTTTCGGTACTGGCCGCGGTTTTCATCGGACAGATCAGAGCAGCACACCATTAAGCGAAACGGCGTCTGAAAACCGAAACGGCGTTTGAAGTGGGAAGTGAGAGGTTGGAAGTTCGAAGTGCATGAACCTCAGACGTCAAACTTCAAGCCTCCAACGTCAAACGCAGTGGCAGTGGCAGTTGTATGACGCGGGCTCGGATTCGCTCATCGAGCCTGTGGGTAATCGATCGGGCGATCGATGAATCCCGTTGGGCCCGGGGCCCGCTGACGGGAAGCGCCAGCACGACCGGCGCGAGCGTACGCAGTACCACGTTTTTCTTCGGAGCATGACACATGAGCATTCTTCCGCTCTTGCAGGAAGTCGCTGGCGCAGCCGCCGGCTATAACGCCAACTACGCGGGCGCGTGGGCGATGATGGGTGCCGCGATCGGCGCCGGTCTCGCCGTCATCGGCGCCGGACTCGGCATCGGCCGCATCGGTGGTTCGGCCACCGAGGGCATGGCTCGTCAGCCGGAAATTGCCAACCAGATTCAGACCGGCGCGCTGATCTTGTCGGCGCTGGTGGAAGGTGCAGCGTTCTTTGCCATCGTGGTCACGCTGCTGATTACGCTCAAGTTCTCGTTCTAACTGCCGGCGATCGAAGATCGGATATCGGCGCTCGCGTCCCGGGCGCGATGCCGATGTCCGATCCTCACGAGCCGACAGTCGTTCCGGATGGCCGAGCCGTTCCCGAAACCACCCCACACATGACCCACTTCACACTGGTCCTCGCCGTCGCCGAAGAAGGCGCCGCCAAAGGCGGTCTGGTGAGCCTCCAGGTCAACTTGATGTTCTGGACGCTCATCATCTTCCTGATCCTCTTCTGGATCCTGAAGAAGTACGCGTTCCCAGCGGTGCTCGACGCGGTAGAGGCGCGCGAAAAGGCGCTCGCGGACGCCATCGAAGGCGCGAAGCGCGATCGCGAAGAAGCCGCCAAGCTGCTGGCCGACCAGCGCGCCTCCATCGAGGTCGCGCGAGAGGATGCGCAGCGTCTGATTGCCGAAGCCAGGGTGGTGGTGGAAAAGTCCCGCGCCGACCTGCTGGAGAAGACGCGTCTGGAACAGCAGGAGATGCTGGAGCGCGCCCGCCGCGACATTGGTGTGGAGCGCGACAAGGCTATCGCCGATCTTCGTCGTGAAGCGGTCGAGCTCTCCATCGCTGGCGCGAGCAAGGTGATCGAGGAGAACCTCGATAGCGACAAGAACCGCAAGCTCGTGGAAGCGTTCCTGTCCTCGATCTCGTCCGAGAAGCGGTGATGCGTCCGGCCACGATCGCAAAGAACTACGCCGAGGCACTGCTGGTCCTGGCGGGGCGCGCCAAGGACCTCACCGGCTGGGGCAAGCTGCTGCTGAGTATCGCCGAAGCCATGCAGAGCGACGCCAAGCTGCGCGCGTTTCTGGAGACGCCTCGCGTCTCCGCGTCGCAGAAGACCCTGGTATTGCGGAAGGCGCTCGCGGATCGGGCGCCCAGCGCCTTCGTTCGATTCATCGAGTCGGTGGTGACGCATCGCCGGCAGATGCTCATCCCCGAAATTGCGCATGAGTACATGGACCTCGTAGACCAGGCCGAGAATCGGTTGCATGCCAACGTCACGGTGGCGCGGGAGGCGGACGAGAAGACCCGCAAAGCCATCGCGGATCGGCTGTCGAAGGTGTTCGACAAGACGGTTGTGCCGCACCTCACCGTGGACAAACGGATCATCGGCGGCCTGGTCGTGCGCGTCGGCGACACCGTGATGGATGGATCGATTCGTCGCAAACTGAGCGTCCTGAAACGACGGATGCTCGCCGGATAGCGCCAAGCGGTCGCACCCTTGCGCCGGCCTGCGTACGCTTGCAACCTCCTATCCAACGATGGCGACGAATACGCCGGCGAACCCCGCGAGAGGAGCCATGAACGAGGCCCAGCTGCAGAGCCCCGATCCATCGCAGGCCCCCCTGGAGGGTGGAAAGTACGTCTACTGCATCATTCGCAGTGACCGGGACAGGGAATTTGGCGGCATCGGCATTGGTGGTGGACAGCGCGTCTACACGGTCCACCACAACGACCTGGCCGCCGTCGTCAGCGACACGCCCATCGTCATCTACGATCCGACACGCGAGAACGTGCTCGCGCACGAGTTCGTGAACGAGACGGTGATGAAGGAACATACGGTGATTCCGATGTCGTTCGGGACCGTGTTCCGCTCCGAGGACGACGTTACCGAGCTGCTGCGCTCGACGTACCAGGCGTTCAGTGAAGTGCTCGAGAAAATGCAGGACAAGATCGAGTTCGGGCTCAAGGTACTCTGGGATCGCGACAAGGTCGTCTCGACGCTGGAGCAGGAGAACGAGGAAATTCGCCGGCTCAAGGACGAGATCGGGCGACACACCAACACCTCGACCTATTTCGCCCGCATGCAGCTGGGCCGTCTGGTGGAGTCCTCGCTCGAGGAAACCAGCCAACGGTACGTCGCGGACATCCACGAATTCCTGAAATCGGTCGCGGTGGCCAGCCGGAGCAACAAGCCCATTGGCGATCGCATGATTCTCAACGCCGCCTTTCTGGTGGACCGAGCGCAGGAAGTGGCGTTCGACGACCGGGTGAAGGAGATCAGCCGGAAGTACGAAGACATCCTGACGTTCAAGTATTCCGGTCCGTGGCCGCCGTACAACTTCGTGAACATCAAGCTGAAGCTGGAACGAGCTGACTAGAGGCATGGGCCTCCTCACCCACCTCCTCTTCTGGCCGATCACAGGTCCCGTCGCGGGCGTCAAATGGTCCCTGAACAAGGTGTTGCAGGTGGCCGAAGACGAGTTGTCCGACGATAGCTCCATCAAGCAGGAGCTCATGGAGCTTCAGATGACGCTGGAGCTCGGCGACATCGACGACGACGAGTACGTACGCCGTGAGGCGGAGTTGATGGCGCGGCTCCGCGAGGTGCGCGCCTGGAGGGAACGTCTGGGCAAGGGCGTTTCCGGAGGGCCGGTCAAGGTTTCCAGCCGCGACGACGACGCCTCGTGAGCGCGGGTGACGCGCTCATCGCGCGCCTTCCGCGGATCACGCTCGTTGTCGGTAAGGGGGGAGTGGGGAAGACCACCACGTCCGCCGCGCTCGCTCTGCACGCCAGTACGCGGGTGGGCCGTACCCTGGTGATTTCCACCGATCCGGCGCGCGCGCTGCCCAGCGTCCTGGACACCTCCATCGGTGCCGACCCCGAACCGGTACCCTACGCACCGCGCCTATTCGCGCAGTCGCTCGATGCCGAATCGCTGCGGTCGGCCTTCTTGAAGCGTTGGGGCGACGTCATTCGCGTCATCCTCGATCGTGGCACGTACCTCGACGACTCTGACATCGCGCCCCTGGTGGATACGGCGCTGCCCGGAGGCGACGAAATATTCTCCGCGCTCGCGCTTGCCCAGCTCGTCACAGAGCCGGCGGCGTCGCGTTTCGAGCGGATTGTCGTCGACACGGCGCCCACTGGGCACACGCTGCGTCTGCTTCAGCTGCCGCGCACGTTCCGCGCACTGCTTCGCGTTCTGGACTCCATGCAGGCGAAGCATCGGTTCATGGTGCGGACCCTCACGCGCGCATACAAAGCGGACGACGCCGACGCATTTCTCAACGAAATGACGACCCTTGTATCGGCGTTCGAGAATGCGCTCCACGACCCCCAACGCGCCGCCGCGGTGATGGTGGCCAACGCACAGGCGATGGTGGTGGAGGAGACCACGCGCTACTTCGCCGCCCTCACCGAGATGGGCGTGCACGTGCAGGCCGTGATCTGGAATGGTGAACTGTCTCCGGCGCCGATCGGCACGGTGGAGCAGCTTACCGTCCCCCGGCTGGATAGCTGGCCCACGGGTCACGCAGGATTGCAGCGCTGGGTCGAGAGTATGCGGCACGCGCCTGCCAAGCGGGCCGCCGCAAAGGCAAAGGGGGGTGCAACGGCAACCCCGTCGAGCGCGCGTACGACACTGAGAACGGCCGAGAAGAACGCCGCCGCCGACGTGGCATCCCTCACTCGTCCGCTCACGATCGTTGCGGGGAAGGGCGGAGTGGGCAAGACGACGGTCGCCAGCGCGCTCGCAACGCGTGCGGCGGATACGCTGCGCACCCTCATCGTGTCCACCGATCCGGCGCCATCACTTGCCGATGCCTTTGGCCAACCGATACCGGACGCCGACACGCCGATCGCTGGCGTGCCGAATCTCTTCGCCCGTCAGATGGATGCGACCGCGGCGTTCGCGCGGCTGCGCGACGAGTATCAGTCCCGAGTGGATGCGCTTTTCGAAGGCCTGGTCTCGAGCGGCGTGGATCTGGTGCATGACCGCGTCGTGGCGCGCGACCTTCTGGCGCTTGCTCCGCCAGGCGTGGACGAGGTGTACGCTCTATCCTTGCTGGCCGACGCCGTGTTCAAGGAGCACTACGGCCGGGTCATCGTAGATCCCGCGCCCACCGGTCATCTGCTGCGACTGCTCGAGATGCCGCAGCTCGCGCTGACGTGGACCCACCAGATTCTGCGGCTCATGCTCAAGTACAAAGATGTCACTGGCCTGGGCGACACCGCGCAGGAGTTGCTGGAGTTCGCGCGCAACCTGCGTGCGGTGGATGCTTTGCTGCGCGACGCGGCGCGCTGCGGCGTCGTCATCGTGACCCTGGATGAACCGGTGGTGCGCGCCGAAACGGAGCGGCTGGCGCGCGAGGTGCCACGACGCGGCGTCGCGTTGACTGGCATGGTCCTCAACCGCACCCCGGCGACCGGGACGGCGACCCTTCCAGTCCCGGACGCACCGATGCACTTTGATGCTCCAGCCGTGAATCCACCTCCGATGGGCTCCGATGCGTTGCGCGTCTGGAGCGATTCATGGATTTCGCGCGCCCCGCGTCGCGGCGACGCGGCGACGCGGCGGCCACTGACGCAGGAACCACTCGACGGGCATGACCAGAACGCCTGACGGTACCGTGATCTACGCGTACGGCATCGTGCGCCATGGATTCGATGTGGCAAGCGCGCCCTCCGGCCTCGAGGATGCGCCAGTCGCTGTCGCGCACGCTGAAGGCGATATCGGAGCGCTCGTGTCGCGCCTTCCGTTGGGCACGTACGGCCCGGCCGAGATCGAGCGCGACAGCGCCGAGGTATCCTGGTTGAGTCCGCGCGCTATGGCGCACGACCGCGTGCTCACCTGGGCACAGGAGCACGGTGGGGTGATACCGCTGCCGATGTTCTCGCTCTTCGGCAGCGGCGCGGCACTGACGCATTCGCTGGCCCAGCGACGCGGAGAGCTCGAGCAGGTGTTTCAGCGCGTTGCCGGCGCCGATGAGTTCGGGGTGCGCATCCATCGCCGCGACGATCTGATGCTCAAGGCCATCGACACCCTCGATCCGGACATGGCCCGCCTGCGCGCCGAGGCGAACGCGGCGTCGCCCGGGCAGCGCTACCTGATCGAGCGAAAATTCGCGGAGCAGGGAAAGCTGGCGGTGCGCGCCGCGAGCCAGCGACTGGCGCGCGCCACCTTCGATGAGCTGCGCGCCCTCTCTCGTGACGCCATCGCGCGTCCGCTGGTGCCGGACCCCGGACGCGCCGCCGAAGCGACGCTGGTGCTGAACGGAGCGTTCCTGGTGGATCGACGGCGCATCGATGCATTCCGCGCGGCGGTGGCCGCCAGCGTGGCGCAGCACGAGGCGCGTGGTCTCACGTTCGATTTCACCGGGCCGTGGCCGCCGTACAATTTCGTCGGCGGCAGTGACGCGCCTGGACAGACCCCTCGATGAGGCATCCATCGCTGCCGGGCGACGCGGATTCCGTCGAGGAGATCTACGATCACGAGCCCGTTGTCCTGAGCGATTTGGTCAATCGCGTCCTCGACAAGGGCGTGGTGATCAGCTCGCACATCACGATCTCCATCGCCGACATTGACCTCATCCAGCTCGACCTCAAGCTGCTCATCGCATCGGTGGCGACGCTCACCAAGCGCGCGGAGGACACAGGGCGTGGCAACGTACCTGTACGGTCTGATTCTCGACCGTAACGCCCACCTGGTCCCGTCGCACATCGTCGGCATTCACGGGTCGACGTTGCGGGTCGTTCACTCCGACCCTCTTGTGGCGCTGGTGAGCACCGTGGAGCGCAAACCCGCGCGCGCGAGTCTGGACGACGTGCGCGCCCATGATCATGCGCTCCAGGCCGTGGTGCACCACGGATCGACCGCGGCCGCGACGCGGTTCGGCCAGAGCTTCCCCGATGACGACGACGCGCGCCGCCATGTCCGCGAGGGTGGCGCGCGAATCGCGAAAGTCCTGGACGAATATGATGGCTGCGTGGAGATGCGTCTGCTCGTGCCGACCATGTCCGTGGCCGCACCGCCGCGTGCCGACAGCGCCGTGACTGGCACCGGGCCTGGGCGCGCATACCTGGAGGGTCTGCGGTCCCGTTCCGATGTGCACCTCAAGGGATTGGCCCTCCAGCCGTCGTTCGGCCCCCTCGTGCGCGCCGAACGCGTTGAGGAACTGGCCGGCTCGCGTGGAGTGGCCTTTGCCCATTTGGTGCAACGGGATCAGGAGTCGGAGTATCGCAGCGCGGTTGCCCACCTGCCGTCACTCGCTAAGGCAGAAGTCGTGGGTCCGCTCGCCTTTTACAGCTTTGCGGAGCAGGTGATTTGAGCGACGTGGACGAGATCGAATTGCAGCTGAATGAGCTGTCGCGTACGTTACCGGACCGAATAAACGCTGAGCCCGCTTCTGCCAGCCAGGAATTGGGCAAGCTCGTCTTGACCTTGGTCGAAGTAGTTCGTAAGGTCTTGGAGCATCAAGCAGTACGACGCATGGACAGCGGCACGCTGTCCCCAGAGGAGACCGAACGTTTGGGTCTGGCGCTGCTGCGATTGAGTGAACGGATGGAGGAATTGAAGACCGCGTTCGGCTTGCAGGACCAGGACCTCGACATCGATTTGGGCCCACTCGGCCGGCTAGGTTAGCGCAGGCCAAAAAACAGGACGCGCCATCAATTGCCTGAGCTAGCGAACCCGACTCGTACGCACGGCCTGGTCGATATTCTCGACCGTGTGCTCGACAAAGGACTCGTCGTCGCGGGCGACATCAAGATCAACCTCGCGAACGTCGAGTTGCTCACCATTCAGATTCGCCTGATCGTCTGCTCGATTGACAAGGCGGAGCAGATTGGGCTGAACTGGTGGCGTAACGACCCCCGACTGACGGCCACACCGGTGGGCATGCTGCCGGGAGCGGAGGCCGACAAACGCTTGAAGCGCATCGAGGAACAGCTGGAACGGCTCGTGTCCGACTCTGAGCCGCGGCGGAAAGGCAAATGACGACAACGCGACTCACCACGTAAGGGAGATCCCACATGGCTGTCGAAAGAACCCCAAGTGGAAGTTCACTCATCGATGTACTCGATCGCGTTCTGGACAAGGGTATCGTCATCGATGCCTGGGTACGGGTCTCTCTGGTGGGCATCGACCTGGTGACCGTCGAAGCGCGAATCGTCGTCGCGTCGATTGACACGTACCTCAAGTACTCCGAGGCCGTGGGGATCACCGGACCGGTGTCGCGTCCGCGTGAGGTCAGTGCTGGCGAAAGCGCAGACCTGGAACGGCTGCGCAGCGAGAATGCGGATCTGAGACGGAAGCTTGAGCAGTCGCGCGCATGATCTAATCGCTCCCCCGGATGTGCCCGGCGACGACCGGCGAGTTGCCAGACTACTGTCGGCGCTCGCGGAGGCGCCGGATTACGCCTCTGCCGCATCGTTTCTGCTCAATGAGGTGAGTGCCATCGCCGGCGGCACGCCCGCCGCGCTGCTGCGATTTGTGCCCACGCAGGAATCGCTCGCCTTCGTGGACCATGTCCGGATGTCGGCGGACCATGTGAAGCAGCTGCCGGAATCGATCGAAGAGCGCACGCACCCGCTGATCATCTGCGCGTTGGCGCTGACGCCCGTGGTGCGGCAGGGAGCGCGGACGGCACGCACGGGGCGGTTCGGGCCGATTCACGAGTGGACGGCGCTCCCCATGCCACAGCCGCACTATCGTGGCGCGCCGGCGCTGATGGCCGATGCACAGGCCGAAGCGTTGCTGGTGGCCTCGGCGGCGCGGCTGGTGCCGCTGCCGCAGCGCGGCTTCAATACCACGCCCGGCGGCGTGCTGCTCCTCGCCCGCGCATTCGACGACATCCTGGTCCGGGATCTCGCCGACATCACGATGATGGCGGGCTCCATCCTGTCGGGCATTGCGTCGCTGGAGTCATGGAAGGATCACGGCGACCGGCTGACGCGCGAGCGCGATCGGCTGACGCTCATGGTGGACTCGCTCCCGGACGCGGTGGTCATCACCAACGCGTCCAACGACATCATCGCGCAGAATCGCCGCGCGGTGCACTTGCTGGCGTTCGGCGAAGACGACAGCCCGGGTCGGCGGCGCGCGGTCGAGATGAACAACCTGCTGTTCACCTCCTTCCTGTCGCGCGCAGCGATGGTGGGGTCGGGATTGCGCGGCAGCGACGCGCGCGAGCTGAATCTCGTGGACCCGGACGAAGGCGGCGACCTGCTATTCGAGGTTTTGGCGCATCCGCTGGGAGAACGTGTCGGTCCGGAGGACGCCGTGCTCTCCGTGCTTCGCGACGTCACCGACCTGCGGCGTGCCTCCCACGAACTGGAGCGCCAGGTGCAGCGCGTGCGCCAAGCGGAGCTGAAGGCGGCGGGTGAACGCGACCGCCTGAACCTGATTCTCGAGAACGTCGCCGATCCGATTCTGGTGACGGACGATCATTCGAAGATCATTCTCATGAACGAGCAGGCGGAGCGTCTCTTCGAGCTGCACGGCGAGACGCCGGCGTCCCGGCGCCAGCAGCAGGCAGTGCGGGGCAACGACACGCACTTCACCACCTTCATTTCCGATTTCCTGCTGTCTACCGACCGCTCCACGCAGGCGCGCATGCAGTTGGCCGATCCCCGCACCAATTCGATGCTGCCCGTCGAGGTGGTGGCCGGCAAGATCATGAATGAGCGCGGTGAGCCGATCGCCGTCGTCTCCGCGCTGCACGATTTGCGGCAGCAGGTGGAGAACGAGCGGTTGTACGAGGAGCTCAAGCGATTGAACCTCGATCTCGAGGATCGCATCCGCGCCGCGACATCTCACCTGGAGGAGCAGAACGCCCAGCTGCTCTGGCAGGCGCACGAAGTTGAGAAGGCCAACCGGCTCAAGTCCGAGTTCCTCGCGAGCATGTCGCACGAGCTCCGGACGCCCATCAACGCGATCATCGGGTACGCCGCGCTGCTCATGGAGGGCATGTTTGGACAGCTCTCCGAGCAGCAGCGCGAGCCGCTCGATCGGTCGCGCGCCGCCGCGGACCACCTGCGCATCCTCATCGACGACATCCTCGATCTCGCGAAAATCGAGGCGGGAAAGATGCAGTTCACGCTCGAGAAGCTCCCGCTCGCGGACGTGATGCGCGAGGCCAGCCAGCAGATGGAGCCCATGATTCGCCGCAAGTCGCTGAGCTATACGGTGGACATCTCGGACGATGCGCCCCCCATCATCAGCGACCGGACGAAGCTGAAGCAGGTGCTGCTGA
Source organism: Gemmatimonadota bacterium (assembly GCA_031395945.1). GTDB lineage: Bacteria > Gemmatimonadota > Gemmatimonadetes > Gemmatimonadales > Gemmatimonadaceae > DASPMP01. The sequence continues at coordinate 13,413 of JANNJV010000595.1, read as the reverse complement.
ACCTGCTATCGAACGCGATGAAGTTCACGAACCGAGGCGGCGTGTCCATTGTCGTGCGGCCGCACGCGATGGGCGTGCGCATCGACATCAACGACACCGGGATTGGCATCAAGCCGGAGCACCTCTCGGTCATCTGGGAGGATTTCCGACAGGTGGACCAGTCGCGCACCCGCGAGTTCGGCGGCACCGGCCTGGGGCTCAGCATCACCCGCAAGCTCGTGGCGCGTCTGGGCGGCGTCATCTCCGTAGAAAGCATCGTCGGCGTCGGCACGAGCTTTACCGTCCTGCTTCCCCTCGAGGCGCCGCCGCAGCAGATGGAAGCAACGAGCAGCGGCGCGTCGGCGTAAGAGTCAGTACCGGCAGGCAACCTTCCGGCGGCAGTGGGAGTCCAACAGCTGGATTCGCCGTGGAACTTTCGCCCGCCTCTCGCTTACTTCGCACATGAGCCGTCTACGAGCCGTCCTGTTCGCGGCCATCTTCACGAGCGTCCTGACGTCGGTCGGACACGCGCAGTCCGACATCATTCGCGGTCGCGTCACGGGTCCGGATAGCCTGCCGCTCGAGAGTGTCGTGGTGACCGCGACGTCCATCTCCGGCGGCGTCAACCGCACCGCGCGCACGGACCGAAGCGGACGCTTCACGATCACCTTCCCGGGCGGCGACGGCGACTACATGGTGTCCTTCGCGGCGCTCGGGTTCGCCGCCAGGCGCTTTGAAGTGAAGCGCATCGCCGATGAGGATTTTCTCGTCGCCGACGCGCGACTGCAGCGAGTCAATACCGTCTTGGATGCCGTCGAGGTGGTTGGTGAGCGACAGCGTCCGCGGCGGAATGATGCCACGCCGGACGCCAGCGGTACCGAACGCACCATCGCCACCAGCGAGGTGCCCGCCAACCTGCTGGGCGATCTCGCCGCGATGGCGGCCACTCTGCCCGGCGTGCAGAGCGCCACGAACGAGGACGGCAGCAACGGGTTCTCGGTGCTGGGTCTGGGCGCCGACCAGAACAACACCACGCTCAACGGGATGAATTTCGGCGGAAGCCAGCTTCCGCGCGACGCCGCGATCAGCACGTCACTGGTGACCTCGCCCTATGACGTCTCACGCGGCGGCTTCAGCGGCGGCCAGCTCAACATCCGCACGCGTCCAGGATCGAACTTCATCGCACGCACCAACAGCCTGAATTTCGATTCGCCATCGCTGCAGTGGACGGACGCAGCCGCGCGCTCCCTGGGTCAGGAGTACTCCAATGCGTCGCTGGGCGGGCTGATGTCCGGCCCGCTGGTCTACGACAAAACGTTCTATACCCTGTCGTACCAGTTGGGTCGGCGTGCCAACGACTTCCAGACCCTGCTCAGCACCGATCCGCTCGGCCTCAAGGCGGCGGGTGTTGCGTCAGACAGCGCGAACCGGTTGTTGAGCGTCATGGCCAGCCAGCAGATTCCGTCGCGCGTCGGCTCGGTGCGCGACGATCGCGTAGGTGACAGCGGCCTCATTCTCGGCAGTGTGGATCTCACGTCGCCTACCGCCACCAGTGGCCGCGCCGTCAACCTCGCGTTCAACGGAAGCTGGGGGAAGCAGAGTCCAGCAAGCGGGTCGGCCACGGAAGTGCCGGCGTTCGGCGGCGATCGCACCAACTACCGCTACGGCGTGCAGGGACGTCACAGCAGCTTTTTCGGCATCGGTATCCTTACGGAGACATCGATCGGACTGAGCGCGTCGAAGAACTACGGCACGCCGTATCTGGATCTGCCCGCCGGCCGCGTGCGCGTCACGTCGGCGTTCGATGATGGGACCAGCGGCGTTCAGACGCTGTCGTTCGGCGGCAATCCCGGCATGAACACGACGCAGACCGCGGTAACCACGGCTTTCCAGAACCAGCTCTCGTGGTTCAGCGCCAACAACAAGCACCGGCTCAAGCTCGCCACGGAATTGCGTCACGAGAACTCGGATCAGAACCTCGCCATCAACACGCTCGGCACCTTCACGTACAACTCGCTGGCGGATTTCGAGGCGAACGCTCCGTCGGCATTCACACGCGCGCTGTCCCCACGCCGCCGCGACATCAGTCAGGTGGTGGCCGGGCTCTCGTTGGGCGATTCGTACCGCCGGTCGCCGGATTTCCAGCTCACGTATGGAGTCCGGCTGGACGGCGCGCAGTACCTGTCCACGCCCGCGCGGAACCTGACACTGGACACACTCTTCGGTCTTCGGAACGACCGCGTGCCGAACAAGATGTACGTGAGCCCGCGCATCGGGTTTTCGTGGACGTATGGCACCGCGGCGCAGATTGCGTCATTCCTGGGGGCGGCGCGAGGCCCGCGCGCGGTCGTGCGCGGCGGCATTGGCGTATTTCAGAACTTGCCTGGCGTGAACACGGTCGGTGCCGCGCTGGACAATACCGGCCTCCCAAGCGCGGTGCAGCAGATCACCTGCGTCGGCACGGCGACTCCGGTTCCCGACTGGGCCAGCTACGCCGCCGATCCATCGCAGATTCCAACAACCTGCGCCAACGGATCGAGCGGCACGCCGTTCTCCAACGTCGCGCCCAATGTCAGCGCGTTCAGCAAGGACTACGCATCGCCGCGCAGCATTCGGTCCAACATCAACTGGGCGGGCCCGATCCTCAACAATCGGTTTTCCACGTCGGTGGACCTGACGTATTCGCTCAACCTCAATCAGTCCAGCAACATCGATCGTAATTTCGACGGCTCTGCCGAGTTCGTTCTTCCGGCTGAGGATGACCGCCCGGTCTTCGTACAACCCACGAGCATCGTGCCTGGCACTGGGGCTATCGCGTCGCAGGACTCGCGCATCTCGTCGCGGTACTCGCGCGTCACGGAGACACGCTCTGACCTGCGGTCGGAGAGTTATCAGGGGACCGTGCGGCTCTCGCCCACGCGTTTCAGTACCTCGTTCACCTGGAGCACGTGGTACACGCACTCGCGGGTGCGCGAGCAATTCCGCGGATTCAACAGCACCGTTGGCAATCCGCTCACCGTCGCCTGGGGCAATTCGTCCAGCACGCCGCACCAGATCGGCTACAGTCTCGGCTACAATTTCTTCGACTTTCTTCGGGTGAACTGGTTCGGACAGTTCCGGTCCGGCATCCGGTACACGCCCATGGTGGCTGGAGACATCAACGGCGACGGCAGCGCAAACGATCGCGCCTTCATCTTTTCGGACACCATTGCCGGACTGGATCCCGCGCTCGCCAACGGCATGCGCGACCTGCTCGCCACTGGCTCCCAAAGCGCGCGCAAGTGTCTCTCGAGTCAACTCAACACGCTGGCGGGCCGGAACACCTGCGTGGGACCGTGGACGTCCACCGCCAGCATGTCGTTCTCGTTCAACCCGGTGAAGGTGCGCATGCCGCAGCGGGCGTCGCTGTCCTTCCAGTTGTCCAACCCACTTGGCGCTGCTGACTTGATCGTGAATGGGTCCGGCAAGCTGCGCGGGTGGGGACAGACGCCCATCCCGGACAACGCCCTGCTGTACGTGCGTGGTTTCGACGCCGGCACGCAGCGCTATCAGTACGAAGTCAATCGGCGCTTCGGCGCCACCAATCCGGCGTTCAACCAGTTTCGCGCGCCGGTGACCCTGACCGCGCTGCTGCGTTTCGACATCGGCCCCACACGCGAGCGGCAGATGCTGACGCAACAACTGGATCGCGGCCGCCGCACGCAGGGGCAGAAAGCCCCCGAGCTCATGCTCCGCGCCATGTTCAGCAACGGCGGCATTCCAAATCCGCTTGCCGCCATTCTGCGCGATCAGGATACGCTGAAACTGAGCAGTATGCAGGCCGATAGCATTGCCACCCTCAATCGGCAGTACATCATCAAGCTCGACGGCATATGGACTCCGATCGTCAGGGAATTCTCGGCGCTGCCGGATACGTACGAGCATGACGAGGTCTATCACCGCTACATCATCGCGCGACGCCAGACCGTGGATTTCATGAAGCACTTGGCACCGCACGTGAAGCATCTCCTGACCGACGAGCAGTTCCGCCGCCTGCCCACCTTCATCGCGAGCTACCTCGATCCGCGTTATTTGGCGTCCATTCGCTCCGGTACCGCGGGCCTGGGAACGGGCGGCTTTGGCGGCGGAGGCTTCGTTCCAGCCGGTGATTTCATCGTGGCCGGCGGCGGTGGCGGTGGCCAACGCATCGAAGTTCGCATGCCCTGACCATCAATACATCCCGCCGTCAACACATCCCGCACCCATGCATTCAACCATGCCCAATTTCGTTTTTCTCGGCGTCTCCGCGATGCTCGCGGTCGCGAACGTCGCCAGTGCCCAGCAAACTCCAGCTATCCGGCCGCTGGGGCCGGTCATCGCCACAGCCAAGGAGCTACTCGGCGCGCAGGTATTCGTACGACACCTGAAGGGAGGGGTCATCGTCAACGACGTCGGCGGCCGCCGACTCGTCATGTTCGATACCGCACTGAACAATCCGACGGTCATTGCCGATTCGACATCGGCGACGGCGAATGCCTATAGCGGCAGGACGGGAGGACTCATCGCGTATCGCGGCGATTCCTCGCTGTTCGTCGATCCGCAGTCGCTCTCGATGCTCGTGATCGATGGGGCGGGCAAGGTGGCTCGCGTCATGTCGGTGCCGCGCTCGCAGGATGCCATGACGCTGGGCAGCGGTGCGCTTGGCGCCGCCGGATTCGACGGGCAGGGGCGCCTGGTCTATCGCGCAATGCCGCGATTCCAGATGCGGAGGGGACCTGGTGACGCACCGACACCCCCGGAGGTGGCCGATTCGTCACCCATCGTTCGCGTAGACCTCGCCACGCGCGCTGTGGATACGATCGGGTACACGAAAGTGCCGCGTCCCAAGATGGACATTCAGCGCGACACCATGGGTCGCATGAGTGTCTCGATGCAGGTGAATCCGCTACCGGTCGTCGATGATTTCGCCGTCTTGTCGGACGGCTCTGTCGCCCTGGTGCGCGGACGGGACTATCACGTCGACTGGGTTCGGTCCGATGGCACGCGTGAATCGTCCGGCAAGGTGCCACACGAGTGGCAGCGTCTCACGGACGAGGACAAGGTGGCCTTCATTGATTCGCTCAAGGCGGCGCGCGAGCGTTTTCTCGCGGCCAATCCTCCGCCAACGGCGCCCACCGCCAACTCCAATACGGTAACCACTCCTGGCGGGCAGCAGCGCACAGAAATGATCGTCATCGGCGGTGGCCCTGGCGGTGGCGGGCCAGGTGGTCCTCCGGGCGCCAACATGGCCATGGGGCGGAATGTGTCGTTCATCCCCGCGAACGAGCTGCCAGACTACAAGCCGCCATTCTTCGCTGGAGCGGTGCGCGCCGATGCCGATGGCAACCTCTGGATCCAGACGATTCCCACGAAGGGAATTGCCGGCGGTACTGTCTACGACGTGTTGAATGGGAAGGGTGAGTTGGTGGAGCGCGTTCAAATTCCCAAAGATCGAACGATCGTCGGCTTCGGATCTGGCGTGGTGTATCTCGCGGCCCGTGACGGCGGTAAGACGACGTTGGAAAAGGCCCGAATTCGCTGAGTGGAAAACTCAAGTTTGTGACCGGGCATGTGTGACTTTCAGCTGTGTCCCGCGTCACTAGACAACCATTGCACTTTCAGGTGCAATAGCGAATCGTAAGCAGTTCACTTACCCACCCCCAGGAGGGTTTGTATGCGACGTTGCCTTACGGCAATACTCGTAGTTGGACTGGTTAGCTTGACCGCCCGCGACGCCGCGGCACAGCCGTCCGCCAAGGACATAGTGGCGTACACCGCGCTGGTTCTCACGCCGGTCGGCTCGCATTCCCCGATTTTGATCTCCCCGGGAATGAAAGGTGAAAAGAACTTCAGCTCCTTCGCCATGCGCTTTTCGCACTTTGCGCCAAGCACGGGCGACGGGACGAACAATCTCGGTGCGTCGTACTACATGCCGGCCGGCTCCAATGCCGCGATCGGCGGCACGCTGGGCTACATCATGCCTAGCTGCGATGGGTGCGATGGCGTATTCAACGCCGGCGCTGATGTGAATTCCACTCTGTGGAACAGCAGCAGCGGCACCAGCATCAACATGCAGGGTAGCTTCGGCTACGCCAAGGAAAGCGACCTCACCGCTTTGTCGCTTGCGGTTGGGTTCCCCCTGGCGCTGTCGATGACGCAGGCCAGCAAGGCGCGCGTCACCGGCTTCATCACTCCCGGCTTCGGCTGGGGACGCTTGAGCGCTTCTGGTACGAGCGAGAGCGGCACCCGTCCGCTGGTCGGTGCCGGCGCGGCGTGGGAATCTCCCGGTGGTTGGGGCGTCCACGCGGCGTTCCAGAAGATCATCATCGAAGATGGCGGCAATAACTTCGGTCTTGGCTTCTCGTACAAGATGCGGTAGTTCGCGCATCGCATTACTCAAAACGCCTGCTCGCGAGAGCAGGCGTTTTGTTTTTCGGGCCTGCGTGTGACGACAGTCAGTCGGTGCGCAAAGCGACGATCGGATCGACACGGCTGGCACGGCGCGCAGGGAGATAACAGGCCGCGAGCGCGACGACGGCCAGCGCGAGCGGGACCACGATGAAAGTGAGCGGGTCGGTTCGCTCCACGCCGTAGAGCTGTGTCTCGAGCACGCGCGTTGCGCCAAGCGCCGCCGCCACGCCGATGACGAGTGCCAGCGCGATGCTACGCATACCATGCCGCAATACCAGTCCAATGACCTGGGTTGTTCTGGCGCCGAGCGCCATGCGAACGCCCATCTCCTGCGTGCGCCGAGCCACCGCGTAGCTCATCACGCCGTACACGCCTATGACGGCCAGCAGCACGGCCAGGCCCGCGAAGGACGCCAGCAGGCGCATGGTGAACTGGCGCGAGCCCAGCTGTCGCTCGATCGACTGCGTCACCGGCCGCACCCCCCAGACCGGCTGGTCCCTATCCACGCGCCAGATGGCGGACCGCACGGCATTGGAGAGCAGCATGGGATCGCTGGAGGAGCGCACGACGACCTCCGTGAAGATCAGTGCCTTCTGCTGGTAGGGGAGATAGACCTGATCCAGCTGCGCCTCGTTGACCTGGAAATGCCTGGCGTTGCCGACCACGCCAACGATGGTGGCCCACACGGGCTCATCGCCGTCGCGCAGTCGTACGCGTCGGCCGACGGCCGATTCTCCGGGGGCGATCTTCCCGGCCAGTTGCTCGTTGACGATGGCTACGGGCAACGTCGTGGCGCGGTCATCATCCGAGAAATCACGTCCGCTCATGCGCGGGATCCGGAGTGTCTCGAAGAATCCCGGGCTCACGATGTTGCGGTGGGCCGACGGAAGTTTCTCGACTTCCGTGATACTCGAACCGTCCACTTCATAGGGAATTCTCTCACCATTGCCATTGAGCGGCGTGGCGCGCACCAGTGCGGCGCTCTGGACACCTGGGACGGCGCGGATCTCACGTATGGTGCGGCCGAACATGTCCGCGATTTTCTGCTCGCTGTCATACCTGGCCGGCGGCAACCGGAATTGCATGGTCAGTACATTGGTCGCGTCGAACCCCGGCTGCACGCCCGCCAGGGCAATGAGACTGCGGGTCAGGAGCCCGGCACAAATGAGCAATACGACGCACAATGAGATCTGGCCGACCACCAGCGCATGGTGGGCCGTCAGACGCGCGCCGCCGGTGTCGCCACGCACCGTGAGCGTTTCCTGCAGCCGCAGACGGCTTGCCTGCCATGCCGGTGCAATGCCGAACAGGACGCCGGTGAGGAGCGTGACCGCGCCGGCAAAAGCCAGAACGCTTCCGTTCAGGGTGATGTCCCCATAGAGGGGCAGCAGATCCGGAACGACGCGCGCGAACCAGCGCACGCCGGCGTACGCGATCCCCAAGCCCGCCAGCCCGCCGATCGCGGACAGCACCAGGCTTTCCGTGAGCAGCTGTCGCACGAGCCGTTGACGGGCCGCGCCCAGCGCGGCGCGCACCGACAGCTCGCGGCGGCGCGCTGCCGCGCGCGCGAGTTGCAGGTTGGCGACATTCGCGCACGCAATGAGCAGCACGGTGCCGACGGACGCCAGCACGAAGAGCAGCGGAGTCCTGGTGCTCCCCACGATCTGGTCTCTCAGCGGCTGAACGCTGGCGCCACTGCCTGCGTTGGTGGTCGGGTAGCGTTCGCCCAGGCGTGTCGCGATGCCGTCGAGCTCCTGCTGCGCTGCGGCGATCGTTACACTGGCCTTCAACTTTCCGAAGACCAGGACACCGCCTCGACCGCGCACCTCGAGATCCCCGCGATTGGGATAGTAGCCCAGCGGAAGCCACACGCCTGGCGTACCGAGCGGTGCCTCGAAGCCCGCACGCATGATTCCAACAACGCTGAATGGTTGGCCGTTGAGCACCATTGTCTGTCCCACGAGATCCGGTCTGGAGCCGAACCGCGTGCGCCACACGGTCTCGCTGACGACAGCAACGGGCTCCTTGGTGGCAACCTCGGTCTCGGCGTCTGTGAACAGGCGTCCCTGCAATGTGCTCGCACCCAGCAGCCGGAACGTGCTCGCGGTGACAAAGGAGCCGATCAGCCGATCGGGCGTTTCACCCCCGGTCAGGTTTACGCTCTGTCCGCGCACCACGCCAAGCTCGTCGAACGATGTGGACTGCTCACGCCAATCTTTGTAGTCCAGGTACGCGACACCGTTCTGGCGCACATCGCCACGCGTCCCGTACACCAGCACGATCCGGTCGGGCTCCGGCCAGGGCAGGGGGCGCAACAGCACCGCATCAACGACGCTGAAGATTGTGGTCGTTGCGCCGATGCCAAGCGCCAGCGTCATGGCGGCCACGACCGCGAAGGCGGGGTGCCGCGCGAGCGAGCGCAGCGCATATCGAAGGTCCTGCGTCAGCGTATCCATCGGGTGCGTCTCCATCGGGTAGTCCGGGGAAGCCCAGGGAACGTCATGGGCCGACGCCGGGCGGAGCGCGCGCACATGCAGCGCGGGCGCGTTGAGCATCATGTCGGCGAACAGGTGGAGCCACAGGCGCACATGGCCGCGCGCTCCGTACCGGCGGTCCTGCTCCAGCCGCCGCGCGCGGAAGAAGTCCACCATTTCCTCCTGGAACCGCTCGCGGAAGCTGCTGGGATACAGGCGCAGCAGCACGCGGAAAACACGCTCGCCGGGATCGATGTGGTACGTCATGCGGGCAGGAGCTGCTTGCGCCTGGCAATCGACACGATGAGCGCGAGGCGCGCGACCTCGAGCGCCAGCACGCGCCGACCGAACGCTGTGATCTTGTAGTACCGCCGCCGCTCGTCGTCATCCGAGGCCGGGCGCGTGAGCCGCTCCTCGATCAGCACCGAGTCGAGCATGCGCTGGATCGAACCATACAGTGTGCCGGGGCCCATCCGGATCTGGCCATCCGTCAGCTCTTCCACCTCACGCGCGATTGCGTACCCATGCTTGCCCTGCCGCTCGTCGGTCAGGGCGAGCAGGATGTGCAGGACCACCGGCGTGAGCGGCAGCTGCGATTGCGGGTCTGGCAGCGAGGCCATCGTAGCTCCGTGACAGATATATCCGTGACGGACCTAATGCTACGCGCCGGCCACGATTCCACAAGGCAATTGTGACGATGTGGCGGCAACGGGACGCCGAACGGCGCTGCATGATGGTGCTCCGGCAGGCGCCAAGGTGATTACGCCCATGGGGCAATGACTAATCCGGTGTTCACCATTTCGTCATGATCGCATAAGCGTTGCGCAATCGCTCCGGGGTATCGTCGGATGAAGACATGCAACGGAGTGAGTGCCCATGATGCATCTGTTGTTGGAGAGCACGCCGCGGCGCGCAGCGCGCGGTGGCTGGACCGTGGCGAGCGTGTTGACTCATGCGGCCATCATCGCGTCGGCGGTGGCCCTCACCGCGCGCGGAGCCGCGGTGCTGGTCGAGACACAGGTGGACGATCTCATCTATGTCGTTCCGCCACCGCCGCCTCGACCAACCGAGCAACGGACCGACGCCAGCGATTCGTATCCTACGGTGCCGCCCGTGGACCAATTCAAGATCGTCGTGCCGCCCGTGACAACCTTCAATCCCGGACCGGGAATTCCAAGCGGGCCACTCGCCACATTCGAAGAACTGTTTTCACGCACGCTGATTTCCAGCGCTCCCCGCGGCCCCACGAGTGATGCTGTCTTCCTGCACCACGCCGTGGACAAGATCGTGGCTCCCCGCAATGACAATCCGCCGCCGGAGTATCCCGAAACCCTGCGCTCCGCCGCACTGGAAGGCGAGGTGGTAGTCACCTTCGTCGTCGATACCACCGGACGCGTGGAACCCGCGTCGCTCACTATTCTACGGCAAACGCATCCGCTCTTTGGCGAATCGGTGCGCCGTTGGCTTGCCCGCACGCGATACCTTGCCGCCGAAGCGCAGGGACAGCGCGTGCGCCAACTGGTTCAACAAACGGTCGGTTTTTCGCTGAGGCACTGACGGCGGGTGGTCGCTGCTCAGTCCCACTTCCCCGTGCCCTTGGAGAGCGCGTAGCGGCCGCTGCCCAGCAGGAAAATCGTCACGCCACCCAGCAGAAACAGCATCTCCAGCTCGATGGCCCAGCCGCCGCCCTGATTGAGCGTGCCGATCTTGTCACGTAACGCGAGCACGATGGCGCTGAGCATGTTGAATGCGACGACCAGCCCCGCGATACGCGTGAATTGTCCCACGATCAGGAACAGGGGGGCAACGACCTCGCCCACATATGCTCCATAGCCGATAAATGCGGGCAGGCCCACGGCGCCCAGCATACCCTCCATCCAGCCGATGCCGTTGCGCATCTTGGCGATGCCGTGCAGCAGCAGGAGGACGCCCACCGCCAATCGCAGTACGAGTCTTCCCGCGTCGAGCCGATTCGTTCCCGCATTCACAGCCGTTCCCATTGCGGCCTCCGTTGGATGATCGCGTCGAAGACTAAGCCACTCGCCTCGCCAACGGGACTGCCGGTACCACCCGGTACCACCGGTGCGCGCGATGCCTATCGAACCTCTACCAACAGCGGCGCGTGGTCGGATGCCTCTTTCACAAGCTCGGTGGGTGTGAACAGGATCTCGCAGACCGCGACGCGCTCGTCGTAGCGCTTGGGTAGGAATACGTAGTCCAGCCGGACATGCGGATCCCACGTGGGAAATGTGAACCCGTTGTCGTTGGGGTGGAGCAATCGATACGCGTCCGTGTAGCCTTGATCGATCATATGCTGGATGGTGTCGCGCGCGATGTCGCGGCCACTCAGCCAGACCATTGCCCGAATCCAGCGCGGCATTTTCGCAACCTCGAGCAACTCGCCCGGCGCCAGGGCGTTGAAGTCCCCCGCGATGAGATGAAATCCCTCCTGGTGCTCGCGAATGCCGTCCAGGAGCGCGCGCAGCTCGCGATGGCGCTTCCGCTCCGACCATTTTGAGAACCAGGCCACCAGGTGCAAGCCGAAGATGCGGCACTCCACGCCCTCGAGCACCAGCTCCAGAAACGGGTGACGCGCGTTCCCCGGCTGATGCCAGGCATGGTGCGTCACCGGAGCCTTCGTGAGAAAACCCATGGAGTAGTCGGGGCGCGAGCCCCAGTGTGGCAGTCCGGTGTCCTGCGCCAGGCGCTCGACGACCCGCGGGTCCGTGGCCTCCTGCAGCAGGACGACATCGGCGTTGGCGCCGCGTATCACCTCCGCGATGGCTCGTTCGCGGTGCTGTCCACCGAACTTGATGTTGTAGCTCAGAAGCCTGGTGGTCACGCGTCGTCCTTGGCGTCGTCGGTCTTCTCGACGAGCGTGAGATACGGTTGGTGCATGACGATGTCGCGGGCGAACTTGAGCAGGTCCGCCGAGGCCTGGATGTTCACCGGACGGCGCGCGATGGCGCACAGCGCCCGTCGCAGCGGCAACAGAACGATGGATGCGTCCGGATGCGCTTCGCTCAGCGGCGCCGTGTGCAATCCGGGGATGTATTGCACATCGAACAGCTTGACCATCTCGCCGCCGATGAGCGTGAGGTCCAGATCGCTGGTGCCAGGGCCATCCGCGTCGAACGGGATGTCGCTGTGCCAGCGGGTACCGGTCACGGCGCTGCCGCGCAGAATGACCTGGACGTCCGGCGGGATGGCTTCGCGGATGGTATTGATAAAATGGCCGTAGCGCTCGCGGTCGCCGTCGAAGGCCAGGCGAATCATGCGCTCCCGCACCTGATCTTCGGTAAGATCGGTGCCCTCGATCAGCGGCGAGTTGTCGGGACGGTCCAATTCAGTCATGGGGGTGGGGCGATGGTGCGTCAGCGGACCTCTGGCAACTCCCGCACCGAGACGGCGTCGACGCCCTTCGCATCGCCGGTGACCATGCGACGGTGGTAGTCCAGCTGCCCCAGGTGATAAGCGAGATGGACGGCCAGATGCACGGCAAAGTCAGTGGCGCTCACGGTGCGTTTGGCAATCGGCTCGGGGTAGGGCGCATCCAGCGCCTCGGCACCCAACCGTGCCAGCGTTCGCTCCACGGACGCGATCGCCGCGTCCAGTCCCGCCACGAGCTCAGCGCGGGCAACATCGCGGCGGGCAAACTCCGCGTCACGATCACGGCGGTACCCGTCGCGTCCGAGGATCGCACCAAAGAAGTGCTGGACGTTGCCGGCGACATGGAGCGCGAGTGTTCCTCCGCTGTTTGGCAGCCCCGGCACGGCGCGCCAGAGGCTCGCATCATCCGGATACGCTTCCACCTCACGCTTGAACGCGCGCAGCTCTCGGGTGACCAGCAGCGTCAGGGTATCACGTAGCATGGAGCCAGCGAGGATACACCGGCCGCTTACCGGGCGCCATCGCCCTGCGCGAAATCGGCCTCGGGCTCGAACACGCCTTCGATCGAGCGACCGAAGAGGCGTGCAACGCGAAAGGCCAGCGGCAGGCTGGGATCGTACTTGCCGGTTTCGATCGCGTTGACCGTCTGTCGAGACACCTGCAACTGCTCGGCCAGGTCCGCCTGCGACCAATTGCGTTCAGCGCGCAGCACCTTGAGCCGGTTTTTCATTCGCCCTGATACCGGCTCGAGAGGATTCCAATGGCGCCGAAGTAGAAGATGGGGAAGAAGACCCACACGTGGGCGTAACTCCAATCCTCGAAGGACAGCGTGACCTTGTCCGCGACGGCTGGCGTGTCCATGACGGCTCTCCTGGAGAAAGGTCTGCCATGGTACTGTAAAGGTACCACATCTAAGTGTCAAGTATCATTAACATAAAGGTATGTTCTCTTGTCTATTCTCTCAGGCAGCGCCGAATCGGCGGCGAGCGTAGATAGCATGCGTTCCACGTTGCTCCATCACTTCCTCACGAGAAGGCCATGCAGCGTCCTGCTTCGCACTTCGTCGCAATTGCCATCGCGGTCCTTTCTGCCGCGCCGCTGGCCGGTCAGGATCGGGCATCCAACGGTGCGGCCGACCAGG